>JALHTG010000042.1 GCA_022865705.1 Candidatus Bathyarchaeota archaeon | reverse complement strand
GGTCGACAGCCGCATCAACAGAGCACTGAAACGCGACACATGCGCCAACCACACCCACAGAACCATTCAACAGCTCACAGAAGCAACAAGACTGCACCTGAGACAACACAATAGAAAGCACAAACTCAGGGACTTCACTTAGAACCACACACAAACCACTGAACGACGACGGTTCGAATTCAGATTTTCATCGTTTCCCCCCTTTTTCCTCCTTTACACGGTAAATTCGAAAACGACTGGAATGCCCTGAAATAATGTCGTCAACTGGCTTTTGGTATGGTTTTCTGTGAGGGGCCTAGGAATGGCTGCTGTCTCTTCCAGAAACCTATGGATGATTCACACGGTAAGATGCCTTGATACAGAACAAGAACAGTAGAATCACATAGAGATACAAACTAGTGGGAGTTACCATTACTTGGCATAATGGGAAGTCAATAACTTCTGAAGGGAATTGCTAACGACAAACTGGCGAGAATTGCTGCTGACTACTCTGTTGCGCCTCTTTCAGAGACTGCGTCTTGAACGATTGTTCCACGTGGACTGGCTGGTCAACCCCACAGGAGCAACATATCGGTTCACTGACTACTTCAAAGGCTTAGAAAAGGTTGAAGCCGTGAAACAGATCTTCGGCGAAAAAACCATAGAAGTATTGCAGAACCTCAAGGTCAAGTTCACTTACATAGGCGGTTACATGTGGATTGACCCTCGAGACGGAAGCCTAGTAGTCAGCACTCGCTACTTGAACGAAGGCGACAAAACAGGCATATACCTTGATTTGGTCCACGAACTCGTCCACATAAGACAGCTCATGGAAGGAAAGAAACTCTTCCCCGCGGAATACGACTACGTAGACAGACCGACAGAGATAGAAGCTTATCAGCATGCAGTACACGAAGCGAGAAGACTCGGACTAAACGACCAACAGATATGCGAATACCTCAAAACAGAATGGATGAGCAACGAAGACCTAAGAAAACTGGCAAAATCCTTGGACGTCAAATGCACATAGCAATGCACGCAACAAGCTAAGTTTTCTCGTCAAGACACGAGCAGCCTACACGCGTAAATCTTGTCTTCAAAATCCCTTGGCAATCTAGCTTGCTCGTGAAGCCTGAACCTCGTGCTAGACATCTGGTCATGTTACGAGTGAATTGCTACCAGTCCATTCTCTTTCGATCAAGGAACACGCCTCCCGTCGGCCCGTCATCAGACAAAGTGGCCAACCAGACGGCCGTGTCGGCGCCTTCCTCAACTGACCTCGGAGCATTAGGGCCACCCATGTCTGTGCGGGTATGTCCGGGGCACGCCGCGTTGACCAGTATGCCAGTTCCACGAAGCTCAGAAGCCAACATGAGCGTAAGCACGTTCAAGCTTGCCTTAGACAGACCGTAGGCAGGCGATCTGTACCCAGAGGATCTTGCCTCACCACCGGGGAACGAACCCATGCCACTCGACACATTGACGATTCTGCCATAATGGTTCCTTTCCATCAGTGGAATGAAAGCCTTACACAAGCGCCACGGACCCAACAAGTTCGTTTCAAGTGTGCTCCGAACCAGATCCAAGTCAGTGGCGCTGGCTTTGCTGTGATCGATCATTATTCCAGCATTGTTCACGAGAATATCGAGCCGGCCGAAGTCAGATTGAATTCTCTTGGTCAGCTGATCTACGTGTTCTTGATTGGTTACATCTAGCTGAGCCGGATCGATCTCGATCTTCATCGAAGCCAGCTTCTCGGTGGCCAGTCTACCGCGCTCCAAGTCCCGACAACCCAAGACGACGCGATTTCCCCTTTCGCCCAGTTGTCTCGCTACCTCAAACCCGATGCCTCTGTTAGCGCCAGTCACAAGGGCAACTCGCATAGTCAAACCTCTTCTTTCCTCAACAAGTGTTCTTGAATCCTCTTTCATGGTTGAGGGGGCTAGATTCATCATCGAAAGAGCGTAGTGAAGAAACGCCAATGCTATGTGGGCATCAGCCACGTCTTCCGCTTCTGCACGTTTCCAGCCAGAATCTCCGCATAATGCTCCGCGATGCGCTTGGTAATGGGGCCCGGGTAATCCTCACCTATAGGTATGTCATCTACACTCGTTATGGGTGTGATCTCGTAGCCTGTCCCACACAAGAAAGCCTCATCAGACGCATACAGCTCCACTCGAGTGAGGTCTCTAACCTCCACAGGTATGCCCAAGTCCTCAGGTGCGAACGTCAGAACTGCGGTCCTAGTGACACTCTCCAGAATAGATGCTGTTACAGGTGGTGTAATCACCTTGCCGTCCCTCACAGTCATAATGCAGGCCCCTGTCCCCTCACTCACGAACCCCCTGTTGTCGAGGAATATTGCTCCATCATAGCCAAGCCTAGCGGCCTCTCGAACGGCCAACGCAGAGTTGCCATAGTTCGCCCAACACTTGGCTTGCGCCGGAAGCGCGTCGGATGAGATCCGTCTCCAACTGCTCACCATGAACCTGCGCTTCTTAGAGAATCGAGCATTTTCCTTCCCCAACAGTGTCTCGAAGGTCCAGACGGGGATAACTACATGGAACTCTTGGGACAGGCCCAAGAATGGCCCACTGCCCTCTTTAGGCCAGATTCGAGGTTGAATGTACACGTTCGTTTCGAAACCGTTCGCTCTGATGGTTTCTTTCGTTGCCTGTAGGAGTTGCTCTTTCGTGTAGGGTATCTTTATGCTGCATACAGCTGCGCTGTTCCAGAGGCGATCTATGTGGGCGTTCCACTGAAAGATGTTGAGGCGTCCCTTGCTGAGAACATCTCCCTCTGCATAGGCCTTTATTCCCTCAAAGATGCCGAGAAAGACTTCGTTCATCGCCGAAACAAGCGCTCTATCTGTCTCCACTATCTCCCCATTCATCCAGCAATACTTGGCACCATGAAAACCCGCAGACATATTACCACTTCGCACAAGCTGAAGGATAAGCGAGTTATTAGTCTGTCGTGCCCACTGACCCATTCTGTGTCACAACAACTCCACTTTCCTAGGTTGCAGTCGTTGCAGTGATCTTCTGGCGTCAGAGCGCTAGGAATCGAGCGATGCCCAATAGGAGAAAGAACAACAGTACTGCAGTGACGCTGGCGGCTGCCAAGCTGGTTCGGAAGGATTGGCGCAAAGAGACAACCTTGACAACATAACTATTGTCGCTTTCTGACGGGCTCATTTCAGCACCTCCAATGCTACCAAGCTGGGTCCTACGTATAGTCAGCAATATGACCAAGCATAAAACGGCTCAATGAACGCATGGTCAACGCGGGTTCGTATACGGCCGTCCTCGCTCGGGCAAGTGGCCAGAGAAACCCAACTACGAAGGCCGATCCCTCACAGCTGAGGCTTGACTCGCATGGAAGAAGAGAAAAACGTGATTGAGGTCTCTTCCAAGAGTGGCGAACAAGTTAAGAGAGCTCGCGGCCGACAGGAGAATCCACTTGGAGTGCGGTTTATGACGACGGAGCTGACCATATTGGAGAGTGTGGAGCGTTAGATGGTGAGAGATCGGAATCGCAGGGTTGGCGTAGCTGTCTTCACAGCTGGTGCGCTCTTGATGGCTGTGGGCTCGTTGCTCCCTTGGTTCCTTTATCCGTTGTATGCTAAATACGGGTGGACGCAGGGCTTCCTAGAACACGTTTGGCCTCAGACCCTCATTGGCAATACGCCTCTAGTGGTCTTGGCGTGGATCCTGGCTCTGCCTCTAGGGATCATGTTCGCCGTTCTCGGCGGGCTGATCTACGCCAGAGGCGGGATGGAGGGAGCATGAGAGTTTGGAGATTCTCTCTTGGTACTTTGGGATTCTGGGCGGTCTATCGACAGTTCTCTTTCTCGGGACGCTGTGGTATTGGATGAAGTATAGTCGACTCGAGAAAGGCGGTATGAGAAGGGCAGGTGACTTGAAGGCGGTCGGCTACGGCTTCATTATGCTGGCTTCTTGGCTCATGTGCGGTATTGTTGGCCCTCCCGGTTCAGCCGCGAGGCCTGAGAGAATGATGGTTGAAAGCATTGTCACGCCTTCCTATGCGGTCATGCTATTCCTATTCTTGGGGTTCCTTTTCATCTTCCTAGGTCAACGTACGACGTACAGAGCGAAAGCAGCCTCGCGGGCGTGAAGAAGCGTGCGCTACTTCGATTCTTCAACACATGGATGCTTCTTCACATCTGGGTGGCATTCTCTTATCTGTTCTTCAGAGCAGTCCTGCGGTGTTCCTTTGAGCTTCTCTGGATGGGTACATTTACCTTTACACATTTCAGACACCTGCAAAACCTATTCTTTTTATAGCATTTAAACTATCAAGTTTATAGTAGGAAAGTAACTATGGTGGAGGAAAGTGTCTGTAACTGCTTATGCTTCGCCGAAGGGACACTCGATACCATCAGCAAGAAGTGGACTCTGCTCGTAATCAACGCGCTAGGGAACCATGAAACGCTAAGGTACACAGAGTTGATGAACGAATTAGAAGGCATAAGCCCCAAATCACTAGCAGACACTCTAGCAGAACTGTGCAAACAAGGATTGGTTCAACGAGAGGCAGTAGCAGAGATACCTCCCAGGGTTCAATACCATTTGACGAAGGACGGAAAACAGCTGAGAAAAGCGATAGACCCCCTATTGCAGTGGGCGCTGACCAGAGCCAAAGCGCCCGGTAAATGCTCCTCCAGATACAAGAATGCCAAAGCCCACTTACTGAAGCGCGTGCGCTAGCGACGATGGTCTGCCGCAAATGCAAACGTGCAGTGCTCTTTGGAACTCAGATAGAGCCAGACTACACCGAGGAAGAGCAAGAGGAACTAGACGAATTCACAGACCAGCTGTACAGTCAGCTTGGAATCACTGGTGTTGACCTCACGCGCGGACTATTGTATGATTCATCCTGATGATTCCTTCCAAAGCGCCTTATTTCTTGACAATGAGACGTGGAAGCCAGCATGGTGTGGTCGATGAAATTGATGGGTGGGCTGCTCTTTCGTAAGGTGTCTGGATGGGTGTCGATGGTCGTGGTCTTGCTAGTGGTTGGAGCAGGTTTCATTCCAGTACTTGCAGTCATGTGGCGCGCCTTACCAGTAACGCTTTTCGTAACAATATTCGGTTGACCCGGTTGTCCTCCAATGTCTTTGCCGTAGAAAACTCTGTACACGTTGTCATCAAGTTCTATTATGGATGGGTCAAAAACGCTTTCTTCCTGAAGGACAACCTGCTGGTTGCTGAAGACCAGCCCATCGTCTGAAGTGAAACTATAGATGCCGATTGGTCGTTCGGGCTTTTGTGAGGCATCGGGAGGACGCGGCAATACCACGGCCAACAGTAAGTATCTTCCATCAGGCAAGATCGTGATTGCTGGATCCACTAGCGTCTTGACTCGAGCACCTGATTCTTTTTGGAAGTTCAGGCCATCCGATGACAACGCCGACATGATTCCGCCCGAGGCCTCGAAATCACCGGAAACATAGTAAATCCTGACCTTGCCATCAGGAAGCTTGATAGCTTCCGGTACCGAAGCCCATCCTCTATCTCCAGTTTTTTCTGAGTCGATCCGCAAGCCTTCTTTTTCAAAGCTTAGACCATCAGAGGAGACCGCAGAGAAAATCCTGTGAACACCCTGTCCCGGCCCGCCGGGGCCATTCGCTCCTTTGTAGTACATTCTCACTCTGCCGTCTAGCAAATTAACTATCGTCGCGTCGCCAACAATTGATTCTGGATTTCCCAATCTGTCAGCTCGAGCTATTCTGATTCCCGCCTCTTTTTCAAAAGTGAGACCATCAGCAGAGATGGCGGAGAGAATTCCTCCCTCGCCACAGTAGTACAGTCTGAACCTACCATCCTTCAATCTGCAAACGTAGGGAACGCTGCCATCCGAGATACGAGTTCCAGGGTCTTTGGTCCACTCAAAACCCAATTGAAGCGACGTCGAAACAGGTTTCGTTGTTGTTAGCGATTGCGGAGTTGCAGTCATTGTCGGCGTGGAGGTGAGAACCGTTGGCTTTAGATAAGGCGTAAAGAAGCCCGCTGCCATAATAGCTGCAGCGGCAACCAGTAACGCGCATAACAATGCGCGAGTGCCCGTCAAACCTCCCCCGCATCCTACCTCGACGATCGGTCTAGAAGGCATTTAAAAGTTCTAGCGTGGCTTGATCGCGGTATTCTCCAACGGTCGACGCAGTAGAGCGATTAACGAGTTCAAACAAGCCAAATATATGCCAGTTGCGTTATGGGCGCGCTATCGATTCAATGGGATATTGCCCCTTGAAAACGTGCGGGTTGAATGCCCGATCGGAGGCAAGTGCACTAGAAGAGGTGCGTCGCAGGACTGCATGATTTGGTGCAGGCAATAAGTCGCAGTTGAAGAATTATATGTACGTGTGCTCCCTGGCGACTCCGGCGAAATGGTTGTGACATCCATGTATTGGATTAGGTTTGCGTTTCGTCATCTCTTGAATCTCGGAATCTGTTTGTCTGGTGTTCTTGTAAGCTTCCATTATGATTGGCCGGATTTCGTTCATACCGATTATGGCTTCCCACTCGCTTGGGCCACTCATACCACCGTTACTATCGCTGGGCCCGTGGACAGATGGACTGTGAAGCTGGGTCTTCTGGCTCTTGACATTGCATTCCTAGTTCTAGTTTCATCTCTTCTATCCATATGTCTCTGGAAGATCAGGGGATTAGGGAGAGCACGTTCTGAAGCGCGCGCGGAATTCACGAAGAATCAATAGCTCTGCAATCATGCAACTACTTCTTGAGAACACCTGCTTGAAAAACCCCGGCAGGTTTTCAGTGGGCGTGTGCAAAACATAATATATGCCACAGAATCGATCTTCTCGCATGCGTCTGAGAATCTTAGCTGGTAATGGTTGCATGCGAGGGAGAAGCGCTGTCTCTGTCCTACTTCTGATCATCCTCGCGCTTATGTTCACACCTTTCCAGATAGGACTGGCACCAGTCTTCTCAGCCAGTGAGGCATACTATGCAGACCCGAGTCCCGATTCTGGTCTCGGCCCTGCCGTCAAAGGGTTGACTGGGTACGTCTTTCCAGGGGGAGACATTGACTCTTCAGGCGCGATACTCACCTCACTCATCAAGGCTGATGCGTCGTTCAACAGGCTATTCCACAATGGCAACCCGACGATCTGGGGCCCGTTCGACAACGAGATCAACGCGTTGTCCATCGCGCAACCCGTCCAAGGAGACCTTCTCTTCGCCGTCAACTTCGAGGACACCCTCGGCTCAACATACAGCTTCGACAGAATGGAGGTCTGGATACCGCCTGAGTTCCAAGGCATTAAGATCGAATGTATCGTAGCCTCGTTCACAAACAGCTGGGGCAACGTGCTTCCCGTCACCAGAAGCGACGTTCAAGCGTTGACTTTTCCCAACCGTTGGACATGCATCAGAGTCAACAGTGACAGCGGCCTTCCCGGTCTGACGACAGGTCGCTTCATCCAATTCGGAAACGCGTCGCTGGGCGACGTCTGGGCATACGTGCGCGTCAACAATGTCATCGCTCCCGCGATCGCAGGCAGATACTTTTTCAAGATAGGACTGCGAGTAGCAAATCCAATCCCGTCAGGAAGCTCAACAAACGTCAACCCCGGCGAGATGATCTGGCTCGGAAGCCCAGAGAAACCCTACCACACATTCCTTTCCAACGGCGTCCCGAATTGGCCCACGCTCCTCGTGCAAGGAGAGATCGATCCAGCGTACGTGCAAGGAACATTGAGGTATGGCGGACATGCCAGCGGAGTCCAGTACGGAGCAGCGTTAAGTCTACCGGGAAGAGTGCGACTCGTAGGCCGAGCCATCGACCCATACACATTGCAGACGACCAACCGGCCCGTGGAGGCCAGAGGCTACTTCAACACAAGCGCCAACGGCCAATTCAAAGTTGAAGGAGTAGCACCCGGCATATACGACATGTATGCATCAGCAGCCGGATTCCCCGAGAAACTGCTTCAAAGCGGCCTCAAACTGCTCAAAGGCCAATCCTACTACACCGACGGCTACCTCATGCCCGGAGTCGTCATCCAAGGGGACATCCTGAGCAAATGCGGAACAGGCGGAATCAACTGGGTAACATGGCAGAACGATCCCGATGACGGAGCAACAAAGCAGGACATCAAGGTTGAGATCTACAAGCTCGGCCAACTTCCCGCCTCGCCCGGCTCCACATGCGAAGCAACGCAGGACAACTACGACGGGTTCAGCTACACGTTGACAACACAGGCTCTATCCTGGTCACCTGTCTCAACACCAACCAAGCTAGGTTCACCAAGCGGCGTCACAGCGAATTGGGGCGACATCCCAATCGGATTCCCATGGCCAGGATACGGCGGCAAATATGCGAAAGGCTTCGACCCTGACGGAGTTGGACCTGCGCAGAGATGGCAGGTGTCGAACACACAGTCAAGCTTCAGATTCAAGTTCGGTGACGGCGCCCTCTACGGCGCACCAGCCCTCCTTGACGGCCACGTCCCACAACTCAACGCGACATGGATCGACGGTCTACCACCAGGAAGCTATGAGATACGCGGATTCACATACGGCTACGCACAGGTCCAGCCAGACGGCGAAACCTTCCAACACGTAACATTCGAGGTGCCAGCAGCCGAGTGGCCCGGCGGCATCTCCATCCAGTTCGACCTGCGCCTCAGCAACTACATGAAGAAAACCGTCCACTTCAACGAACTACAAGGCTCCTTCGTGTCGAAGCCCATACCTGGAAAAGCCCCGGACCTGCGCCACCTTTACCTTCAGGTTCAGGGACCCGGAGGTTCTCTCTGGGGATGGAAAGCGGACGAAATCCCAGCAGGCAGCACCAGCGCCACAATCTATTCACGCGGCATACGAGCGCAGACAATGAGCTACTGGGGCAGCGGTAACGGAAGAAACTACGGCTTCCACTCCGGCACATACACTGTCCAAACATACATGTATGGATACGTTGGGCAGGCCTTCCAACCGATATCATTCGGATTATGCGGAGGCGAGATCGCGATCAGCGACCGCATGTACCGAGGAGCCATGTTCAACATAACCTTCCAATCAACAGACTGGCAGCACCCCACAGTCAGCAAACCATGGAATTACCCTGACGAGTACATCTATCTTCAGATCTGGAAGGATGGCGAGCAGCTGACTGGCTACGGAGTGAACCGCCTGGCAGGACACACATTCTGGGCGCCTGACGGCAACTCCTACACGCACGACGGCCTGACGCAACCAGTCGGAATGGTCGGACTGATCCGAACTTCATATCGAATCAAGCAAGGTGACTACGTCATCAACAAGCTGGGTCAGAGCTGGTCAAGCAAGCAGAGCTCATTCGCCATTCTCTTCTACGAGGGACAGGAGGCCTACAAGCATTCTGATACAGATGTTGGCTACTACCCGTGCAGCTTCGACTCCGGTTCATACGAGCTGCGAGCCCTAACCTATGGCTACGTCATGCAACTGGATCAAGCCACGAAGCAGGCAAAGCCAATCCAAATATACGCGACAAGAGGCGGCGTCTCTGACATCTTCATCAAACTTGCCGTCGGAACACAGATCACACTTTCAATGCGCTTCAGGCATGAACAAATCTTCGAGCAGCTCCGATACAACAGCACCGTGCGCGTGCGTCTCTTTGACGCCAATGACAATCTCGTCGGCGAATGGCTCACAAGCAGCAGCATCAACGGCACAGCCAGCCCATTCAATTCCGCCGGACAGGTGATCAAGGGACGGCCGTCGGATTCTCTTCCCACGACAATTAGCAGCCTGAGAAACGTCCTCGGGCCGGGCCACAGCCTCAGGGCAACCAGCAGCCTAAGCGCCCAAGTGCTGGAGACAGTGAACTACGTCCCCCGCAGCACTGAACAACTCGGAATCACCATTTCCGGGCTACCTGACCCATATGCCTCAGGCTCAGGATCGCAATATGCTCAGAACGGCTTCGATAGAGCATTCGATGCATCTCCTTGGAAGCCTGGTGGATACGGTGCGCCAGGAGCACCATACGGGATCTATGGTGCCCCCTGGCAATCGGGCGACTACTATGTTGAGGTGGAGGTTGTGCCTTTCGGCAGAGAAGTCGGGAACAGGCATGTGAAGATCACCGGATCGGGCACGGCTGTGTACGATGGCTGGTACCCAACTCTTTCAGGCCTGCTCAGCGGCGAGTCATGCACCATAGACCCGAGAACAGGCACCTTGTACAAATGGAGCATAGCTGAGAATCGGATCGGCCCCTACCAGCAATATGGTTATGTTGCGATGCCAAGCGCATACATGAGCGGCGAGAGCGGTGGCGCGTTGGAGCTGGACCATCTAGGATACTGGGGTACCGTGATCCCCGAGTTCCCTTCAACTCTAATCGTAGCGACATCATCCCTCACAGCAGCATTAACCCTGCTGCGACGAAGAAGACGATGCTCGAGGAACAAGTGAAGGTATCGACGCAACGTGCACTAGTCCTTTTCCGCCACAGGCTATGCGTAGCGTTGCGGGTGAAGTCTAGCGCGCGCTACTGAGTGGTGGCAAGCAGAACCAAACGAAGGCCATGAAGTGGCGCGTGCCCAAGGACATCGGCTTGCGCGATCAGCTTTTATACTGTAATGGTTGTTCTTGGCTGGCCGACTGTTGAGGATCAGTGTTCAAGAATACTGAACGTAGTCCGTTCTTCCTGAGTTTTTCCACTGAAATGATTGCCAATATTGTTGCCGTGACGATTCCGCTGCTCGCGCTATCTCTCCACGCGTCTCCTTTCGAGATAGGATTGCTAGCAACATCGAGAGGAGTTGTGTATTTCGTTTGGACATTCGTGGCTGGGTATGCTCTTGCTAGACATGACAGGAGACAGGTTTTGCTCTTGGCGACGATGCTGGATCTTGCTGCAGCATTGCTGTTCTACTTGTCACGAGTTCCATCAGAGCTGATTGTGCTAAGAGCCTTGGAAGGATTAGCAATGGCTACGTTCTGGCCAACCCTAGAGTCACTGATCGCGAAGATCAGGACTTCAAGAGAGAGTGGAGATGCGCTGAGAGGATTCAATATCTCCTGGGGCCTAGGACAGATGATAGGCCCGATCATCGCAGGCAGCGTCATAATGTTCTTCGATGTTAGGAAACCGTTTCTCGTGGCAGCCTCGTTTGCCATTCTGAACATGATCTTGATTCTTCGATACAAGTCAGCGAGTCACATGGTGGATCAGAACAAGAGGCCCGTAGCCAGTCTCGGTGGAATGCCGGCGAAACTCATTCTTACGGTTGCTTTCCTAGGCGGAATAGCTTCAGTATTCTTCGCCTTCTTTCCAGTGTTTGCTGTTACGCTTGAGATCAGCGCTTTGGAGCTTGGGGTCTTGCTCTTCCTTTTCGGTTTCACTAGAGTCCTTATTTTTCACAGAGCGCTGAGCATCCAGGCGCGCCCGTATTTGAGGATGTTGCTGGCGTCGCTGGGTTTTCTCATGGTTTACGTTGGGAATAGATTCCTCATGTATGTAGGAGTAGTCGTTCTCGCGGCAGGCCTCAGCCTACTCTACGCGTACGCGCTGGATCAGGTCTTGCGGGGTGATGATCTCTCGGTTAGACGTAGAGCAGGTGTTTTCGAGGGATTGCTTGGTGTTGGGTCGATGGTTGGTCCGTTTCTTGCGGGGTTCGTGGCGGAGTTCTCTTTTGCTTATACCTTCATGGCGGTGGCGCTGGCCAGTTTGCTTTTCGCCGCCGTGTTGAAGCTATTAGAAATTCACAGCGCGCGTGCCTATTCATGTTGAGCGTGCGCGCACGTGCGCCTGAGGAATTCAGTAGTCGCTAAGTGGAGCTCTGTAGTTTCATCTTTCTGAAAGCGAGCCAGAAGATGGTTATGGAGACCATGTAGAGAACAGTGGCGAAGTAGAACGGTTCCGCTAACATGCCTGCGCCCATAAGGGCCGCGCCGATTCTTGTGCTTAAGGAGTTGGGTAGTCTCCAGAGGGCGGCGCTGATCCCTGACGCGGCTCCTCTCTCATCATGCGCCACTAGGCCCATGATCAGCGATTGTTGGAGTGGACTGGACATGTTCATCAGGAATGCTCTAACGATGTAGGTTGCGCTGGCAACGAGATAGTTTGGGGAAAGTGGTGTGGCGAGCATGAAGAGCGTTGACATGCTTTGAGTAAGCACGATCGCCTTCACTATTCCGAATCTCCTTGCTAGGGCCGGGGTTGTTAGGCTCGCGAAGCCGATCAGGAAGCTAGATGTGCCGAGGATGGGGCCGCTTACTGCGTCCGAGGCTCCGTACTTGAGATAAAGCCATCTTGTCATCAGGGGCACGAACATGCCTGCGCCGAAAGCAACAATAGCGCTAGGAACCACGTATCTAGCCAGCATCTTCATCGATCTCTTCGACAGCACTCCTCTCCTCTTTGACCCTGGCGGACGCTTCGACTCGCTCACCTTCAACATGAGATAGGTCGACGACAGGCTGAGCAGACCTAGAGACACGTAGAGCATCACATGAGCATTCTTGATGCCGAGCCCAAGGCTCTCCACGCCAAGCATGATTGGAATCATGAAGCTACCCAGCCCAGAGGCAGAACTGTTAGCGAAAGAGTAGAGAGAAAACGCGGAGGTCCTGCTCTCGTCTCCAGCCTTCTCAGCTAAAAGAGCGCCTCCGGCAGCGTTGAAGGCTGCCTGAGAAATCCCTCCCACCACCGCCGACACTAGCAGTATGAGGTAGTCCGTCGTGAGGCCGAACGTGACAATTGAGCAGCTTGCTAGAATGTTTCCTATTACTAGAGATTTCTTCCTGCCGTATCTGTCGGCCGCTATGCCTAACGGGATGCTCGTCACCACCGCGGTGATTCCCATCACCATAATTACTGTACCCATGAAAACGTCAGATAGCCCCTGTACAGTGGTCAGGAAGTAGGAGATGTCTATGTAGAACATCCCCATGGCCAAGGAGGGAAGGAAACTCGAGTAGATCAGGTATATGGCTTCCTTCGGTATGCTCCTGTAATCCCCGATTGCTAGTCCAACTGCAGACATGATTTTGTTTCGCCTCATCACCTAGCGGGCTATCCTACATAGCTCATCATTGGGTGACAAACCTCATGTCGTCAGTCACGTTCCAAGGCTACTCTAGGTACGTTGCGAGTTTCTTGTATGCTTCTAGGAATTCGATTCCTCTTGTCGTAATGAGATAGATGGCGGGATCGTCTGTCCTCCTTGTGATCAATCCGAAAGAGATGAGTTTGTCGGCCACTTTTTTCATCCTGTCGAGAGGCATATTCGCTCCATAGGACAATCTCGTGATTCTGTATCCTCCGGCGTGTGTTCTGAGAATTCTGAGTACGTCTGCGTAGAGTTCGATTCTCGTTCTCTTGCTTCCGCTGTTGTGAGAATCGCTCAGATTGGGGGCTCCGGAAGTCTTTCCACTTTCTTGGGCTCGGATTGAGATCTCAAATCCTCTCCAACTCTCAATTCCTCAACGTACAATAGCTCACCGGAAACTCTGCAATCTGAACCGAGTAATGCGCGCTTGGCGTATATGTTGCGGGCCGAAGCGTCATCACCCATCTGCAGTTCGCCAGCGTAAATGTCGTCTGCCTCCGCCTTATCGCCGATCTTGACCCTCTCAGCGACCAGAGGTCCTCTTATTCTTCCTCGTTTTCCTATCTCGAACCTCTCCGCCTTCATCCCCTTCCTAGTTTCAACCTTTCCGCCCACCTCAACTTCTGTGGCTCGACAAAGCTCAGCCATCAGAGAACCTCCCACCTCTACCGTACGCGCGTCTAATTCTCCGTCTGCTTCCACTGATCCGCCTACTTCCAACTCCTCTACAGAGGCGCTATTTTCCATTCTCAATCTTCCCCCGACTTCCACTCTTCCTCCTTTAACTGGGCCCTTGATCCTTGCAACGCCTCCGACATCAATCTCATCGAAGTTCATACTGCCATCAACGTCAAGCCTTCCTCCCACCTCGATCTTCCCGATTCGTTCACCAACTGCAAGCCGTACTGTACCACCTACATCTATTGATTCTGAACTCAGCTTTCCTGATGACTCGAATTTCCCTCCAACATCTATCGACCGAATGGTTCCTCCAGCAACCTCGGCCTTTTCACCCACATCGAGTTTCTCAAGCTCAGTCAGCCCCCTAACTCTCACCGACCCACCAACGTCAAGCGAATTTCCCTTGAGGTTACCATCAACCGAGACTCTTCCCCCAATCTCGGCTTCTTGCGCCTCCATGTTTCCTTCAACCTTGAGACTACCTCCCACGTCAAGGCTCTGGCACTTCAAGTCTCTTCCAATCCTGAGTTCCTTTCCAACTTCAACGTCATGGGCCTGAAGACCACCGTCTACGACCAATCTTCCGTCCTCCACATCGACAGACTGCTCAACGAGCAAGTCTCCTTGAACGTGAATGGTTCCATCTTCTCCGTCAAGATCCCTAGCCTCAAGACTCGAAAGTATCTCGCAGTCTCCTTCGAATTTTGCCACTCCATTTATGGAGATCTTGTCTCCAGACTTCGCCTTGATCGTCGAACCGTGGCCGGCTAGGAGATTTCCCTCGACCAGATCCACTTCGATCGTTGAGTGTTTTTCCACTGTCAGGTCCTTTGTCATTGTAGCTCACCGATGAGACAGCGGATTTCGAATTTAAGGAGGACTCACATCTTGTGAACTCAAGTTGTGTCTGACGAGTCATTCTCTATAGACAGAGTGCGCGTGCCAAGTGCACATCTAGGCAGTTATATGCGACCTTCTAAATAGTGGATTGACGAGTGCTATGACGATCCATTTGAGAGACAGAGTGATCCTGATCACAGGTTCCAGCGTAGGCATTGGTAGAGAAACGGCATATGAATTTGCCAAAGAAGGATGCAAGGTCGTGGTAACATATTACCAAGATAGGAAAGAGGCCGAGGAGGTTGGAGAGAAGTGTCTTGCAATAGGTGCACCAGATGTTCTGGTAACACAGCTAAATCTTATGGATGATGACAGCATTAGGAATACTGTCAAGAAGACTGTCGAAAGATTCGGCGAGATATCTGTTCTGATAAACAACGCCGGAGTAATGGTTCGTAAACATCTGAGGGATCAGAGTTTCAAAGAGATCGAGGATCAAATTGGGACAAACTTGGAGGGGTTGATGAAAATGACTAAAGAGTCCTTGCCTTACGTAAAAGATACGATCATAAACATCGGAAGCGGCATGGCTTTTGAAGGACATGAAAACGCAACTTCATATTGTGCCACAAAGTTCGGCGTCAGGGGATTCTCCAGAGCTCTCAGCAAAGAACTACCCAACGTGAAAGTGTATGCAGTCCATCCTACAGCGACCGCGACGAGGATGAACAACTTCAGTGGCAAAATGCCGCCTGAAAAAGTCGCAAAGGTAATACTCAACACTGCCAAAGGCGAGTACAAAGTAGATTCTGGTGGCGATGTCAGAGTTGAGGAAGTGCTTGCTAGCCAGCGCGTTAGTTGAGCTTTGATATGACTTGGTCCTTGAACGATTTCATTTCTTCAAGGCGCAGGGTGAGAGTGATAAGGCTTACTCCTAAGCGTTCGTACTCCTGTACGGTCTTGGCTACGTTGTCTACCCCTGCGTTCGCTCGCACCCCCCTCTCCGCTTCGCTAAGTGAGATCCTACCCATACCGGCGATCCGCTCGGCTTGGGCTCTGATATTCGTCTCCGTCGGATTAAGCAGTACACGCATCCCCACAGCTATCTTGATCTTGGAGAAATCTCGCTTCACACCTAGGCAGTGTCCTCGCAACACGTGCAGCTTGTGACTAAGTTCTTGGGGCGAATTCGCGAAGAGGTGGCTGATATCAGCGTATTTGGCCGCTATCTTCAGAGTTCTCTTCTCACCCGATCCACCCACCATGATCGGTATCGCGTTCCGGACAGGTCTCGGAGAATTCAAAGCGTTCCTTGCAGAATACAGTCTTCCGGAATAGCTGGTGGTTTCGTTCTCGAACATGCTGCGACAGATCTGTATCGCATCCTCGAGCCCGTCGAGCCTCTCCCTCGGTGAAGGAAACCTGCCCATGAATCCCTTGAACTCCATCTCATGCCAACCCGCCCCTATGCCAAACACCAAGCGTCCTCCCGTAATGATGTCGACTGTCGTAGCTATCTTCGCAAGAACGGTGGGGTGACGATAGTTGACACATGAGACCAACGGCCCAATCGCAATCTTCTTCGTCACTGCGCCTAGACCAGCCAAGACAGTCCAGCATTCAAGCGGATGATTCTCCCGACCGGAAGGATTCGCCATGTTCATGAAGTGATCTGTTATCGTGAACAGATCATACCCCAGATTCTCAGCAGCTATGCAGAATTCCTTCATGGCTGCAAAGTCTTTGCCTTCAGGTGGTATGTGCACACCGAAATTCAATTTGCCTTCTGTCAACATGGGAACCACAGCAATCCTTTGCAGAGAGCCCTATTGAGCTATCTGGAGTTATCCACTGCAGAGGCCAAGAAACTTGGAATAGCGAAGAGTGCTCTTCACTACCCGCGCGGAGCTTAGGAGCGAAAGAGTTAGGTTCGCTCGCGCACTTCTTCCATAAGAAGAACGCCCGCTAACCGAGGAGTAGATCAGACTTGCCTATCCCTAGTGTTCAATACTCAGACATCCTCGCCGCACATGAACGGATTAGATCTGCTGTGAACCGGACGCCTGTGATGGTCTCACGTACGCTGAACGCTCGTACAGGTGCTGAGGTTTTTCTGAAGTGTGAGAATTTCCAGAGAATGGGGGCGTTCAAGATGCGGGGTGCATACAACGCAGTATCGCAACTCACGGAAGAAGAACGACGACGAGGCGTCGTCACTCACTCAAGCGGCAACCATGCTCAGGCTCTCTCGCTAGCGGCACGGCTTCTAGGCGTCAAGGCCGTTGTTGTGATGCCAAAGAACTCTCCTCAGGTCAAGGTGAGTGCCACGCGAGATACCTATGGCGCAGAAGTTGTATTCTGTGAGAGTACTGTCAAGTCGCGGCACGAGACAACAGAGAGGCTCATCGCCGAGCATGACTACACATTGATTCACCCCTACGATAATGATCGGGTGATAGCCGGAGCCGGAACAGCTGCCTTGGAACTCCTACAGGACTACAGTGCCTTGGAGATCATCGTTGCGCCTGTCGGAGGAGGTGGCTTGCTGAGCGGCACATCTATTGCAGCCAGAGGGTTCAACGCCAGCATTCAGGTATACGGGGTTGAGCCTAGACTCGTCGACGATGCATCTCGGTCCTTTAGATCAGGCAAACTAGAATCGAACACTCGCATCGACACTATTGCCGATGGCCTCCGAACGAATCTGAGCGAAAGAACTCTTCGTTACATCCGGGGAAACGTGAACGACATCCTTCTCGTCTCAGAGCGAGAGATACTTGACGCAATGCGATTTCTCTGGGAACGAATGAAACTTGTAGTGGAACCCTCAGGTGCCGTATCCTTGGCAGCGATACTCACCGGGCACATCCCTGTGAAGGGAAAGAAAATAGGAGTGATTGTCAGCGGCGGCAACATAGACATCGAAGGATTCTTCACTCTTCTGGCGCAGAAAATCCATGATTGACATTTCACTCCGTAGTAGTCGTTAGCGTGCGCTATCCAATCCGTTTGATTTTTCAGGTACTGGTTACGTCTTTGGGTAAGCGCGTGCGAACCAGATGATTGACGAGGAGAAAGCGATTGCGGCTGTTGGCGAGGCAGGAGTCGCACTTTACAGGAGGATTCTGGGCGATATTCAGAAGTTCGAAGGAGTCGGCAGCAGCGGAAGAATTGGGGGAAGATTGTCCATCATCTGCAAGATCAAAGGAAAGGGACCTGTGTACATTGACATCTACAAGGACAGAGTCAACATGCAGCTGGGAAACAAATCCTACGAAGACATATCGCGTGAAAGGTGCCTCGTCGAGTTCGAGACCTTCTTGAAAGACTAGATCGACAGTGAGAAAGCATCTCACGCGCATTTCTGATTCTAGAGAAGGCTAAGGTCTTCTTTCGCTGTTGTGAGAACAACATGCGTATTGGTTCTTTCGATGAGAGGCAGAGAGAGCATCCACTTCGTGAAGTTGCTCATTTCGCTACGATTCTTGAACTTCGCCAAAATGAGACCGTCAGACAAGCCTGTAATGTTGTAAACGCAACAGACTCCAGGATAGTCTGAGATCTCTTTCGCCACCTCCATCATCTTACCCTTGGACACAATGATCTCTGTGGCTGTTGTGAGCTCATAACCAAGCTTCTCATGATTGAGACGTACAGTGTAGCCCTCTACGATCCCAGCTTTCTCTAGCTTCTTGATCCGGACCATAGCTGTTGCGGCGGATACTCCGCTCTTTTTCCCAACCTGTCTGTAGGATAACCTTGCGTCGGAAATGAGAGTCTGGATGATCTTAACATCTGTTTTGTCTACGGGGACCTCTTGCATCTTTGCTAACCGTTTGTATTGGAAATGGAAAGAATATTAAACATTTTCGCTACTCTTCTTCAGATGACTTTATATTTGAATTGCAACTGCACTAACCAGAGCACAAATGAAAGCCGCCAGCTTCGCTCCAAACAGCAGGGAGGCCGAGGACTGGTACTACGAGTACTATGACAAGGAACGTCTCGAATCGCTAGGAGTCCTACAATAAGTCCACAGCCTCATGTGGCTAGCCTCGATGACCTTTGGATAAAGCGTCAGCAAGTAAGCGTGCTGTCTTGCTAGGCGAGGCAACCCTAAGCCAGGAAATGACAAAACCACCTATGAAGACTTCAGGAGAAGGGCGCAAAGATACTCGATGTCAAAGTCAGCGCGCGCTGGTTCAATCAAGACCGCGGCAATCTACGTCATAACGTATGCGACGTAGATACCGACCGTTTCCCATATGGCTCCAAGTGCGAGTAGGACTATGACTATGACATAGATCCTGGCAGCGTCTTTCCACGACTCTTTAAACGCAACCCATCCACTCTGAGTTTGATACCTCTTCGGGAATACTGAAGATAGGCTGATGTTGATTCCAGCAGTCGCAGAGAAAACGTAAGCGCCTAACTCGAGGATCGCCGTGCCTAAGGCGACAACAGTATAACCCATGGAAACTCCGAAAGCATAGTAGTATGTCATGCCCACAACTAATCCGCGTAGTGCACTCATTCCTGCAGATCCTAGTCCGCCTACAAAAGGAATCAATCCAGGAAGGGTTGTTGTCGCAAAGGCGGCGAGCAACAGATTGACAAGGAATGTAGAAGCAACTGCTAGTGCGAGATTTCCGCTCTTAAGAGCCTCGATAATCGGCGAAAGGACTGACCTGCCAAGGATACTCTTGATAACTACTTCGCTGAACGCCACGGCAAAAGGCAGTCGGGCGTAAATCATCACGTATCCGGCCAGGAAGGATACTACATAGATTGCGGCCACGATGAAAAGGAGTTTTCTCATCTTTTTGGCCGTCTCTAGCGATTGATGCAGAATTCCTGTGATCCTTTGCATATCGTGTTACGCCTAGGCGAGGCCACTCCTGCATGCAGATTGTACTATTTCTTGCTTACTATGAAGCCGACGGAAGTACCAATGCCTTCTGGAGTGGCTCTGGCGCGCGCTTCCTGACTGATCAAATAAGACAAAACTTGAGAGCAATGGCATACCCACTTGAGTTTTCTCCTTTGAAAGACCTGACGGAGAATCAGGTGTAGCGCGAGACCTGTGTGTATTCGTCCCAGCCCTTGGGTTCTCTTAGGCTTCTTCTTGGGCGCGCCCTTGGCGAACATGAGCTTCCAGCTCCTATAGAATGCTTCCTCTTCGCGTGTGTATTGAAGAATCGAGAATACTCCAAAATCGTTTCTTGGAATCTTGAGGTGCACGCCCTTCTCGTCAACTCTGAAGAATTCGCCATCACGGATCTGTGGTGATTGTCTATAGAAGCTGCAAGTCCAAGCTATTGTCCACACAGATTCATGCACAATCGCGCGCACCAAAACCCAGGCGATTTTGGTTTTATCACAATTGCTACGGCAAATCTGTTAGCTACTGTCTTGATTCTTTCATCCTTTTCAGGAATCTTCCGCAGCAAGTATCCTCTTCCGATAGATGAAGCGCTTCCACGCATGCCCTTGGTCGCATGATTTCCTGGCAGACCTTAACCATCTCTTGATCTCCCATAGAATCATACTCGCAACTGACAACTGCCTTCATGTGAAGCCTGCACAGTCTATTCCAGATCTCTTTCACTTCCGGATGATTCCTAATCGTCATTACGTCTCCACCAATCCTTTCCGCTTTCCTCATGAGTTCATCTGAAACTTTGTCCATCTCTTCCTTTAGTTTGAACACCTTCGCTAGATCTTCCTTATCCAACATGTCACACCTCTTGAGACGCACCAGTTGACGACGAAAGTAACGCGCTCCATAGCCAATCTCTGCAACAGCGCCTTAGTATCTGAGCTCGTACTTTAGATTTACGTAGTCTTTCGCACTAACCGCCATCTTGCCTTCAAGCATTCGCATCAGTTGCATCAAAACCCTTCTGTTAGCACATCTCTCACGTGCGCGTGGCTTTCTATACTCACAAAATCCTCATCTAGTCTGCATATAGGAGTGTTTTCCTGTGTAGTTCGCCCACGATTTCCATTAACAATATGTGGGAACCCGCAAACATTCAAAATCCAATTTCCAAAACAATCAGATTCCATAAGAAAAACCGTGTGACGACATTTCTTTCACTCATTCCAGTCGATTTCGAATTTACCACGGTAAATCAACGAAGGGGGGAAATGGTAAGAATCGCAAATCGAACCGTCGTCACAGTAATTTCGGTGGTGGTGCATAGCTTGGTGCGCGCACATACACGGAATTCTGTTCCCACGAACGGACGACGATACGACCTACTACGATTATTGAGAGCGAGCTGTACTCATGGATTGAGTACTAGAATTGAATAATTCAGATAGCTTGCGACGCTTACCCACATCAAATAGGGGATCAGAAGTACAGCGGCTTTCTTTGATATCCTGAAAAAAACGAGTATAGTCAAAAGAATCATGAGCCACATCACCACTATCTCAACAAGACCAAGAAGCGGTGACTTCAATCCAAAAAAGAGATAGGACCAGAAGACGTTCAACAGAAGCTGGATGCCAAATACGACGATTGACTTTCTGACTGAGTTCTTCTCAAGGCCAATATTCCACATAATGAAGAGCGATATTCCCATCAAGAAATACAGTGTTGTCCATACTGGCGCAAAGACCCAGTTAGGCGGAGCGAAAGCTGGCTTCCTCAGACTAGCATACCAACTGCTTATCGCCGGAGTAGTAAAAAGAGAACCGATTATCCCAGCTGCTTGACACAAGGCAACAGAGATTATCAGACGAACGTAGGTCTTCATTCTTGGTCCTCAAGCATGCTGGTTATGCCGGATCTACTTATGAGTAGCGGATCATTATCCGGGCTCTAAGTCGCACTTCTAAAGGTTCAAATCTGTTCGGCCGCACCATGTGTGGGGGGATATAGGTAGTAAGATGTTTTCCTAGTGGACGTGTAAGTTTGAAATTCGACGTGTAACTGAGACGTGGAAGTCAGAGGCTGACACGTGGAAGTCGCTTATGGGTTTGGGAGCTATTTTCTTAGGAAGAAAAGTGGTTTCAGTTTCTATGTTTTGTGGAAAATAGTTGCAGCACACTGTCTCTGCCTAGAATAATAGTGGTACGTGGCACAAGAAAACACGAATTTCTAGACCCAAAATATGAAATATGGGATCAATCGGTTCTAGTGTCTGGGCTTCCTAATAGCTACTGCTATAGTTCCTGCTGCGACTAGGCCTATCAATGCCAAGTAAGGCGCCAGTGAAGCAAGCATGCAACGCGCTCGAGTTCTGGATTTTCTTTAGCGGTTGACAAGAAATTTCCGAAGCGCGTCTGAGGCCCTTCCCGCCATCCAGCTAGCAAGGGTATCATAAACCCGGACAGAGAGCAGATCAGGTCGAACGAAGACGAAACGGTATTTCTAGACTGCGAAACGCAATACCCGTCCAAGCCAAAGTGAGCACAACGGACAAGGCATCGGCGACAGGATAGGCTGCCCATAACCCGGCTAAACCAAATATGCTGGGCATTATCAAGAGGCATGGTATCAAAAAGATGATGTGACGAGAAGACGCCACCACCAGAGATGGAACCGCCTTGCCGATTCCTTGGAAAAAGGCGCTTAGGTTTTGTTGGAGACCTATGGTGAAGAAGCCCAAAGCAAACATGTGGAGAGCTGGCGGTCCTCCGGTCAAGAAATCGGGGGCCGTGCTAAACACGGACATAACTTGAGTTGAAAACAACGTGGCTACTACCCACCACAGCGCTCCCCACACAGTACTAGTCAGCCCAGCCTTAACGACAAGTTCACCGACACGTTCTTTCTTTTGAGCAGCGAAGTTGTATGCAACCAGTGGTAGCATCCCTTGACCAATACCAATGCAGAACGCAAAGACTATCATGTTCACCTTCATGAGAACACCCAGTACAGCCAGCGGGATAACTCCAAAAGATGCCGCGACTCTGCTAGCTAATATTTGAGATATAGAGGCGCCGCTCGCCCGCACCGTCTGAGATATTCCTACGCCGTAAATCTCAGTCACTGTCTTAAGATTTGGCAGGAAATAACTAGGTTTGAATTGGTATATTGACTTGCCTAGGCCTAAATAGATAAGGAGAACTGATACCCCGATACCTCGGCCTATTGTGGTTCCAAGCGCAGCTCCCGCTATACCGAGGGCTGGAAACGGCCCAATACCAAATACCAAGATTGGACTCCAGATAAGGTCCGTTATGGAGGCAGTAATCATACTAGCGTTGGCAAGCATCGGCCTTCCCTCAACCCTGACAAGGTCCACAAGAACAACCAAAAAGAAGTCCAAAGCAAGGGAGTATGTTTCAACAAGCATGTAGCTCTCGGCAAAAGGCAGAACAGAGTCATCAGCGCCAAATAGTCGCAGCAAAGTCTCCAGATTCATTAAACAGATAATAGTCACCAGACCACTTAGTATAAAGAACAAAGAGATGCTGCAGCCGGCAGCCCTGTTCGCTTCCTCCTTCTTTCCAGCCCCAAGACTCCTGGCGATTAAAGACGCAGCTCCAACCCCAATTCCCGAACCGATGGCCCTGTATATCACCATTAGCGGGCCGGCAACAGTCAATGCGGCGAGCGCTTCAGTACCAAGGCGACCGCACCAAATAGCGTCGAACAAGTTATAACCAGCGGCTGTCTCCGCAGCAATTATAGCTGGCACCGAGAAACGGAGCAGCAGTTTCGGAATCGCCTCTCGCCCCATCGCTTCGCTTCTATCATAACCGGTAGCCTTGGCATCGCCTGCCGTCACGGAAACCTCCTCTTAACCGCCATTCAAAACTTCTCCGTTACTTCACGTTAACTCTTAGCGGCCGGCCGTATCAATTCGATGACGACCATCTTCGGCCTTTTCTACCCGCGCGCTACGTTTCTGTTCGGAACTTCTTGAACCAGTTTAAGCCCGATGCCTCCATGATACTCAGATACTCCACGTTTCCTTGGGGCATTCTGTCCGCTCGGTAGTGAAGGCCGAAGTATCTCTGTACAGAATGGATGTAGCCATTTTGCTTGATTTTTTCCACGCACCTTTTGCGAAGTCCTCGTTCCGAACTTTCTTGCAGACCTCAAAGATGGTATTGATCCGTTCTTCGGTAACGTCTAGTCTCCGATCATCCGAGCCGCTGTACTTCTCATTGAAGGCTCTCAGAAGCTTGCTGTCCTCTATCTCACGATACTTCTCGTCGTGTACGATCGTATCTGTTCCAAGCTTCTTTCGGGGCGCAGTCTTCATCTTAGGGTATCCGAGGCAAAGGAGAATGACGGGGAAGACACCCTTTGGAAGTTGAAGCATTTCTCGGAGTTTGGGGAATGCTTCGAGCACGGTGCCGATATAGACTGAGCCCAGTCCCATGGCATCTGCGGCCGTGCAGGTGTTCTGTGCGCACATCACAGTGTCTTGGAATGAGACCCAGAAATGGCGGAACGAGCTTGTTGCAGTAAACGGTGCTGTCTCAAGCTCCGTCCACCTCTCCAGGCGGTGGAGGTCGATGCAGAAGATCAGATTGACAGGGGCCTCGCCTATGAACTTCTGTCCGCAGAGTTCGGCGAGCCTTCTGCTTGTCTCTGGGCTTTCAATCTTGATTATCGAGTAGGGCTGCAAGTTGCCTGCGGTCGGTGCATGTGTGCCAGCCTCAAGGACCATTCTGAGAGCATCTCCGGGGACGCTTCTCTCAGAGAAGGACCTGCAGCTAGCTCTCTCGAACAAGAGTCTCATGGTCTCGTTTGGGTAGCTGACCTTCTCTATCGTTTTCCCTCCTGTTTGGGGGGCAATGTTGTTGTTACTCATATTGGTTCGAGGTGATGTTTCCTTCAAGCCTTACTTAAGTTAGGTTTTGCGCGCGCAATCGACGACGCACACTAGGCTGCACATACGTATTGCCTAATGGATTAGGCGAAAACTAGTGCGCTTGTCCTTGTCAACACATTGATCAAACATCGGCTTTGCGCGTAGAATTATTCGAACCTCTCATCCTGTAGAGATAGTAGACATAACCATCGATAAGCGCCTCCTCACTGGCCTTGAGGATGTTTGGCGATACTCCTATCGTTGACCATCTCTTGCCATCCGCTTCAAACTCTGTAAATACCTGAACGGATGCAGCGGTTCCTTTCTCTACGTTGATCTCTCTGACCCTATATCCCTTCAGTTCAACATTTGAGAGTTCTGGATGCTGACTATTTAGTGCACGCCTAAGTGCTATGTCGAACGCATTCACAGGTCCATTACCTTCGGCTGCCGCTATCAGCGAATGATTTCCCATCTTGAGCTTCACGGTGCTCTCTGCTGAGACTCTCTGACCATCTCCGACGACAAAGGCCCTCCAGTTCTCCAAACAAAAATAATTCAAGTCCACACCCAAGGCTCTGGCATAAAGCAGATTCAGGCTGGCATCAGCATTCTCGTAGTGATAACCTTCTGCCTCCTTTTCTTTTACCATTCGAAGGATTTTGGGTGCTTCAGATGAGTCCTTTCCCAGATTGAAGGCGAATTCCTTGGCTTTTTCGATTATGTTCGCCAGTCCAGTTTGACTTGAGACAGCGATTGATCGAGCATTTCCCACAATGGTTGGGTCGAATCCTTCGTAGGCCTCAGAGTATTTCAGCACGGCATGTCCGTGGATGCCGCCTTTGTGGGTGAAAGCGAATCTCCCAACAAAAGGTTGATAGTCATTTCTCTGAACATTCGCGATCTCATAAACATAGTCCGAGAGTTCAGTTAGTTTTGAGAGATCGAGACCAGTATCGATGTTGAATGTGATAGCCAAGTTTCCGATTATCTCTACTAGATTGGCGTTCCCACATCTTTCTCCCAGTCCATTTATCGTTCCCTGAACATGCTCGGCTCCAGCCATCAGGGCGAAGATCGAATTTATGGTGGCGAGTCCTCTATCGTTGTGAGCGTGTATTCCGATCGGTTTGGAAACTTCGCCCTTGACTTTCTTGGTTATCTGGTAGATCTCCGCCGGTGTAGATCCTCCTCTAGTGTCGCATAGAACTACCTCGTTCGCGCCTGATTCTTCGGCCGTAGCGACAACGCGCATAGCGTAATCGGAGTCTTCCTTGAAGCCATCGAAGAAGTGTTCAGCGTCGAAGATTACCTTGGACCCTTTTTTGCGCAGATAGGATACGGAGTCAGATACCATACGGAGATTCTCGTCAAGAGTCGACCCGAGAACCTTCTGGACATGAAAAACGGATGTCTTCCCCATCACTGTAACATAGTCGGCTCCAGCGGACAACAGGAAACTAAGGTTCTGATCGTCCTCGGCCCTCAGGTTAGGTTTTCTTGTCATGCCAAAGGCCGTTATCGCCGACAGAATACGCTCTTTCCTTATCCTTCTGAAAAACTCGACTTCAGCTGGGCTTGAGCTGTTCGGCCATCCGCCCTCGATGTAGTTGATGTGAAAGTCGCTTAGCTTCCTCGCGATCTTGATCTTGTCATCGACTGAGAAGTTTACGCCTATGCCCTGATTACCATCGCGCAATGTTGTATCATAGAATCTTGGTGCGCAAGTAAGTCTGAGAGATTCTGGAATGCTTATGGAAGATGATCCAAAAGGCTTACTTGGATTCCTTGCACCCGAAGTCTTACTTGAACAGTCAGGCGGAGAAATCGGCTCTGCGTGCGATTTCGCGGTCACCCATTGATGCAACTCCTCCAAACAAGTGAATTCTGAGCCTTTCAGGCCAAGCGTTCTAAAAAGCCTTTCTTCGAATGTCTAGCATGCGCGCTTTAATTCCATTGGGATTGCCTTTGCCCCACAGACCAGTCAGCTCGCGAAACAAGCCTTATATGTCGTCCCCGGTATCTGGCAAGCAGAGGTTCAAAGTTGAGTCCGACGTTATTCACCTTCGTTGCGACTACAACTACTACCACGACTCAGACCACTGACTGAGTCGGACGGCAAGAACCTCTCTAAGTTCTTAGGTCTCCGCTGTTCCGGCTCGTTTTGAATTGGCGTTATGGAGAGCAAACCAAGATGAATGTTGAAAGAATTCGGTATGCGGCTGCTAATCAGGTGATGGAAAGAAGCTCTGAGCAAGGCAAATCTCGCGCATGTGCCATGCGGTCGTGCGCAGTCAGAGGCGCGCGCGTGAAAGTCACTGCGCCCTCAACTACTGCCAACTTAGGGCCAGGGTTTGATGTCTTCGGTCTGGCACATGACACTTTCCTAGATACCGTCGAGATCGAGGTTACTTCACAGAACAAGATCGAGGTTGAGGTCACAGGTGTAGATTCGAGTTCCGTCTCATGTGACTCAAACAAGAACACTGCAGGAGTTGTCGCAAACTCGCTGGTCGAGAGATTGCCAACTGGATGTGGCCTGAGAATTCGAGTCAATAAGGGAATTCCTGTCGGTAAAGGATTGGGAAGCAGCGGCGCAAGTGCTGCCGCATGTGCATTTGGACTGAACCGAATCATGCGATTAGGTTTGTCAAGTGACCAGATGATTCAGCTCGCTGCAAAAGGAGAGACCGCTTCTGCAGGATCTCCGCATGCTGACAACGTTGCAGCCTCGATCCTGGGAGGCTTCACGATAATTCAATCATATGAACCGTTCCATGTGATAGGGCTTTCACCCCCGGAAAATCTTCGAGTTGCACTGGCGATACCTAACGTCTTAACCACTGAGAAGAAGACCGAGTATGCCCGCGCTATCCTTCCTAAACTCATACCGATAGAGAAGATGGTTCACAACGTTGGACAAGCGTCGAGCATGATCGTAGGAATCCTCTCCGGAGACCTTGACCTCATTGGCCGGAGCATGATAGACGCTGTTGTCGAACCGGAAAGGGCCAAGTTTGTTCCCGGTTACTGGAAGATTAAGAAAAGTGCTCTAGCCGCTGGAGCTGCCGGAGTAGCGATAAGTGGAGCAGGCCCAACAATGATTGCGGTCGTGGATGAAGAGAAAGTTCCATCGATCCAAGTCGCTGAGGCGATGAAAGAAGAGTTTGAGACTGAAGGCATCGACTGCAGAGCCTTCGCCTCAAAGCCCGCCAAGGGAGCGAACATTGTTGAGGAAAGATGAGAACCATGGATCACCATCTTGAATGCATAGGATGTCGAGCTCGTTACCCATCGATCGAGACAGCATATGCCTGCAAGAGTTGTGGAGACCTACTTGAGGTAAGCTACGACTATGACGATCTGAGAGAGTCCGTGAACGCTTCGCTATGGAAGTCAAGGCCGCTGTCTGTTTGGAGATACGAGGAACTGCTTCCCCTCGACAAAGGATCGGTGAAGGTGAGCCTCGGTGAGGGAGGAACGACCCTTCACAGAGCCGCTAGAGTCGGGAAACTATTGGGGCTAAATGACCTGTATGTCAAGAATGAAGGAGAGAACCCCACAGGCTCTTTCAAAGACAGAGGCATGACTCTGGGAGTATCAAAAGCAGTCGAGATTGGCGCGAAAAAAGTGGCTTGTGCCTCAACAGGGAACACCTCTGCCTCACTTGCAGCCTACGCGGCAAAAGCTGGACTCGAAAGCATCGTAGTAATACCGCACGGAAAAATTGCCCTTGGAAAACTCGCGCAAGCGATTGCTCACGGGGCTCGGGTGCTACAGATAGAAGGAAACTTCGACGATGCTCTGAAAGCCGTCCTAAGACTTGCCCAATCCAATACAAGCTTGTATCTACTGAACTCGGTCAATCCGTATAGGATTGAGGGGCAGAAGACTCTTGCCTATGAGATCTGGGATCAATTGGAACGTAAGGTTCCAGATACAGTAATTGTTCCCGTGGGCAATGCAGGTAACATAAGCGCGATCTGGAAAGGCTTCCAGGACCTCAGTCAACTTGGACTCATCTCACATCTGCCGAGAATGATTGGCGTACAAGCACAAGGAGCATCTCCCATAACTGAAGCATTCAGAAGAGGACAGTGTAGAATTCGACCAGTGCAAAACCCGGAGACGATTGCGACAGCGATAAGAATCGGTTCTCCGGCAAGCTGGAAGAAAGCTTTGAGAGCAGTCAAAGGCTCAGGGGGACTCATGGAGACCGTTACCGATGAAGAAATCTTAGATGCCCAAAAATTTCTGGCAAGGCTTGAAGGCATTTTCGTAGAGCCAGCCAGCGGCTCCAGTATTGCAGGATTGAAGAAACTGGTTGAGGCAGGAGCCATTGGAAAGGATGAGAACGTGGTATGCGTTACCACGGGGCATGGCCTAAAAGATCCGGAAATTGTTCAGCGCATGTTCGAGAAACCAATCACGGTGAAGGCAGATCAACGCTCTCTTGAGATAGCACTCGGCCTGAATCGCTGAGAGTGGAGCAAGAATATGAGACTCATAATGGTGGGTTTTGGAACGATTGGTCAAAATCTTGCCAGGATCCTCGAGTCAAAGAAGAAGCAATTGCTGAGAGAATTTGGATTCCACCCAAGGATCGTTGCAGTGGTCGACACAGCTGGGGCTATGATAAATCCTGAGGGGCTCGACTTGAACAGAGCTCTGGCAGTGAAGCAGACAAAAGGCTCAGTCGCTAAAGACCCCGAACTCGGACGCTTAGGGATGGATGCGCAGGAAGTGATAGAGGGAGTCGAAGCCGAGACTGTTCTGGAGTTGACGCCAACCAGAATAGTGGACGGCGAACCAGGTCTGTCGCACATTAAGACCGCTCTGAGACGGCGAAGACACGTGATCACAACGAACAAGGCTCCTCTGGCAATCGCAATGCCCTCACTGATGGAGATGGCTTCCTACAACAAGGCTCTCCTGAAGTTCAGTGGCACGGTTGGAGGTGGAACACCCATCTTGGACTTTGTAAGAAAATGCCTCAACGGCAATAGAATCGAGTCTGTTCGAGGAATACTGAACGGAACAACCAACTACATCCTGACAAGAATGGCGGAATCTGATACGCCGATGGACGCGGCCTTGAAGGAAGCGCAAGTCTTGGGATACGCCGAGGCCGATCCGTCCTATGACATCGATGGGATGGACACAGCCTGCAAGCTTGTGATCCTTGCTAACTCAACGATGGGAAGAGAGGTTTCGTTGAAAGACGTAGAGATCAAAGGGATTCGGGAAGTCACGCGTGAGGATATCGAAGCGGCTAGAAAAAAAGGGTCCAGAATCAAGCTCATTGGAACGGTAGACGGTGGGGTGAGTGTTCGGCCGGAGGCGGTTCCGCTAGGCCATCCACTCTGCATTGGAGGAACATTGAACGCAGTTTCATTCAGAACTGAACTGACAGGCGAGCTAACTGTAGTGGGCAAAGGAGCTGGAGGTGTCGAGACTGCGAGTGCGGTGCTCAGAGACATCGTAGATGTGAGAAGAGCGCTGGCGCAATAAGGAGGGAGAACTGGTGAGACTGGTGATGAAGTTCGGAGGCACTTCTTTGGGCGCGGGTTCAGAGATCAGATGTGCTGCAAGCACAGTCAGAAACTATTCGCAGCAAAGGAACAAGATCGTGGTCGTTGTCTCAGCCATGTCAGGAGTCACGGATAAGTTGATTGAAGCAGCTGCGGAGGCAACCCTGCGCAATCGAGACTCAACTCGCCTTTTCCTAAAGAACTTGGAGGAAAGGCATGCTCAAGCCTCCCGGGACGCAATAATAAGTAGTGAGATACTTGACCAGACACTCGCATCGTTGAATGAACAAATCGCAGAATTGGAGAACGTTCTCATTGGCATAGGCTATCTTGGAGAGCTGACTTCTAGGTCCAAAGACTACGCGATTTCGTTCGGAGAGAAGCTCTCAACCATTGTCATAGCTGGCGCACTGAAAGATCTCGGATTGAGAGCAGAATACTTTCTCGGAGGCCAGTGCGGAATTGTCACTGACAACTGTTTTGGAGAAGCCAAACCTCTTATGAACATTACGAAACAACAGGTCAAAGAGAAACTTGCGCCAATCTTTGAAGCCGGAGTGATCGCGGTGGTCACAGGCTTCACGGGAACCACGCAGGAAGGTCAAACAACAACCTTGGGCAGAGACGGATCTGACTATACAGCGACGATACTGGGTGCCGCGCTGCAAGTTGACGAAGTCTGGATATGGAAGGACATTGATGGCTTGATGACGGCAGATCCGAAGGTGGAGCCATCGGCCAAGACGATACCGCTCCTGTCTTTCCCAGAAGCGATGGAGATGGCTTACTTTGGAGCCAAAGCCATACAGGCGAAAGCCTTGGAGTTGGCTTGGGAAAGCGGAATTCCAATCAGAGTCAAGAACACTTTCAACCTTGATGGCTCAGGAACGCTGATCGTTGAGAAGCCACAGGTTAGATCCGAGAGGGTCGTGAAGGCCGTGACTATGATCAACAATGTAGCCTTGATCACTGTAAGTGGTGGAGGAATGGTCGGCGTGCCTGGCATCGCGGCGAAAGTATTCTCCGTGATCGGTGAAAAGAACATCAACGTCTTAATGATCTCTCAAGGCTCATCCGAAGCGAACATCTCCTTCATCATCCCACGCTCCGGTCTTGAGAACGCAGTGAATGCACTCGAGCTCTCACTGTTGGGAAAAGGATTCGTGAAGGAGGTTACACCCGAAACAAAGGTGTGTATCGTAACTGTGGTGGGAGCGGGCATGAAGGGTACGCCAGGCGTTGCGGCAAGAGTGTTCAAGGCAATCGCCAATCAAGGTGTCAACATACGCATGATAGCCCAAGGCTCATCGGAACTCAGCATATCATTCGTCGTAGAAGATAGCGATGGCATCAAGGCGGTTCGAGCCCTGCATGAAGAATTCAGGTTCAACTGTTGACGATTGGTGTGAACCGGAGTAGAGGCATCTCTCTCAGGCAAGTGTTCTTGAATTCTTCTCCTGCAACTAGCTCTGTAGTCTAGTAGAACGTGAACGCTGAGGGGCATAGCCTGTTTATTGCACATTTTTCGCATGGGGGTTTCTTCGCAGTGCAGATTCGTCGTCCATGAAAGATCAAAAGATCGGTGAACCTCGGCCACTGTTCTCTTGGAACAAGTTCCATCAGGTCCTGTTCAATCTTGTTGGGGTTGTCGGTTTCCGTTAACCCAAGCCTTCGCACCAGTCTGCGCACATGCGTGTCTACCGCTATTCCCTCAATGACGCCGTAAGCGTTTGACAGGACTATGTTCGCGGTTTTACGAGCGACTCCTGGCAGAGTGAGTAGTTCGTCCATTGTCTTGGGAACCTGCCCATTGAATGTTTTCACCAGAATTTGCGCGGTCTTCTTCAGGTTCTTTGCCTTGTTGTGATAGAATCCGGTGGACCTTATCTCTCGTTCAAGCGTTCTGATGTTCACGCGAGCATAATCCTGAGCACTTCGGTATTTCCTGAACAGTTTGTCTGTGACTCCGTTGACTGTCTTGTCCGTGCATTGGGCAGAGAGAATCGTGGCGACAAGAAGTTCAAGCGGATTGCCGTAACGAAGGGCGATGTTGGCATCTGGATGTTTCTTCTCCAAGAGTTTCAAGATGTCTTGGATTCTCTCTTTCATGTCCAAGTTGTAAGTTTCCTCACATCCTTTTCTTCTTCTAGTTCTAAAGAAGCTTAGCCGGCGACCGTGGTTGTGGGCTTGATGCAGGACGCAAAGCAAGATAGACTTCCGCCTAATCAGCGTTGGATAGGTCACATTCTGCGTTGGAATGTGGATCATCCAGGTATAGTTCCAGAAAACCCCAAGGTCAAGCTGGATTCTTGGAGGCTCACTGTAGACGGTGTGATTGAGAAACCTCAAGTGCTGAATTGGAAAGATCTGCTGGCCTTGCCCACACATGAGTCTGTGAGCGACTTTCATTGTGTCGAAGGTTGGAGTGTGGGAGACTGCAAATGGTCTGGGGTCAGATTCAAGGATCTGGCTGAGACAGTGAAACCTCGAACCGATGCGAAATATGTCTTCTTTTCATGTACGGACGGCTACACCACGTCGTTGGAACTTGCAGACCTTATGGAAGATAACGTGATCCTCGCCTACAAGCTCAACGGCAAATTCTTGGATGAGACTACTGGTGCGCCACTCAGACTAGTGGTGCCGCAGAAGTATGCGTACAAGAGCGTGATGTATGTCGAGAAGATAACCTTCATGAAATTCAGGAAGCTAGGATATTGGGAGCAGCGAGGATACAGCGACACAGCTGATGTGTGGAAGAACGATAGACGAACGAGATAGAAACTCTTTGTGTAGCGCGCGTAGCTCTGTCAATGCACACGCAAAGCTTAACTCCAATATTGAAGTACGATCTCCGACATTGCTAAGAACGCAGTGAAAGAAACTCCACTCAGGATTGAGTTGACGTTGAACCAAGATCAGCAAAGACGCGTTGAAAGAAGGTGGTTTCGAGGCTACGTAGCCTCTCCGATTCTGGAGGTTGCTGTGACCGCAGTGTTCGGAGCTCTGGCAGGGATTTCTAGGCTTTTCCAAATCCCGCTTTTCCCGCCACTCATCATTCTCGATCTAGCCGGAGCATTCGTCTATGTTCCCGCGTCGCTCGTAAGCTTTCCATACGTTCTCGTCTTCATCCTAGTAAACACGATCACCGCACCTAACCCTCTTCTCGCAGTGCCAGCGTGGATAGTATCGATACCTTTGGTCAACTTGGTTTCTAAGTTGGTGAGGAAATATGTGATCTGGGTGCCTCTGATTGGCCCCTACACAGGAATCTCTACGTACGTAGTGATCCTTTGGATTGCAGGAGCTCTTCCACCGACAATATCTGTTCCAACATTGTTTGTGAGGGCCACCGTCAACATGGTGACAATCCTAATTCTCTCACCCATTATCTGGAAGACACTCGAAAGAATGGGCGTAATTCGCAAAGCTGCCTAGATTCTGTTCCTAACTAGGATCTTCGCATTCAAGACCAGCTTGGATACAGGTTTCGAAAGTTTTGTTAGTTAATATCTGACATAGCAGAACTAGGGATTGAGCTTGTCAGCTGAGGAATTGAAGAAGAGAGTTCGCAAAGCCATAAGGAATAGAGCCAAAGAGATCACACGAATCGGCGACGAGATCTTCAAGCACCCCGAGCTAGGATTCAAGGAATTCGAAACAGCAAAACTTGTTCAACGAACCTTCAAGGATCTGGGCCTAGACCACGAGTCAGATGTAGCTATCACTGGTGTGATCGCGGAACTTGAGGGGAACGCCAAAGGACCAACGATCAGCGTCATGGGAGAGTTGGATTCTGTCCTTTGTTACAATCATCCTTTTGCGGATAAGACGACGGGCGCAGTTCATGCTTGCGGACATAACGCACAGATCGCTGCGATGCTAGGTGCGGCAATGGGATTTGTTGATGCAAAGATCATGAGCAAACTTCCTGGGGCTGTTTCCTTCATGGCGGTCCCTGCCGAGGAATATGTTGAGATTGAATACAGATTGAGGTTGAGAGACGAAGGGAAGCTCAAGTTCCTCGGAGGAAAACAGGAGTTCATTCGACTCGGCAAGATGAATTCTGTTGACATGACAGTCAAGCACCATACAGGAGGAGGAAAGCTGCAGAGAAAGGTCGAGATTTCCGGAACAAATAACGGATTCGTTGGGAAAGCGATTCGATACGTAGGCAAAGAAGCTCACGCCGGAGGAGCTCCAGACAAGGGAATCAACGCACTAAACGCAGCCATGCTTGGAATCATGGGCATCCACACTCTTCGTGAGACATTCAAAGACAATGACCACATTAGAGTTCACCCGATCATAACTCGAGGCGGAGACCTTGTCAACATCATACCGGCCGATGTCAGAATCGAGACATATGTTAGAGGGAAGACGACCGATGCAGTTCTGAAGGCAAGCAAGAAAGTGAACCGGGCTTTGAAAGGCGGAGCCTCAACGGTCGGTGCAAAGGTTGAGATACAGGAGATCCCGGGTTACTTGCCGTTGAAAAATGAACCTGAAATGAGCAAGATCTTTGGAGAGAACGCAAAGAAAATCTTGGGAAAGGCAGGTGTCAAACAAGGCGAACATAAGACTGGGTCAACAGACACAGGTGATCTATCAGCAATCATGCCGGCTATCGAGCCCACGATATATGGAGCCACCGGAACAGGACACGGAAGCAACTACAAGATCGCGGACAAGGAAATGTGCTACATAATCCCCGCTGAACTGATGGCCATGACCGTCATAGATCTTCTATGGGACGATGCGGCCAATGCCCGCAGAATAGTCAAGGCCTTCAAGCCAGAGATTAAGAAACGTGAATATGTGCGGACTTGGGAAAGATTACTGCGATAGCAGCGCGTGCTAACATTTTCTATGTTGACCCACTCTTAGAGAAGATTTGGAACAGACTACTGCCTCTCGCTAGAGACTGATGGTTGGATTTCCATAATGATTAAGGGTTCTAGAGAAACGTGCGCTAATGCCTTACCATTGCCTAAGAATAATCATCGTATTCGTATTTGTAACTCCCCGGACAGTTCGAATTTGTTCAACACATCGGTTCACCTCAGCGATATTCAATGTTGAAACTACTACCGCAATGTCATATTGTCCAGTGATTTCATACACGACTTCGATTCCTGGAATTTTCTTCTTCAGATTCTTGGAGACATCGGATGTTGGGATCTGTGGGTCGACAGAAACCAGCGCTACAGCTTTTGCCCCCTTCGTAAACCCAAGCTGAACCGTAAACTTGCTGATAGCACCGGAATCCAGTAAGGCCTTGATTCTCTTTCTCACAGCCCCCTCCGATAACCCCACCCTCTTACCGATCTCCGTATGCGAAGCCCGTCCGTCGTCCTTCAGAACCTTCAGAATCTTCTCATCTAACTCGTCCAATAGATGCCACGTCAATCAAAGGACGAATTCGTCTAGGGAATTTAACTCTTCTGGGAGAAATGGGTCCCCTCGCACGAATTTCGTCCTGTTTGTCTGGGGCTTTAAGGATTTCTCCTCTCTTCCGTGCCCTAGGTGTTCAGTATTCGATCCGTGATCAGGCATTGTAGAACGAAATTCGGATTTCAGGTTGGGACCTATTCCGAAATGGTTATATATTGTACGGTTTGTGTACGGGGATTATTCGCAATGTTGCAGTGGAGAGACGTATGGATTGGCGATGACTAAGTGCCCGGATTGTGAAGCGGACATCGAAGTGGCAGACGATTCAATGATGGGAGAGATCCTTAGTTGCCCGGACTGCGGGCTTGATCTCGAGGTCAGGACAGTCGGAAACAAAGGGGTCGAACTCCAACGACTTGCAATTGAGAAAGAAGACTGGGGCGAATAGTCTCAGAAGAAGTGCCGAGTTTTCGCGGTACGCGATAGCGAATCTGCGTGTGTGCGACTGGAATAGGGGTCTAGAGAGGCTGGCACTAAGAAACGAATTCGTGTTTTTGGATGAAATGATGCTTTGAGTCTGGCTATTCTTTATGAGTATCCCGAGACGGACGAGGAAGGAATAAAGGTAACCGCCCAAGACATGGGCATTGATCTTAAGTACATTCCTTTCCGCAAGATCTCTGTTCTGATTGGAAATGGCTTTTTCAGCTTCAAGAGCCGAATGACTGACTATGGTCCTTTGATTGAAGATGTAACCGCAGTTCTGAATCGCGCCCAAAGCAAAAATCGTCGGCTCTACTCCGTCAGCATCCTCGAAGGGCTCGGAAAGTACGTAGTGAACCCTCAAAGAACCGAGTCCATATGCTTCAGCAAACTTAGAACCCTCTTTGAGTTCTGGAAGAACGAGATCCCAATTCCGAGGACTGTGTATGTTCCCTGCGATTCCCACGACCTAGCGCGCGGAGGCGTTCAAATCCACAACGAAGAGGCAGTAGCTGACTTGGTGCAGCAGGATCTGGGCAACGGAAGGATTGTGATCAAACCAGACGCAGGCACTCACGGGAAGAAGGTTCACCTAGCTCAGGATCGGGATTCACTGGTAGAATTCCTTGACGAGACAGAGCCCTCGATAATAAACCCTGTAGGTATCGTGGCACAGGAGTTCATAGAGAAATGGTTCTACGACCTTAGGATAGTCGTTACGAAAGAATATGGAAATCCGCCGTACTGCCATCCAACTGCTCTTGCGCGAGCCGGCCTGAAGGATTTCCGCACTAACACGTATCTTGGAAACATGGTCTTTGGAGTAAAGCTTCCACTAGAGGTGCAGAAGACGGCCGAGAGAGCTGCTGAGGCTATTGGAAAAGATGACGCTTGGGTCCTGGCTCTAGACGCTATGGTCAACGTTGGAGAAGATAGATTTTTGGATGACGAATACGTCAAGTCGGAATTCGAGAAGCTCGCCCCAGTATTCCAAAAGGTTGGAGATGCCAAACAAGACAGCCAGGGAAAGAGTAGAGACTTCCGGGCCTGGAGCCGAAGCCTAGAGACAGTCTTCAGTGCATACATGAATGAGGAAGCATACACGAACATCAAGCGAATAATTGAAGAGAGCATTGAACGGAACAAGAGGCGAGTGCTTTTCCATGAAGCCAATTCATGCCCTGAGTTCTGGGAACAAACCCGCAACATAGCCGGCATCAACCTGGCCATTTCTCTTCTGAAGTGCGCAAAGAGCGTCGAAGGAAGAGAGCCTCTCCCCGCAGTATGGAACTCGTTCAGAGGAGGGCATAGGGAACGCTAGTTGTCGTTAAGGCCGGGGGAAGAGTTCTCGAGAACGGTTTGCCACAGGAAGTTGCCATGGACGTCAAGGCCGTGTCAGAAAAGAATCAAGTCATCTTTGTTCATGGTGGAGGCGTTGAAGTCACTGAGATCGCACAGAAATTGGGGAAGGAGCAACGCTTCATCACCTCTCCCGACGGGTTCCGGAGCCGTTACACAGATCGAGACACAGTGGACATCTATACCATGGTAATGGTGGGGAAACTCAACAAGCAGATCGTTACAGCTCTTGAGAGCAAAGGTGTCAGAGCCATCGGCCTCTGCGGACTTGATGGACAACTCATCAAAGCGGAGAGGAAAAAACGGCTCGTAGTAATCAACGAGCGAGGGCGAAGGATGGCAATTGACGGAGGTTACACGGGCCGGATAGAAGAGATCAACACAGACCTACTTCGCCTCCTCATGGAGGCAGGATACCTCATTGTTGTCTCGCCTGTGGCAATGAGTGAAGAGTATGAGCCCTTGAACGTTGATGGCGACCGAACCGCGGCGAATATCGCAGGCGCGCTGAAGGCGGACGTTCTTCTCCTCCTAACAGACGTTGAAGGCCTGATGATAGAAGGAAAGATCGTACAGAGGCTCCGATCAACTGAAGCCAAGGAGATGCTTCCCAAGATCGGACCAGGAATGATTACGAAGATTCACGCGGCCATAGAAGCTCTCGGACAGGGAGTGAGGGAAGTGATCATAAGCTCAGGAACAGGGTCAACTCCCCTGTCTTCCGCATTGAGCCATAGTGCTGGAACGGTGATAGGAAATGAATGAGCAGGAAGTGATGGCCGTTGAGCAGCAATTCACGGCCAATATCTACGCGCGGAAGAACCTTGTGATTGAGCGAGGGATGGGCGCACTCGTATGGGACAAGAGCGGAAAGGAGTACATCGACTGCATGAGCGCCTATGGCGTTGCTATTCTCGGCCACTGCCACCCCAAGATTGTTGAAGCCATCAAACGTCAAGCCGAGCTTCTGTATTCCTGTCATAACTCCATCTACACTGAAGCCCGATCCGACTTCCTCAGAAAACTCATGGCAACCACACCACAGGGATTGAAACGAGCTTTCCTATCCAACAGTGGCACTGAGTCGGTTGAGGCCGCGATCAAGATGGCTCGAAAGTCCACGAGGAAAACCGACATTATCGCTTTTGTCGAGGCGTTCCATGGGAAGACGATGGGGGCTCTTTCAGCGACGTGGAATCCGCGCTACCGTTCCCCATTTGAACCTCTGGTCCCAGGTTTCAAGCATGTTCCTTACGGGAAGACAGAAGCAGCGGATGCAGCAATCACCGAGAAGACAGCCGCCATTATTGTGGAACCGATTCAAGGAGAGGGAGGTGTCCGGGTTCCGCCCGTCACGTTCCTGAAGGAACTCCGTGAACTCTGCGACAAGGAGAACATACTCCTAATCTTTGACGAAGTTCAGACAGGCTTCGGAAGAACTGGGAAGCTTTTCGCGTTTGAGCATTCTGGGGTCATACCGGACATCCTCTGTTTGGCAAAGTCCATTGCGGGCGGTTTGCCGCTAGGGGTGACGGTAGCCCGCGAAGACGTGATGGGCGCTCTGAAGCTGGGGGAGCATTCCAGCACTTTTGGAGGTAATCCACTTGTCTGCGCTGCGGCTTCAGCTGCCATTGATGTCGTGGTGGGTCAGAACCTACCAGAACGGGCAGCCACGCTTGGAAGGCATTTCATGGAGAAGCTTGAGGAAATGCATCAGAAATACAAGATTGTTCGAGAGGTTCGGGGGAAGGGACTGATGATTGGTGTCGAATGCCGCTTCGACATCTACAACATACTAGTCGGAACGCAGAGCCGAGGCGCAATAATTCTTGATGCAGGCCGCAATGTTCTGAGATTTCTTCCACCCTTGGTGATTACCCAAGAGCAACTTGACAAAGTAGCCAGCATAGTGGACTCAGTTGTTGGAGAGGAAAATGCCAAACTCCGTCAACCCTCAAGTCAGGCTTCTTCACAGAATGATTGAGCTCTACAGTCCCACCGGACAAGAGAGCGAAATAGCCCAACTTCTCAGCGAAGAGATGCGCTCTCTTGGATTACGTTCCAGAATTGACGAGGCAGGCAACGCAGTAGGAGAGTACGGAGGTGACGACCTTACAATTCTCCTATGCGGCCACATGGACACAGTCCCAGGGAGACTACCAGTAAAAGTGAACGGAAAGATATTGTATGGCAGAGGTGCCGTGGACGCGAAGTCTGCTCTAGCAGCTATGATCTCCGTAGCAGGCATCCTTGCCAATGAGGGTTTTCCTGGGAAGTTGATAGTTGTGGGGGCTGTTGATGAAGAGGGAAAGGGCCAAGGGGTCAAAACCTTAGTAGAAAGAGGCCTTCGAGCAGACTACGCCATCTTCGGCGAGCCCAGTGGGGTCGAGAGCATCACAATAGCCTACAAGGGCAGCTGCCATCTCAAACTCACATGCAGAACAAAGTCAGGCCACTCCTCTGCACCCTGGCTATTCCACAACGCCATCGATGAGTCTCTCGAAATCTGGAGGAAACTTCAACAGGTTCACTTTCCTGAGGAAGACCCGAAGAGCAAGTTCTACTCCTTGACCTCCGCCCTAACCAAGATAAATGGCGGTGGTTCTTCCTCAACCGTGCCATCTCTCTGTGAACTCCATGCCGATTTCAGGCTTCCACCAACGGTTCCTCTAGGAAGATTCTTGGAAGAAGTTTCGAAAACCGTTGAGGCCCATCGCTTGTCTTGTTCCGATGTTGAATTGGATGTAGAAGTGGAGGATTCATGTGAGCCCTATGAGGCCGACCGCAACTCTATTCTCGTAAGAGGGTTAGCTTGGGCTGTAAGGGAGATCAGACGTAGACCTGCAACACTCCTTCGCAAGACCGGAACAGGAGACATGAACCTCCTAGGCACCGTCCTTCGCATTCCAACGATCACCTATGGTCCTGGAAACTCCAGGTTAGATCACACAGATAATGAGCACATTGACTTGGATGAATACTTGGACAGCATCAAAGTTCTGCAGAAAGGTTTGACAAGAACGTTAGAGCTTCATCGACGACTCTTGAGAAGATAGCTCCTTCGCGTCTGTCTTCTCTGGTCAGCGATATGTCTCAGGACCATTGCACAACAAGGCGCCAGCGCGCGCTTTGTCGGCGATCGGTATCTCGGCCGTGTGCACATGGAGGAAAGAGGCTCGTGATCATTCGAAGAGATAGCTGGGTACCATATCTCCCAGTCTTGTGGTCTCGTCTAATCCAAGCATGAGGTTCATAGACTGAACTGCGTTGCCCACGTCGCCCTTGATAATGTTATCCAAAGCTGAGATTACGCCGATTCTCCCTCGATCCTCGTCCAAGAAGAAACCTACATCGCAGTAGTTGGAGCCCCGCACGTATTTCACGTCTGGCAAGCTCCCGGGCCCGCCAGTCTTGCGTGCACGTATTCGAACAAATGGTTCACTTCCATAGGCAGTTCTATACGCCTTCCAGAGATCCTTCTCATCCACCATTTTCTCCGGGAAGACATGGCCGATGCATTCGACTCCTCGAACCATTGGAATGGCGAACATCGTCGCGCCCACACAATCCGACTTCAGACCCAGCTCCTGACGCACCTCTGCTAGATGCCTGTGTTCCTTCACAGCATACGGCCGTGCGACTCCTGATCTTTCGGGATGGTGCGATGCCCTAGTCGGCTCGGCTCCTGCTTCAGAGGAGCCGGCCATGATGTCGAAAACGATTCTCAAGTTGGGAAAGATGTCTAGCTTTGTTAGAGGATAAGCGGCGAGAATCATGGCGGTTGCGTTGCAACCGGGGCAAGCCACGTACTTAGCTTTTCTAATCTCTTCTCGGTGGAGCTCTGGAAGGCCGTAGACGTATTCCTTCAGAAGATGGGGAAAGGGGTGATCTAGACCATAGAACTCCTTGTACCGAGCGGGATCTCTAAGGCGAAAGTCGGCGCTCGTGTCGATGATTCTTGTGTTGTGGCCCATGAGATCCTTCGCGATGTTAACGCTGGCTCCAGAGGGAACGCATACGAACGTTACGTCACAGGCTTGTGCTTGTTTCAGAATGATTTCATTCGTCTTGGCAAAGGCGCTGCTAGACGGCTCATACAGGCTAAACTTCAGATCAGTAAGACCGAGAAGGTTTGGATGCTCCCGGTGGACATATTCTCCCGCCAAGTCCGGCTGTCGTGTCGTAGCAAACTGGAGTTCCACATGTGGATGTCTGACAAGGACTTCGAGGAGAGCGACGCCACTGTAGCCTGTGGCTCCGACTATGCCTGTTCTTATCCGATCAGCCATTAGCCATCAGCCTCTATCCAAAGACATGGGGTTGCGCTTAAGGCCTTCCGCGAATACTTCAAGGCTCACTTGAAGTATGCGGGAAATGAAAGCAGATATGAGAAGGGAAACACGGTAGAAAGGGACTGGTAGTCTGGGATATGGGGAAACCAGCACAGATAGTCGATGCTAACAGGTTGAAGAGTTTCTGCATTCAAGTGTTCGAAAAGCTAGGCGTTGCCCCTAGTGACGCCCAGATCGCAAGCGACGTCTTGGTTTCAGCTGATCTTCGTGGAGTAGACTCTCACGGCGTAGCGCGTCTGTCCAGGTACTATGTCAAGTACTTGAAGCAGGGAATGGTGCCCGCTCGCTTTGAGACACAGATCGTTCATGAAACTCCCACGACAGCTGTCATGGATGGTGGAGCCGGACTCGGATTAGTGGTCGCCCATCGAGCAATGGAACTGGCTATCGCGAAGGCCAGGAAACACTATGTCGGATTTGTTGCGGTCCGCAACTCTACTCATTACGGTATGGCAGGCTACTATGCCATGATGGCTTTGAAGCATGATATGATTGGAATTTCTTCAACCAATGCCAAAGCGATTGTCTTGCCGACCCTTGGCCGCGACCCTATGTTAGGCACCAACCCCATCAGTATCGCAGTTCCTGCCGGCCAGGAGCGCCCATTCGTTCTCGATATGGCAACTAGCATTGTTCCGCAGGGGAAACTGGAGGTATACGAGCGTTTGGGGAAACCAATCCCATTAGGATGGGCGACAGACGAGAAAGGCCAACTGACGACTGATACGTCGCGCGCGCTCAAAAACGTGATAGAGCGGAGAGGAGGCGGGCTTCTGCCTCTGGGCGGCTTGGGAGAGGAAATGGGTGGTCACAAGGGATATGGGTTGGCTGTCGCCGTGGATATTTTCAGCGGCATGCTTTCCGGCGCAGCATATTTGGCTCTGACCGACCCAGTGGATAAAACCGGCCGTCCTCTTCCTTCCAATCTTGGGCACTTCTTCGGAGCCTTTAGGGTGGATGGCTTTCGACCGTTGTCGGAATTCAAAGCCGGCATGGACGATCTCATTCGTCGCCTGAGAGACTCCTCCAAGATGAAAGGAGCCAGTCGTATCTACATTCACGGCGAGAAAGAATTTGAAACAGCAGAGCAAAGACGGAGAAAAGGTATCCCGCTGAATCCTAAGGTGGTTCTTGATCTACAAAACATAGCTAAGGAACTTCGTCTACCAGCACCATTCTGATCTCATGATGGTGCGGCTCCTAGCGTTTGTGTTCTTTCTTGACCAAGTATCTGCCCGCTTTCTCCAGCATCTCTAGCTTGTGATCCTTTGAGGATTGGGTGACAGTGACTAAGTCGAAGATCTCAAACTCAAGCCTTCTAAGATAATCCTCAAGATTGTAGAGTGCTCGAACAGCGCCTCTTCCAGTTCCACCGGCCGAGGCGATTCCTATTGCTTTCTTGCCTTTGAAGGTCTTGAAGCTGCTGAACGTTTCGCATCTTCGTAAGCGATCGAGGAACATCTTCGCGGATTCACTTAGGTCATGCCAGTAGACCGGGGTCGCAAAAACCAGAGCATCTGCTTCAACTATCTTCTTCCTTAGAGCATCAAAATCGTCCTCAAGGATGCAGATGCCTTCCGTTCTGCATTTGCCCCATCCGCCGTCGCAGGCGATGCATGGCTTTATGTTCAGCTTGTTCAGGTGAATGAGTTCGGCCTTTCCACCTTCTGCCTTAACGCCTTTGATAACGGCTTGAGCGAGACTTGATGTTAGGCCTTCTAGGTTCGGGCTTGATTGAATAGCTACAACGTTCAATTCGTCAACCCAATGCAGGAATTAGGATCTACTGTGTAAAAGCTATTGACATTGAGACAGCAGGCGGCCTCTTGGATCACTTGAGCTCTCACCGTGCTTAACTTGATAAATGTGGCTTGGCAACTGATTGTACTCAATATCCAGAAGTGATTGAAGCCATGCCTGTTGTTGATAGTGTGGCATCTGAGAATGAAGGCTTGTTGAATGTTGCTAGGCTGATGATGGTTTCGGCTAGAACTGCTCCCAAGTCTGGTGGAAGAGACGACGTGGCGACTCTGTTAGTCTTTGGCAAGGAGAAGGATCAGATAGCAGATGAGATGGAGAAGATGGCTGGAGAGCGAAACTCGAAAGGGTTCTCGCGAGACGGCAAGAACGTGCGGGACTCGGTTGCAGTTGTTCTGATAGGCGTTGAGGGAACAAAGAGCTTTGGCATAAATTGTGGAGGATGTGGCTTCAAAACCTGTAAAGAGTTTGAGGCTGCAGTACGGGGCAAGGGACAGGATTACACAGGCCCGAATTGCGTATTCAAATCCATAGACTTGGGTGTGGCGCTAGGATCCGCTGCCAAGATCGCCATGGATCATAATGCTGACAACAGGATTATGTACCGTATTGGAACAGCTGCCATGAGGTTGGGGTTGGCTAAGAAATCGAGCGTAGTTATGGGGATACCGATTTCGGCTAAAGGAAAATCCATCTACTTCGACAGGCCAGCATAGGAAGGTCTAATCGAATTCAAGGAGCAGAAGTCGAGATCCTTTCCTCTCAGTGCGTGCGTTCACATCAGTTGCTCCGTCGTCTCGAGAAATAGTTGTAGAGTGCGACCCACTCGTTTCAGGCTGTCAGGACTCACCTTATCGGCGGTGTCTGCGGTAGTGTGCCAATAAGCGTAGTCGAAGTCTATGATGTCGATCGCCGGAATGCCTCGTTGAATGAAGGGGATATGATCATCTATCACATGCCAGCGCACCTGTGGCAAGAAGTGATTGCCATATCCAAGATTAGCAGCGATCGACCATATCCTCTGGGAAAGGGTGCCGTCGGAATTACCATCGAAATATATGCGTTGATCAATGTCGCCAACCATATCAACCAAAATCATAGCTTGTGGTTGAACCAACAGGTTCCTAGCCATGTGAGTTGAACCTACGATCCAATCCCAGTCGTCAATACCACCGCTGTCCTCAGCGTCAAAGAACACCAGCCAGATCTCATAATGGACTCGGTGCAGATCGAGAGTCCTTGCTAGCTCAAGTAGAATAGCTACGCCGGACGCGCCATCATTCGCTCCGGGTACGGGATCACGAGGATGATTCACATCATTGTCGGCCCAGCGACGAGTATCATAGTGCGCACCTAGAATGATGATAGGACCTCTTCCAAGGTTCGCTCGGCCAATCACATTACGGGCAGGAGTATCTCGATACGTGAAATCCTGAAATTCGATAGACCACTGGGCTTGCGTGAGCTGCTCTGCGATATAGTCGCCCGCTTTCCTGTTGCCGTCCGTACCAGTGATTCGCGGTCCAAAGGCCATTTGGGCTATCACGTGGCCATACGCTTTTCCTCCGTCAAAGGTCACATGTGGAGATGGGGCAGGCTGAGGTAGAGGCCACAGCAACATCGCACCTAAGCCCAAGAGAATTGAGGCGAAGACAAGCAGGCACAAGAATCGTTTGGTACGCGTGCCTTTAAGCGATGTGAATATGAGTTTCATACACCCAAGCCCTCCAGCGCGCCGCATGGTCTGAGATTATCATGGTTCACATGGTCTTGTTTAGACTCTCTCTCGCGGGTTGACTTCTGGGAAGCCGGTTCTTGACACAGGAGCTTGGATTTCGGATCACCCCAGCGTGCTATTCCAAATATTGCCGGCCAAGGTGACTGTCCAACGCACTTTTGCCTCGTTGACAATTCCTAGTGGCAAGAGCTATAAACAATGAGATAGGTATGTTATGACTCCGCCTCAGCCATAGGAATGTATTCTCAATGACAGCCGAGGCTTCAGTTGAAAGAAAACAACTGACAGAGGCTCAGATCTTTTCTCCGCAGAAGAATGTGGCGCATCTATCTGCATTTTGCCACACTGACCAGGCCTGTGAGATATCCGTCGTTCTTCCGACCATGAATGAGGAGCAGAACGCTGAGGAACTCTGCCAGAAGCTGTATGGCCTTAGCCAGAGCTATCCCCAATTGACTGAAGCAATATTCGTCCTCAACAATACGGCTGATGGCACTGAGAAGGTTCTAGAAGATATTTCGAAACGGCCCGGGTATGAATTTCTCAGAATCACGTATTCCGAAGGATCCAGGGGAAGCGCGATAAGAAGGGGAGTGGAACTGGCAAGAGGTAACGTAGTTGTGGTCATGGATTCTGATGGTCAATACGATCCGGCAGAAATACCGAGGTTAGTGCGGCCAATAGTAGATGAAGGATACTCTATCGCCATAGCGAGGAACCATGGGTGGGCGAACCTTCAGCGTCGAATCATCTCTGAGACTTTCAAGAAACTGACAAGAACACTGCTGGGCGTGGAATACGTCCAGACCGGTTTCAAGGCAGGGACAAAGGAGGCTCTTCTGGACACAATTCCAAGAGACGTCCAAGGCCTTGACATAGACGTACGATGGATGAACAATGTTGTAGTAAAAGGGTATGGCCAAAAGGTGTCCTGCGATGTGGAAGTCAGACTTCACCCAAGATTGCACGGGAGGACCACGTTCAACCCTCTCAAACTGTCCCTAGGCCTTCTGTACACCACCATAAGCCTCACCATGCAACGCAAGACAGGAAGAGAGCTTCCGTTTCCGAGAGTGTTGAAAGAACTCACTCTACAACCTGAAGGTACGCACTCAAGAGCGCCCGCGAAATGACTCCAGATGCGGTTCATGAAATCAATTGAGGCCTCATCCGTTCTCGTAAACGGCTTTTTCAGTGAACACACGGATGAGCATCAGAGATGAGCTGGAGAGAGTTTCTCGAGTTGCTTGGATGAGTTCAGGGTTATCCTCCTGCTACAGGAGGGAGAATCACCACTTCGTCACCATCATGCAGGACTGTGCCTATTCCACCGAGAAGATGTATGTTCTTGCCATTAACCAGAATGGCGAGGTCTTCTCCTCCCACCTTGTAGTTGCCCAGGTAGCCTTGTCTCTTAGGTTCGGCTTTCTCAGCTATTCTATTGGCCAAAGTGGTCACGGTGGATCCTTCCTCCAGTTCTACTACGTGCTTGCGGCCCAATGTGGTGGCCAAGTCGCCGAAGATGCGGACATTTACCTTCATTCTAGCAACAACCTGAAGATGGAGAATAGACGATGAGGGGCAATGGGTAGTTACTTCCGAAGCTTTCTCATTGCTGACTCCAAGTCGCTGAGGCCAAGCCTCTCCAGCGTTTCTTTCTTCGGTATTCCTCTTTCGTCCCAGCCAAGAGTCTCGAAGTAGGCACGTCTCTTCTGGTTCACCGTTTCTTTGTTCGTCGTCTTGCCTTTGTGAGGGCCTGACGGTAGTGGTTCGTAGAATCTCGGTGGGTTCTCATCGTCCTCAACGGGCTGCCAAGTGATGTCGGGTCCGCCCAGAAGAAGCAGGGCTCTCTGTAGGGTTACGATCCTTGGGCCGTTCTCTTTCTGCCAGCTTTCCTGGGTTATGGGAAAGCCTGTCACGCCTTTAGCGAAGTCGAAGACCAGTGATCGGGGAACCCAGAAGAAGCAGAAGTTGCAGATTACTGCAGAGTCCGTGAAGACTGCGGAAGACATTTCGGAGTAGCCGTCCGAAGCGACTGAAGTATGGTCTCCGCCTTGGACGCTTGCAGCGTAGCTGATGTCGTGGGTGTAGTCTGCGTCGCTTCTGGTGCCGTGAGCACCTATCTCAATGCCTTTCACATGAACAGCGTAGGGCGTGACGTCCACGCCTTTCATCTTGCTGATCTTCTTGGCTGCTCGGAGTGTGCCTTCCGCGAGGATGTCGCCAATCTTCTCCCTCTTGGCGATGAGCCAAGCCAGTTTATCGAAGGCTTCAGCGTCACCCCATTTGAGTTCAAAGCCTAAGTCCTCTTTTGTGAGGATCCCTCTTTGGTAGAGTTCAGCTGCAAATCCCATAGTGTTTGGGCCGTTGATGCCAGAATGGCCAAGGTTATCGATTAGAGCGCTCATGTGGATGTTGTCTCCTGGATCGAAAATCCCGAGGTTCGTTCCACAGTAAGCCTGGAGCTCGTAGTCAGGCATATCAGTGATGTCTCCTTTCCATCGACCAGTCTTGATGCAGCTAAGCTTCATGCAGCTGGTAGTGCAGTTGAAATCTGCCCAGAGTTTCTTGACCCAGTAGCGGGTTTCGAACATTGGTCCCCCGTATCGTCTTTCGTCATGCCACTCTTCTTGCCAGTTTCTGATCGGTTCTGAGCTCGTGTCAGCGCCAACAGAATAGCCTGCATAACCCGTTCCCATTCGCCGAAAGCCGTTCTCAGCAATTAGATGGTTGTGGACTTCCTTCCACATGAGCTTCACCGCCTCAGGAGCATCCACTTCCGGCAGTTGGCCGCGGCCTTTCGCCACGATAGCCTTCAAGTTCTTAGAGCCCATAACGGCGCCATAGCCTCCGTAGCCTGCGGCGTGGCAGATCTTGGTCATGACGGCCGCTGTTCTGACCATGTTCTCGCCGGCGGGTCCGATGTATATCATGCCTGGTTCTCGCCAGAGGCCGATGTTGGGTTTTCGTTTGGTCAGCTCTTCCGTGACTTCTCTGTTCAGGATCTTGATGGTGTCTTCGCCAAGCTTCCCCCACAGGTGATTGGCGTTCCTGATCTCTCCTCCCTCGTCTGTTACAAGGATGTAGACCGGGCCGTTGGCCTTGCCGGTCACGATGACGCCGTCATAGCCCGCCATCTTCAGCTCGGAGGCGAATTCCGTACTGGCGGTTGATCCTACGGTGCCGTTGCTTAGAGGTGACTTTCCTGAGCAGCAGATCCTGGCGCCAGGGTATATGGCTGTCATAGGGCCTGTGAGGGCGATGAATATGTTTTCAGGCCCGAGAGGGTCAACCTTCGGCCATTTCTCGCCTAGCCTGTCCCAGAGTATCTTGGCCGCGAGGCCTCGGCCTCCGAAGTAGGCCTGCAAAATATCTTCGTTGAAGGTGATGTCTTTGACTTTTTCCTTGGTTAGGTCTACTTCAAGGAATTTCCCTGCATATCCTCTTGTCATCTTAGATCACTTCTTCTCCTTTCTCGCCGAAGAGATTCACTGCGAGATCCTTAGCTACTTCGACTGGTTTCCTAGCGAACAGCTTTCTGTCGACAGTCGGCTCTTCTTGAACGAGTGTTAAGGCATTGTATTTGGCCTCAACGCAGACCTTGACGCATTCGGGATCTCCACCACAGAAGTCGCAGATGGTTGCTTTGTTGTCCTTTGGATGGAGAAAAGGAACATGGCCGGGGCACGCGGTGATGCATTTGCTGCAGCTTATGCACTTCTCTCTGTTTACAATCACAGCCTTTGTTCCTTGGTCAGTGGATAGTGCTTCGACGGGGCAGGATTTGATGCACGGGTAATCATCGCATTGAGCGCAAAGGTGGGGAACCTCAAGTCCTGGGAACGGCATGAATATCCTTATTCGAGATGCCTCAGGCCACATCCATCCCTCGTGATGCAGGCTGCACGCTATCTCACATCGCCTACATCCGCTACACTTTACGTAATCTCTAACAATCCAAATCGGCTTGCTCGTGAAACATCACCTTAACGATGCGGAACAAAGAGCGAATCAGGGGATTAAGATTTTCTCCTCGAAGAAACAGGCCATTATGGCACCTTAGCAACATTGATATCTCAACGCTGAGAATGAACCCGATCCCGGAAATATGTAGGTGAGTTGTCTATCTTGGATTTGTCATCACTGTTCCTCATAGCAACAGCAGGTATTGTTTCTGTGGGTTTGGCCATATACTTGATCTCATTGTTCAACAGGCTCTATAGTCTAAGGAACTCGGCTGAGGCAACTCTAGGTCAGATTGGAGTTGCATTGAAGAAGAGGCTGGATCTGATAACGCAGCTGGTGGAGTCTGTCAGGGCCTATGTGAAATTCGAAAGGGAAATCTTCGAGAAAATCGCGCGCCTGAGAAGTGAGATGCTCAAGGGCAGGGCTGAAGATCTAAGAGACATTGAACGCGAGTCTCGAACGGTTATGAATACTGTCTTGGCCATAGCAGAGAGTTATCCTGATTTGAAAGCTTCCAGCACTGTCTTGAATCTCATGGATGCGATCAGAAGCGTTGAGGACGAGATTGCTCGACAAAGATACACATACAACAACATTGTTCAAGAATTCAACATCATGCAGGATACCTTTCCATCAGGGCTTGTGGCTCGTGCTATGAAGCTTGGCAAGTTGGAGTATCTGAGGTTCGAGGAGGAGACGCAGAAGCGGCCTAGCGTTGAAGTCTAAGGCAGAGAACCTTGGCTGAAACCAGACAAATAGCAGCTCTAGTATTTCTCACGCTTCTAGTAGGCATTTCCGGATTAACCGTAGTCAGTTACCTTCCATCCATTATGGAAGAGGACACTGTGGTCGATGAGTATGTTGCCACATTGTACGCTAACGGTACGCTTGTGGAAGACTACACGTACCAGGTGAAGGTGTCTAACCAGTATAGAATGCTTTTCAGAGTTTGGGATGCCCCTCTATCGTTTGGACAGCTGAACAAGCCATACATTCAGTTCTTGAAAGGTTCTTCTTCCGAGCAGGTGATAGTCTATGCCAAAGACTCTCAAGGCTCAGTTTGGATCGAGGACCGTTACAAGAATGACCAAAACGTACTTGGCTTAGCGAAGTCACTGGCTGGCCTGAACGAAGTTGGCATACTGAAGCCTGAAAGATTCTCGGCCGGAAGATACAAGGTCCGCTATGTCTTCGTCCTTCATCCTCCATTAGAATATGACGAGGATCTATGCCACCTGAATCTGCAACTTGCAAGTACCCACTTGACATATCGAAGCTTTAGTCTTATCATCAAAGACGTGGACTATTCTGTAATGACCTATTGCCGTCCGCCACCTTTGAAAGAGGTCAGAGATAGGAACGAAATCGCGTTCTATGGAAGTGTAGCCAAGGATGAGCTTCTTGAACTGGAAGTTCTATTCAAGAAAGATGTTCTGAATGTCTTGAACGGCTTTCTGAGAAGAGTCGATAATGTGAGAGGTTCAACAATTCAAGCTAACACTGTCTACCTGATTCAGCATAGAATGGCTCAGTTGTTGAGGGATGTGGCGAAAGCACTTGCTGTTCTCAACCCTCCAATTCTGATTCTTCTTTATGTTGCGTTCGGTAGAGAGAAGCGTTTCATCGTTCCAAGGTATTTGAGCACAGTTCCAAACAAAGAAAGGAAACCCTGGATAGTCAATCTTGTGTTCAAGCGCGATGCAGTGGATTATGACGAGGATGGCTTCTTTGCAACTCTTCTAGATCTCCACATGAGGCGCAAGATCCGCATAGATACCAAGAACGGCGGGTTGGCAATTCGGATTCTTGATCAAGCAGACGGCGACATCTACGAACGTCGCGCATTACAATTCCTGAAGGATTTATCCAAGGACGGAGTTATGGATACTGACTCAATCAAAGAGTTCACAAAGAACCTCTCTGCCAGCGAATATGGGCGTCTGTTCCAGTTGAACGCGGAGCTAAACTATCTGACAAGAGTAGCGGAGCCTAGAGTGGCTTCTGAGTTCACGGCAAGTGGCAGAAAGAGAATCACACCAATACTGTTGGTTTCGGGCCTTCTACTGGTAACCTCTCTCGTAGCATTGTTAATGCTGCCGAACATCGCCTCGATATTGAGCATGGCCGTCATCGCCTCAGTCGCACCCATTATTCAGTCTGTGATAGCCATTGCTTTTCCTTCAACCCTTTTCGGTAAGTGGCAAGGCGAGGCGTACAAAGAGAAGCTAGAATGGGAGTCCTTCAAGTCCTTCCTCTCAGATCTAGCTCTCATAAGAAAATACGCGCCACAAGATCTCTCAATGTGGGGTGAATGGCTCGTATACGGTACCGCATTAGGGGTGGGGGACAGCGTTGTGAAAGCTATGAAGGAGCTCAAGATCCAGCTTCCAGAAGTAAGCTTGGCACCCCGGATTCCTTCGCTGTTCGTACCAATTATGTTGGCCGCTGCACCTAGTGGCCGTGGAGGAGGAATGGGAGGTGGCATTGGCGGCGGTGGAGGCTTCGGGTCTGGCGGAGGATTTGGTGGAGGAGGAGCTGGCAGAAGGTAGCCACTGATAGATTTTTCTCGCGTGGAGCCTTCTCAGCTTCGGTCCCTTCTTGGGAACCACTTTCCACAGAATAGCGAGTGGCGAAGCGTAGACCACTCCAATCAACGAACTTGCAATTACGCCCACAAGAACAGTTGTGAACTCAGACATCTTAGGTGCAAGCATGGGGACGACGATTGACACGCGAAGCGATATGAGAAGTGGATAGATGAAGGCTCGAATCAATGTTTGCAGAAGAGGAATTTCCACCACTACTCTCGCGAGCCAGGGACTAAACGAATAGTAGAATCCATCAAAGACCCTCATGAATTGAGTCCCCGCGAAGCTTCTCATCGCCGTTTCATCTCTGAATTCTCTTAGGAATTGGACTTCAGGAGCGATTCGTGAGCCGTATGCAACCGACGCAATTATGCAGGGCCTTGTAATTGAAGTGGCCGTAGCTGTCACCGTTGTTCTGATCAGAGTCGTCAGGACTGTTTGAAACATCTCGGTCTTAGTCGAAGTTGTAGTGGTGGTCGTAGTGGTTTTGTCCGTCAACATCGCAACTATCGTGAGGGGAGTTATGATAGTTGGTGAGAAACGTGTGAGAACGTAGGTCGTCGTGGTAGTTCTTGTAGTCGTTGTCTGCAAGTACTTCGTTGATGTCGTGGTTGTGGTCGATTTGGTGGTGGTCAAGACTGTTGAGGTTGTGATTGTTGTTGAGGTGCTAGTTGATGTAGTTGTGCTGACACTGGTTGTTGTTGTGGTAGTTATTCCTGTTGCAATAGAGTCTGCAAGAACACTCATCTCTTTTTTCAAAATCTCTCCGCGGTTGACATGATAAGTTGAAGGGTGCGCCGCGCCGGTCACGTCAGCTTCGATTGGTGAGAATGCCAACAGCATGAGGGCCGATGCTATTGAAACCAAGAAGGGTAATGAGCAACCTCTTCGATGCCAATCTTTCACTGCAATCCCCACTTCATCGGAGCTAGAAATGATTGTCCGGTCGTATCAGCGCGCGAGCCCTTTCACGGACGTGCGATTCCTCTTAGTATGCCATATGTTGCTATAGCAATCCAGACGACGTTCACTACACCGGAAGGGTAAGCGCCGTTGACAACCGAGTTGACCGCCAGACCTATTCCTCCGGCCAGATTCATCACATGATAGGTCCTAGATCCCCTGTCCAGTCTCCTTGTTGTGAGAAGAAAATACGCCAACAAGACAAGAAGGGCACCCATCCATCCTGTGATTTCTATTGTTAGACTAGCCACGATCACTATCAGCTCGATGTGCTACTAACATACGCTGAAATTGTGAACCCGTGCTGGCCGTTGCTAGGGCTCGCGGTCATAGATCGGATCTTTGCCTACCCATTGTCCCGGAGACACGGCCGGGATGGCTGCACGCTGCTCCCGGTCTAGAGTGATCTTTAGACCACCGAGAGTATCGTTGAACTGCTCTAGGTTTCGAGCACCTACAATGGGACAGGTCACTCGTGGCTCGCTCAGAATCCAAGCCAGTGCAAGCTGTGCCGGTGTAACGCTTTTCTGCCTCGCAGTTTCAACGAAGCGTTCCACGATGCCCAAAGCTTCATTGGTGAAGTAGCGGTGATGGTACGTGGGGAAAGCTTCGAGTCGTGCCCCTGCCGGCATCTTCTCTCCCCGCCTATACTTACCCGTCAGCATACCGCCAGCCAACGGGTTGTACGTGATGACTCCCAAACCTTCTTCTTGGCAAAGAGGCAGAATCTCTCTTTCAATGCTCCGGTTGAGCGCGCTGTATACTGGCTGAATGCTGACAAAGCGTGACCAGAAGTGTTGATCAGCAATGCGTGAGTATTTTGACAATTGCCATGAGGTGAGGTTGGAGCAACCTATGTAACGAACCTTGCCTTGTCTTACAAGATCGTTGAGAGCCTCCAATGTTTCTTCCACAGGCACTTCAGGGTCCCAACGATGTATCTGATACAGGTCAATGACGTCTGTCTGCAGCCTCTTGAGGCTTGCTTCAACAGCCTGCAGAATGTGTAAGCGTGACAGGCCTCGATCATTCGGTCCCTTACCCATAGCTCCGTGCACTTTGGTGGCCAAGACGATATTGTTGCGGGCGCCGCGCTGTTTCAGCCACCGGCCCACGACTTCTTCGGATTTTCCTGCGGAATACACGTCGGCCGTGTCTAGGAAATTACCTCCAAGTTCCACGTATCGATCCATGATCTTGAACGAGGTTTCCTCATCGGCCTCGCGGCCAAAAGTCATGGTGCCTAGACAGATACGCGATACCCTCAAACCTGCCCGGCCTAATCTGACATAATCCATATGCAGTCGCCTCCACTTGGGTGAGTACTCATGCCAGTAAGAGCTTTTTCCCTCTCCCCAGTTGCGATGATCACCAGTAGCTTGGAGCCCATCAAATCCCATCCGCCGGTATCCTGACGCGTCGACATATCTTTGGAAAGAGAGTGCACTAGAGCTTGCTGGGCTTGGCGACGATCTCCTTAACCACCATATCGAAGAGGTTGTGAGAGTTTGCGGGTTTGATAACGACTGCGGTGTCCGAGCCTTTCCCTGAGCCTGCTATGACCATAACATCTTTGTCCGCAGGAATCATTCCTGCATCCGCTGCCATCGCAGCGATCTCGACAACCACTTTCATTCCCTGACCGAAGAGTCTCAATGTCTGCGCTATGATGCCGGCTGGATACATTGTGTCGAACTGCTTTTGGATAGCTCTGTTTACTCCTGAGAAGGCATGACCAGAGGTCAGTATCTTCCCCCCGCCGGCTTCGATCTTCTTGGCGAACTCCTCGCTGAGTTCTTGGACTCCGGGTTCCTTCTGGCCGGTCACATGGGTAACGACGACAACATTGTGGCCCTTGAACATCTCGACAGTCTTCAATCCCGCTGGGCCTCGCGTACTTGCGACCACGATGTCTCTGATACCGAGTTCATCTGCACGTTCTTTCGCCGCTTTCAAGGTCTCGTCTGTATTGATTTCACCTGGTTCGGAGAAATACACGATCGATTTCTTGGTCAACATTCCAAACACCTTGCATATACTGAAGGAGATAGATCGATATGGATCTGAGCAATATGGGTATCTATTCGCGGCTCTTCTATCCTTTCACACGTCAAGCTGTGGGATCGATGCTGCAAGGATTCTAAGAATATCTGCCCGTGGATTTCTCGGCGTCACTCTAAGTCTTATAACAAAAGGTTTGACAAATTGGATGCGTGATTCGTATGTCTGAAGGAGCGAAACAGAAGGCTCTGCGCTGGATCTCTGAGAATGAGCCACGTATTATTGAGGTCAGTGACAGGATTTGGGAGTTTGCTGAGCTTGGGCTGCAGGAGTTCAAGTCGTCAGCTTTGCTTGTTGAGGAGCTGAGGAAGGCGGGGTTCAAGGTTGAGATTGGTGTTGCCGGGATGCCTACTGCATTCGTCGCAACCTACGGATCTGGCAAACCTATGATTGGAATAATGGGCGAATACGACGCCTTAGCAGGCGTGTCGCAGAAGGCCGTTCCTCGGAAGGAGCCACTTGTGGAGGGTGCGCCAGGTCACGGCTGCGGCCACAACATCCACGGCACTTCCGGAATGGCGGCAGCAATAGCTACGAAGGTCGCGATGGAAGCGACTGGAATCAAAGGGACGGTGAAGTTCTTCGGAACTCCGGCAGAGGAGACGGCGGGTGGGAAAGTCTACATGGTGAGGGACGGTGTCTTCGACGGTGTGGACGCAGTTCTCAGCCACCATCCGGGCTCGATGAATACGGGCGGTTACTCAGGGAACAACGCGGTGAACGATGCGAAGTTCCATTTCTATGGCGTATCATCGCATGCAGCAGCTTCTCCGGAGGAAGGACGTAGTGCGGCGGACGCGGTTGAGTTGATGAATATCGGCGTGAACTACCTGCGGGAGCACATAATCCAAGAAGCTCGGATACACTACGTCGTGAGTTCCGGCGGTGAGCAGCCGAACGTTGTCCCGGCATACGCATGCTCCTGGTACTACGTGCGCGCTCCTGAGAGAGACCAAGTTGAGCAGATATACAATCGAGTTCTCGAGATTGCGAAAGGCGCTGCCATAATGACTGGAACGACGCTCAAGGTGGAGTTCGTTGGTGGCCTATACAACAAGATTCTGAACCGTACCTTGAACGATCTCATAATCAGCAACATGAGGGAGATCGGTCCACCGGAGTACACTAAGGAAGAGAAGAAGTTCGCGAAGGAGATTTCAAAGACAATTACGCCGGAGGCAAAGAGAGATTGGCTGAGGAAGTCTAAGAGGCCGGACTGGGAGAAGCTGGTGGACGTTGAGTTGGATCGGACGGTTCCTGACACTTGGGACAGGTGGAGCGCTGGATCAACTGATGTTTCAGACGTGAGCTGGAAGGGTCCGGCAATGGAGCTCACAACTTCAACGTTCATATTGGGAAGCCCGGGCCACTCTTGGCAGAATGCTGCTCAGTCAGGTATGGGGATTGGACACAAGTCTCTGATCTTTGCAGCGAAGACAATGGCTGCCTGTTCCCTTGATCTGCTGACCAACCCTGACCTGCTCAAGAAGGTCAAGGACGAGTTCGCGCAGAAATTGGGCGGAAGAGTCTACAAGTCACCGCTGCCGCCTGAAATGAAGCCGCCTCTAGACATGTGGAAGAAGAAATAGAAGACTCCTCTGAGCCCGCGCGCTTGCGAACACCAACTGTGATGCGAGATGGCTAATGCTGCTCTCGTTGAGGAGATAAGGCAAAAGACCCGCAGGAATATACAGTTCAGCGGCTGTTCTCAAAGCGTTCTGCTGGCTCTTCAAGAGGGGCTGGGCATCGGCGATAAGGCATCGTTCAAAGCCGCCTCTACCCTTTCAGCCGGAGTTGCTCGACGAGGCGAGACATGCGGTGCACTGCTGGGGGCCCTTATGGCCCTTGGACTCGTTTCTGGAAGAGAGAAGATTGAGGATACTGAACAGTACAATCGGGCCATGAACATTGCCATTGAGATCAGCGACGAGTTTCAGCGAAGACTTCAAACAGAGTTTGGATTCAAGGAACCGCTAGAGTCGACGCTTTGCAGAGAGCTCCAGATGAAGATCTACGGGCGCGCCTTCAACTTCAGAGATCCTGCTGAAAGAGAGGCCTTCAAGGCAGCAGGCGGCCATAGCGACAAAGGATGTTTCAAGGTTTGCGATGTCGCGGCAATGGTGGCTGCCGAAAAGCTGCTAGAACTGCTCTGAATTGCAGCGTAGTCTGCACTATTTTTGCGACTTGGTTTGGCAGGATGAGTGTTGCGCCTTATGGTAGGTTTATGTGCGTTGCGTGACCTAAGTCGTATGGTCGGCGTATGACTGAGGTCGTTAGCGCGCGCTACCAGCTATATGAGCAGTTCATCTATCGCCTTCGCAAGCAGCGACTGCGAAAGGACGGCAGGCTTCGAAGTTACCTGCACAACCTTCTCTTTCAATTCCAGGCTATGGCCCATGCAGAGCAACGAGATCACAGTGACATCGTCCCTCTTGAACGGTCTCATCGCTTCTTCAACCGAACCTTGCTGATATGGAGAGAGCCAGGAGGTCACAACCTGAAAACCTTCCTCCTCAAACTCCTTTCCTATCGATCCCTGCTGTTTCTCATTCGGAACCAGTAAACCAACCTTCTTCAGATTAGGGATCGATTTCAGGAAGCCGTACATCAATAGGTCAGGTCTTACTATAGGTGCCTTGGATTCGAATCGGGGGAAGCTTCCTGCGCAAAGCAAGGCTATCGCTTCCACGCCTTTAGCATTCAAACTGTCTATGCATTTCTGTAGCCTCGGTATGATGTGGCTCTTTCCAAAAATGATCTCAGAACCATCCCTTGTCCTTGAAACCAAAAGATCGGCATCGCTCTTCGGTGTGAGCTTCAGGATCTCCTCCTTCGTAAGATCATCGAGAGCACCGGCCTCCACAAATTCAACGCTTCCGCCGATCATCTTGCGTAGCGAAGGAACCACGTCGCTCCGCGGCGTTTGCGATGTTGTGACTAAACCTATCTCTTTCAAATGGCATCTAACCTTCCTGCAAATGTGAATTGAGTTACCTCTCCTTCAATCTGGGATTGAAGTAGTCGTTCAAACCATCGCCTACGAGGTTGAGAGAGAGGCATGTAAGGAGAAGCATGGCACCAGGGAACGCGGCCATCCACCAAGCCACCCTCAGATAACTCTGAGCATTATTCAGCATCAACCCCCAGCTCGGTACGTTCGGATCACCGGCCCCCAAGAAACTTAATCCCGCTTCAGTAAGAATCGCTGTTGCAACCTCAAGTGAAGCGTTGACTATGACAGGGAAGATCGCGTTCGGAAGGATCTCACTCAACATTATGTCTATGTGCCTGGAGCCGAGGACACGTGCCGCTTCAACGAATTCCCGCTCCTTAAAGGTTAAGAATTCCGCTCTAAGCAGGCGTGCTGTTCTGGGCCAACTGACGACTGCGATCGCGACGATGATGTTATTGATGTTTGTGCCGAATACAGCTACAATGATCAGCGCTAGCAAGAACGTAGGCAGCACGAGAAATATCTCGCTGATCCTCATTAGAAGGTCGTCGATCTTCCCGCCGTAGTAACCTGAAGTGGCTCCAACAAAGATACCTGTGAGCGCTGAGATCCCGGCGGCTAGAAGACCCACCACCAACGAGGTTCTTGCGCCGTAAACAACATTGCTGTAGATGTCCCTGCCGAGATCATCTGTGCCGAATGGGTGGTTCGCTGTAGGTGGGACGAAAGGATTTCCCACCGCGCTTTTGAGCGGAGGGTACCATGTGATGACCGGGGCAGCGATGGCGATTACGCATATGGCTGCGAGGAGGAAAAGCCCAGCTACTGCTGCGCGGTTCTTGCTATATTGCCTCCAAAACATACCGACTTTGGAGGCAGTCAAAGCCTTTTTTTCTCCTTGCCTCTCGGAAGATACAGACATGCCTTGACTCACGGGTCAGTCACTTCTTATTCTCGGGTCCAAGAAGCCGTAGAGGATATCCACGACAAGATTCGATACTACGACCATCACGGAAACGAAGATGAAGATTCCTAGCAGCACCGGGTAGTCCCTTAGGCGAAGTGAGTCGTAGAGGAGGGTGCCCATGCCAGGCCACGCAAACACACTTTCAGTCATGATCGCTCCGGCAAAGAGTAGGCCTATGCTCAGTCCGGCGTAGGTTGTGACAGGCAGCAGCGCATTCCTTAGCCCATGTCCATACGTGACAGCTCTATCGTCTAGGCCCTTCGCGCGTGCAGTCACAATGAAGTCTTGACCCAGAACTTCAAGCATGCTTGCTCTTGTCAGTCTAGTTATGAACGCAAGGTGAAACGCTGCTAACGTAATTGCTGGCAACGCCAAGTGGTGCAGGACATCGAGCACATAGTCAAGCCCCATCAACTCTATCCTCAGAGTTTTCAATCCTGTAACGGGAAAGAGGCCAGCATAGAGTGCGAGAGCTATCAGAAGCATCTGACCAAGCCAGAAGGTTGGTGTGGAGACGCCGAAGAGGGCAATGCCTGTTGCGAAGTTGTCTCTCAGTGAATATGGCTTCTTAGAAGCGGTCACCCCAAGGAAAATCCCTACCAGTATCGATATACACATCGCTGAGAAGATCAGAAGAAGAGTAGCCGGGAGGCGCTCCATTATCAGAGAGCTCACAGATTGAGCCCTCAGAATAGAATAGCCCAGATCTCCCTGAACTACCCGAGAAACATACAGCAGATATTGCATGTACAAAGGTTTGTCGAGACCAAACCTAGCCCTCATCGCTTCAACAAACTCCTTCGTAGCAGCTTCGCCGAGAAGTATGTACGTGGGATCGCCAGGAGCAGTGTGGACGATTACGAAGTTTATTGTGATCACTATGAAAATCAGCGGAATCGCTTGCATGATTCGTCTAGTGACGAGTCTGAATATGGAACCCATAACTATCCAGTCGAAAGATTCAGTGTGAGGTTAAAGATCTTTTCATCTATTCTGACGATTAGGAACATGCCGCTTGACAACTACTAGATAATTGTTGCTCTGAAGAGCGCGGCTCCTTAGTGAGATTGTTTCATGCTCGAAGGTGACAGGCGACAAGTCCGCCTTTAATTCCTGCCAGTTGAGGCTCCAATTTTCTACACTTTTCCATTGCAAGTGGGCACCTTGTGTGGAACCGGCATCCCGGAGGGGGGTCGATGGGTGAGGGTACGTCGCCGCGCAGGATCATCTTTTCTCGTGATCTGCTTTTCTCAGGATCAGGGATCGGTGTGGCTGACAGCAAAGCCTCCGTATACGGGTGGAGAGGCTCCTTGAACAGTTCTGAAACTTCTCCAACTTCAACCAGCTTTCCCAAGTACATCACAGCAACCCTGTTACTCACCGACCTAACAACTGCAAGATCATGTGTGATCAACAAGTATGTGATCCCTAACCTTGTCTGTAGGTCTTTGAGTAGGTTCAGAATCTGTGCCCTTACAGACACGTCCAGAGCTGAGACAGGTTCATCCGCAACAACCAAGGAGGGATTCAAGGCTATTGCCCTCGCAATGCAAATGCGCTGTCTTTGCCCTCCGCTGAATTCATGCGGATGCCTATCCACAAACAGTGCAGGAGGGCTTAAGCCAACTATTTCCAGCAGACGCAGCACCTCATCTTCAATTTTCTCTTTTGTGAGGTCTGTGTGCAGACTGAAAGGTTTACCAAGAATCTGTTTGATGGTCTTCCGTGGGTTAAGAGACGCGTATGGATCTTGGAAAACCAGTTGCAGCTGCGGCCGGATCAGTCTCAACTCTTCCTCAGTCAGATCGAAGAGGTCTTTTCCAGCGAAGCTGATTGAGCCAGACGTCGGGTCCAAGAGTCTGAGAATGAGTCGAGCTGTTGTGGTCTTTCCGCATCCACTCTCACCCACTAAAGCTAAATTCTCTCCTTTGCTGATTTCGAAGCTTACATCATCAACAGCCTTGACGAACTGTTCCTTCCTCTTCAATATGCCTTTCTTCACCGAAAAGTGCTTCTTGAGTTTCGCTACTCTGACGAGTGGTTCTTTTTCCATTTCCAATTCACTCGTACAGCCAACAGGAAACCTTGTGTCCTTTCTTCACCTCAACCATCGGAGGCGCGGTCTCTCGGCATCGATCAGTCACCTCTGAGCATCGAGGGCGGAACCTGCACCCTGGCGGAAGATTGGTCAGGTCTGGGACGGTTCCTTCTATCGTTACCAGAGTCTCTTTGAACTCATCTATGCTGAGCGTTGACTTCAAAAGACCTATTGTGTAGGGGTGCCTCGGTTCTCTGTATATCTCGTAGACATCTCCCTCTTCCACGATTCGACCCGCGTACATAACGCAGACTCTATCACAAGTATCAGCTACAATTCCCAGATCATGTGTAATCAACATCAATGCCATGTTCATCTCACGCTTGAGTTGTTTTATCAGCTCCAAGACCTGTGCTTGCACAGTCACGTCGAGGGCGGTGGTGGGTTCATCGGCGATTAGTAGGTCTGGGTTGCATGAGATCGCCGTTGCGATAAGTGCACGCTGTCTCATTCCTCCACTAAGCTCATGTGGGTAGTATTGCGCTACGGTTGAGGGGATCGGTATTCGAACCTTCTCCAGAAGCTCTATCGCTCTTCTCCTTGCTTCGTTCCTAGGCACTTCTTGATGCAAGACTATGGCTTCAGCTATCTGATCACAGATCCTCATCACTGGGTTAAGATACGTCATAGGATCTTGGAAGACCATGGAAATCTTTCCACCCCTAACTTTTCTCATCTCTTCCTCAGGTATCTTGGTCAAATCCTTCCGACTGTTATCATGGCTGAACCAGATCTCTCCTCCGACTATCTTTCCCGGCGATGGAACAAGCCCCATGATAGAGAACGCTGTCATCGTCTTGCCGCAGCCCGATTCGCCGACAAGCCCTAAGGCTTCACCTTTCTGGATAGCGAGGCTGACTCCGTCCACAGCCCTTACAGTACCTCTTAAAGTGTGAAAATGCGTGTTGAGATCAAGAACTTCCAAGAGTGGTGTCAGAATCGCTCCTCCAGATTTCCTCGCTCCGTTCTACTTTCAATATCTCCCTTTTCTCACTTATGGTGAGGCTGGGCGGCGAATCGTCCATACTGGGTGTAAAGTCTTTTAAGACAACTTGAGCCCCAATCAATCTGATCACATATGTCCTTCAATGAATACATGAATCTTGAGCTGAAACTGGGCGCTCTCAAACTCGTGAGAGACGTGCTCGGCGTAAAGAGTGGTGAAAGCGTTCTCATATATGGAGATACAACCAACGATCTCAGGGTGATGGAAGCCACAGCCGAAGCCGCCTACAGCCTCGGCGGCGTACCAGTAATAATCAGATATGAGACTCGTCCCCGTCCAGGCCTTGAGCCGCCCAAACCACTTGCAGCCGCATTGTGTGCTGCCGATGTGATCATAGAATACGCTACGTCATACATTCTTTACACAAAGGCCTTCTGGGATGCAGTGAACAGAGCGAATGTTCGGTACATTATTCTGACAGGGATGGATGTTGACATGATGGTGCGATGCGTCTCAAGAGTTGACTACGTCAAAATGGTCCAGCTCGGAGAGCGATTGGTCGAGCTGACAAAGAATGCTTCAAAGTTTCAAGTCACCTCACCAGCAGGAACCGACCTCCATGTAGCAGTTGACAAGGAGATGATTCGTCTCAGCGGCAACATAATCACAAAGCCTTCAAGTCAATGGGCCACTTTGGGAGGCCAAGCAAGCTTCGCCCCTGTCTGGGGATCAGCCAATGGCACGGTGGTATTCGACGGATGCATCTGGCCACCTGACGAAGTCAATGTTCTGCGCGAACCTGTGAGGCTGGAAGTGAAGGACAGCCGCATAGTCAAAATCGAGGGTGGTGTTCAAGCAGCGATGTTTGAGAGATGGTTGCGAAGCCTTGACGATCCACACATGTTCGATCTTGTTCACATCTCCTATGGATTCAACCCTGGCGTCAAGAATATCAGCGGTAGGATACTTGAAGATGAACGAGTTTTCGGCGGTGTTGAGATGGGGATCGGTAGCTATCGAGGGAGACCCGCCAAAGGCCATACTGACGGTGTGATGCTCAATCCATCTGTTTGGCTCGATGGAAAGCAGATTGAAAATGAAGGCAAGTATGTAGAGCCAAAGCTTGCTGAACTCAGCCATCAACTCGGAATGTGAATCGAACCGAATATCTAAGTAGGCTCGAGAAAGCACGCCTGCTCCTTACTTGGGGATAAGCGAACAGAGTATCGCGTGTCGCAAAACTCTTCACAAGATCTTATTGATCTCCAGAAGAGGACGGTCGGCGCGTGGATCTCCGTCTATATTTCACTCTGCGAGCGCCCGCTATGGTTGAAACCTATCGGTAGCGATCAGGAAAAGATGAAAAGAAAAAAGGGAGGATTAGGTTGCTTTGCTCTTTGGTTTCTTCAGCCAGTAGGCTACGCCTGCGCCTATGATGACTATCGCGACGATCAGAGCCACGGTGTTCATATCGATTCCTGGTGCCGCTGGAGGGGCAACTGTTGTGGTCGTTGTGGGTGCAGGTGCCTTGAGCCAGAATACACGTTCCGTTCTCGCGAAGCATACTCCGCCTGTGTATTCCCAGGCTCCTGGTTGGTATTGATCCGAGAAGTCTTGGTTTACAGCGGTGACGTATGGTCGCGCAACCATCCAGAACGCTGCCTGTTCATCCACCAAGATCTTTGTGGCCTGCTTCACAAGATCAGCTCTTTTCGCCCTGTTAGGTTCGACCTCTGATGCATAGAAGAGTTCGTTGACTTTCGAGTTGTTGTATCCTCCTGCGTTAGACCATGAAATGGGCTCTATGCCTTTTCCAGTGTAGTACCGTATGATGAGGAGCGGGTCTGGGCCGGTGGACATTGGGAAGACGAATGTATCATAGTCCCAACGTTTGAAGACCGCATCATGCCATGCCGGAGTGTCCAACGTGACAATGTTCAATTCAATTCCGACATCTTTGAGGAAGTCTCTCATGACTTCCCCTTCTTTGACATGGTTCGGATATCCGGAAGAGTCAACTGTTATTCTGAATTTGAACCTGATCCCGTCTGATCCTTTCTTGTATCCCGCCTCGTCTAGGAGTTTGTTTGCCATTGCCGGATCATATGTCGGCTGTTTAAGGTTCGGGTCACAGTACCAACTAGTTGCGGGCGCAGGTGATACTGGGCCTGTAAGCAGTGTTGCTTTGTTATAGTACACGAGTTCATTTATCTTCTTGACATCCACAGCGTAGGCGATAGCCTTTCTGACTCTGACATCCTTGAAGAAGGCCGGACCTGTAGGTTGCAGGTTAAAGTATAGAACATCGACTGACCCTGATTGACTAGGATAGAACCAAACCTTCTTTCCCGTTACTTTTCCTGCTTTGATATTGTCCTCAAGCGCCACACCCTCAGGGTAGCCTAGCGTCATAGCCCATAGGAGGTCCACCTCGCCCTTTTCGAAGGCCAATTCCCGACCTGATGCGGTGGGGATTATCTTGAAGATCATCTGGTCGAGGTATGGTATCCCTTTCTTCCAGTACTTTTCGTTCTTCACGAGGGTTATGTGGTCTCCTCTCACCCACTCCTTGAACTTCCATGGACCTGTGCCCACAGGTTCGTTGTTGTACTTGTTTGTCGCCAAGTCGACACCTTCATAGAGGTGCTTAGGAACGATGCTCCAACCAACGCCGCCGAATCCTTGGACTGGAGAGAACATTGCCGGCCACGGTGTCTTCATATTGATTACTAAGGTGTAGTCGTCGGGTGCTTCAATGGATTTCATAGCCTTTATGAACATCGAGGCAAAGCCGTTGTATACGGGGTTCACTTTTTCAAAGCTGTACTTGACATCTGCTGAGGTGAACGGTTTCCCGTCATGCCATGTCGCGTTCTTTATGAGGTAGAACTTCAGTGTCAGACCGTCCGGGGAAACGTCCCATTTCTCGGCTAGCTCTGGTCTCCATTCGCCTGTATTGAAATCGTGAGCGACGAGAGTGTTGAACATCTGATGAGCTACCTGTTGCATGAGGAAGGTTCCTGAGCCAGCCCCCAAAAGACCTGGAAGAGCCGGATCGCTTCCCATTCCCCATATGAGTGTGCCTCCGTATCTTGGTTGAGCTATTGCTGGAGGGGTCGCCATCGGTGCAAGAAGAACTGAAACTATGATCGTAGCCACTAGTATCTTCACTAGGTTGATTTTCATAATATTTCCTCAGAAAGTAAGCTCTTGCTGAGCATGTGGTATTAAGCCTTGTGTTCGAAAAACGAGTTTTTGTGCCATCCCCGGCATCTACCCCATTCATGGGTTGACCTGACCTTGAAGCGAACCTCTCTGCCTCTAGATGTTGAGGATTATTTGAGACTATTTTTGAGAGGCTCTTCTTCTCCACTCTTCTATGAACATCTGTGAGAGTTCGGTCTGAAGCCTCGATCGTTCCTTTGGATCTCTAACTAACTCTCTGTCCTTGATCTTCTCTCTGACGGTTTCGTAGAACTCTTTCCGTGATATCTCCTTCATGAGTGGCTGCAGTTTCAGGAGACTAGTGAAAAGATCCATGAACCTCAGAGAGGCGTAGCTGGTATCGTTGACGAACTCTATGGAGTAGTTAAGCGTGCGCAGGAGAAGATCAAAGAAGTGATCTTCCAGATTCTCACCCATCTCAGGCCACATCCAGCCTCTCCCATTTCCTCCCAAAGAAATCTAGGTAAGCGATGTCGGACAATTTCTTCTTAAGAGGCGGACTTGGAACCTTGTCAGGATAGCCTAAAGATACTACAAGTATTGCCTGCCAGTCCTTCGGAGCATTGATGATCTCTCGAACGGCGTCACTGTTGAATGAGACAATGGGACAGCCACCTATTCCCAGGGCGTGAGCCGCCAAGAGTATATTCTCAGCAGCGAAGCACACATCAAGAGTTCCCCTCTTCTCATCCTCTTTCTTGATCCCCATGACTATGGCAGCAGTGGCATCCGCGTAGAACCCTGGAGAGCAGTTCTTGATCATCCTGATGACCTGTGGATCCTTTATGTAGATGAAGGTCCAAGGCTGCTTGTTCCCTGCTGAAGGAGCCAACCGGGCTGCCTCCAGCATCTTCACAGCATCTTCATCAGAAATCTCATCATTCTTGAAGCTTCTAATACTTCTCCTAGTTCGTATGGCTTCCAAGACCTCCACCAATCATCACCTTATCAGCACATTCTTCCCGAGATTGGACTAAAGAGCTTCCCATCGCCCCCGTAGAGGATGTTCAGACTTGAACTAAGTCTTGTGGAGACCTATCCGATTTGCGTCATTGAAATCTTAAATACCGTGCCCAGGTGAAATCTCATCGAGGATTGACGTTAGTGAGAACCCTAACCAAACAGGACATGTCTGATCTTATGGTCGGCGCTGGCATACTTGGATGCGGGGGCGGGGGAAGCGAGCAACTGGGACGACAGCTAATCGACACAATCTACAATTCAGGCAAGCAATTCACCTTGATAGACCCGATGGAGATTCCTGACGATGCGTATCTTTGCATAGTTGCTGGAGTAGGGGGCGGGGTGGGAAAAGAGATCAAGGACAAGCTCAAGTCGTATCTGGCCGCTATGGAGAAGCAGAACCGTGTTGAACTTGAGACTCACTCGGCTCAAAGGGCTATAGGAGAACTGGAGGATCTTATCGGGAAGCGTTTCTACACCTACGTTCCGAGCGAGATAGGTCCCGGGAACACAATTCTTTCGATGTACCTTGCGACTCTTGAAGGAAAACCTGCAATCGATGCTGATGCCTGTGGAAGAGCCAAGCCCGAGATGTCCCTCTCCACTACTCACGTTGCGGGCATCCCGATCTCCCCTATGACGATGGCGAACACAATAGGCGATCTCATGATTCTGAAGAAAGCAGCAGACGACTACCGTGGTGAAGACATAGCTAGATTTATGGCAGTCATATCTGGAGGCATGGTCAGCGTCGCCAGAGCTCCAAGCACTGCCGCCAACTATAAACAGGGAGTGGTTCGCAACTCCATATCACGCTGTATCAGACTCGGCTCCGTTGTGAGAACGAGTAGGGAGAAGAAGCTCAGTCCTGTAGAATCTATCCTGAAATCTGAACTAGACTGCGTCCGGCTGTTTAAAGGAAGAGTCAAGTCATGGACCAGAAAAGAAGAAGGAGGATTCATGTGGGGAGACCTAAACGTTCAGGGGGCTGGTAGCTTTCGCGGGAAACGCTTGGACATATGGTATAAAAATGAATACTTGGTCACATGGATCAACCGCAAGCCATACGCAACATGCCCAGACTCGATAGCTCTCGTCGATGCTTCTACTGGAGAAGGACTCTCCGCATGGGTTCCGAATTTGAAGACTCAGATCGGAAAAGAGATCGAGGTGCTAGGATTCAGGGCGGACAGACTGTGGCGAACAGACAAGGGCCTCCGGCTATTCGGACCGAAGCATTTCGGATATGACATTGACTATAACCCCATAGAGAAGCTTAGGGGCTAAGCTGGAGATTCGCCGGAGAAGTGCGCGATACAGAAGAGAGCTGTGATATTGTAATCACCTATCGTCCGGTATTGTACCCCTGCACCCAATCGACCAATGGATATTGTGCGCAGGATAGGTCGGTCTAAGGCACTTTCAGTCTGATCTATTCTAGTGCTCTGAAAACCCGCTTTCTATGACGAGGATCGAGACTAGACAAACCTTATGTGGATTCACGACGCGACATGGAGACGGTGAAACATCCTGTCTGTCAAAGTTCTCAAACTTGATGAAGTTGAAGCGAAGGAAATCATGGGCGGACCGATTAAGGTCATGTTCACTCCGGACACAGCCGGCACAAAACATCTCCGATTCGTGGTCGGATATTTTGATCCAGACCAAGGATTAGACATGCACATTCATCCAGAGTCAGAGGAGGTCTACTATATCATAGAGGGACAAGGCATGGTCTATGTGGGCAAAGAGAAAGCGACAACAAGAGTGGACCGAAATACCGCAGTCTACATTCCTCCAGGAACCATACACGGTATCCGAAACACGAGTGGTGGAAAGCTTATAGTCGCATTCATGATAGCCCCCGGAAGAGAACCGTCACAAAAAGCGTCTATCTAGGTTAGCATGAACAAATCTATACAAAGCCCTCAAACTCCTGAAGCAAATGCTTCGAGAATGATGTGAAATCACTATGATCATCGATATGGTTGAAGAACGGTTCAGGAAAGAAATCATCGAATCCCGTAAGCCAGCAGTCATATTGTTTTACATGCCACGCTGCCCTTACTGCGTAGAATTCATGCCAGGGTTCCACAAGCTTTCCAAGGATATCGGAGTAATGACTGGGCAACTGGACATATCCGACTACAATAGCGATCTCTGGGATGAATACCATATCGATGCAGTGCCGACAGCGATCGCCTTCAGGCAAGGACAGGTCTGCGCTAGGGCTGACGCAATTCTCCACAAAGGCCTGAGCATTGAACTTCTCAAAGAGGAGATCCGGAACAAACCGGAATGCTTCCAAACAACCTCTTCGAGCACCAGACCGTGATCTTAGGACTGAACCATCTGTATATGTCAGCTTTCTTATTGAGGCCTAAGCTATGGCTATAGTCGTAGCCTAAGTCATAGCCTTGAAATGGTCACCATTGAGACTGGTTTTCCTAGGCACAGTGCGCGCTATGAGGAAGGAACAGTTCTTCTTCTTAGAATCAGGATGCCGGTCGCGAATGCGGAACAGAAGAACAATGGTGCAAGGCCTTCAGTCTGGCCTTTTGTAGGAGGGGCATAAATCGAAAGTCCTGGAGGTAATGAGGTTATGGTTGTCCAAACGGTTCGTGTGTAAGTTGAAGGGCTCGACTCTGTAGTGGTGATGGTTGTCGTAATGACGGTGGTTTGATTGAAACTGGTCCAGCGGGAAGATGTTTCGGTAACGACTGTACGTATGCCGAGTACGTAGGTGATTGGAATCGATGTTGTAACGACGTAAGTATTGGTGAGAGTTCGGACGAACTGGGTTACTGTCGTGTTGCTGACTACTGTTGCGATTGTCTGCGTATAAGTTGCTGTCCAACTGATCATATATGGATCATATCCTGTTGAAGTGATCGGCGCGATAAGGGACTCCCTTGTGACTGTGGACAAGGAGACTGAGGATGCGACCGTGGTTCTGCTAATAGTTGTAGTAATTGTATTTGTTTTCGAGAAGTAGGTTGTGACTGGTATTTCACGAAGGACCACGTACTCTCTTTTGGCGGGAAAGAGATAGATCAGGGCCGCTAAGGAAGCAAAGACTATGACGCTAACAACTGTGATGAGCAGAAACAGTTTCCTATGACTTGCTCGTTCACCTGGGAACAATCATACCACGACCATATCCTGTGTTTTCTCTTGTTTTATAGGCCTATTGACTGGTTGTTCGCAGACTCATCGTATTGAGGCATGGTTCTTTGTCAGGAACAGGGAAAGATATATCTGGTTCAGGCTCTTTCAGGGGGCGACGCTGAGGGTCGTTGAGAGATGCCCATAACTGATGTGGCGAAGAAGCAGCTTGCGCAGAGGCACAGATTGTTCTACAAGATTTGCCGTAACTGTGGAGTCAGGAATGCTCCTGGTGCATATCGTTGCAGAAAGTGCCGTAGCGGCAGCCTCAGATGGAAGAAGAGAGAACTGGGCGCTAAGTAGGCTCTCTAGGGCGTCAGTCGATATCTGTCCCTCGGGAACAACGTGACTTCCCGTATGTTCTCTATACCGAGCAGAGCCATCAGTAGCCTCTCCAGTCCAAAAGCCCATCCTGCGTGAGGTGGCATGCCGTAGTCGAAGGCTTTGAGGTGTTCTTCAAACGCCTTTGGGTCAAGTCCCTTGTCCTTCAATCTCTCGACAAGCTGCTCCTTTCGGTCTATGCGTGAGCCTCCTGACGCGATTTCCACCCATTCATACATGAAGTCGAATCCATAGCTCAGCTCTGGATTATCTTCCCTTGGCTTAATGTAGAACGCCTTAGCTCTCGTAGGCCAGTCTATGATGAAATAGAACTCCTTTCGGTGTTTCTCTTCAAGGGAGCGGTATGCTGGCGTAGGGATGTCTTCTCCCCAGGGAATGCTTGCGCCCTTCTCGTTCAGTTCTAGCAGAACCTGATCATACGTATACCGTTTCAAGGGCAGTGATGGAACCGGAAGGTCAACGTTCAACCGCTTCAACTCGTTCGTGCAGACCGAGTTTACGTGGGTGATGATGTCGTACGTCAGCTCTTCCAGAACCTTCATCACATCCTCTGAGGTCGTGAAAGCTTGTTCAATGTCGATCGAGGTGAACTCGTTCGTATGTCTCCTTGTGTCGTGTTCTTCTGCTCTGAAGAAGGGGCCTATCTCGTAGACCTTCTCAAAGACGGTTACTAGTTGCTCTTTGTAGAGTTGAGGGCTCTGAGCGAGGTACGCTTTTCTCTCAAAATAGTCCACTGGGAAAAGGGCCGCACCGCCTTCGGTTGCGCTCACGATGAGTCTTGGTGTAAGAATTTCGGCAAAGCCCTCTCTGCAAAGGAATTCTCTTGTAGCTATGAGGACTTCATTTCTGACTTTGAAGATGGCAGAAGGTTCAGGCCGACGTAGGTCTAGGATTCGTGCGTTCAGACGGACATCTATGTCCGCCGGGACACGCCCTGTGGGATCCAACGGAAGCGGGTAAGTCACTTCACCTAAGATCTTGAACTCAGTTGGAATGATCTCGACGCCACGAGGTGCAGCCTTTTCAGCGTGCACCGTGCCCTTGACCCCAATAGCGAACTCTTTCCCTATCTTCGAAACCTTCTCCAGAATCTCCTTCGAGGCCTTCGTCTTTGGAACAGTAATCTGGACTAAACCGTTCTTGTCTCTGACTGTCATGAAAAGGATCTTTCCGAGGTCACGAAGATCTTGAACCCAGCCGAAGAGAATTACCTCTCTTCCATCAAGTTCCGGAACAACCTCATTTGAATAGTGAGTCCTTCTCCAGTCGCCTATTCTATCAACCGTCAAACCTTGTACACTCAGTTACTTTCCGATAAGATTCGCCAAGAGTCGAGCTACATCTGTGGGCTTCTCGGCAACGCTCACACCAGCACTTCTCAGCGCTTCAATCTTGCTGTCCGCAGTGCCTGTCTTGCCTGAGATTATTGCACCTGCATGTCCCATTCTCTTTCCTGGAGGGGCAGTCCGTCCCGCAATATACGCGGCGACCGGTTTTGGATAGGATGTCTTCTTGATGTATTCAGCAGCCTGTTCCTCAGCATTTCCCCCGATCTCTCCTATCAATGCGACCGCTTTCGTATCCTTATCCTCTCTGAATATCTCAAGCAGTTCTATGAAGGTGAGCCCGACAATTGGATCTCCCCCTATCCCGACGCATGTTGTTTCTCCTACCCCAGACTTTGTCAATCCAGCTGCAATCTCATATGTCAAAGTTCCACTCCTGGACATCAATCCTACATCTCCTTTTCCGAAGACTTGTCCGGGCATGATCCCCAACTTGCATTCACCTGGGGTTATTATTCCGGGTGTGTTCGGTCCTATTAGTGACGTCTTCTTCTCCCGTGTAACAGCCACAATCTCCATCGTGTCTCTGACAGGGATTCCTTCGGTGATCATGATGACCGGGTTGAGGCCTGCATCGATTGCTTCGAAGGCAGCTTCCTTGGCGCTAGGAGCTGGAACGAATATTATTGACGCGGTTGCTTTGTGCGTCTCCATTGCTTCACTGACAGTGTCATATACTGGAATGCCGTGAACACTTGTTCCGCCTTTTCCAGGGGTGACCCCGGCAACTATCTTTGTCCCATACTCCATCATTAGCTTCGTGTGAAACACTCCTTGCGAGCCAGTGATGCCCTGAACTACGGCTCTGGTATTCTTACCTACAAGAATCGCCATCGTACTCACCTCTTGGATCTGGCCACTGTTTCCTTTGCCCCCTCCTCCATACTGTCTAGGAATGGAATCCCTGCTTCTTCGAGAATTCTGCGGCCCTCTTCCTCGTTTGTCCAAACCATACGAATCACTATGGGTACCTTGATCTTGGCTTTCTCTCTAGTTGCGACTATTCCTTTGGCAACGTCGTCGCATCTTGTTATGCCAGCCAGAACATTGATGAAGAGTGCTTGGGTTCGTTCATTCGAAAGAACTAGCTCCAACGCAGCTTCAATTCTATCCGTAGTGGCGCCCCCTGCTCCAGCATCACAGAAGTTTGCTGCTTTTCCACCGTAGTAATGGATCATGTCCAGTGTCGCCATAACTAGTCCCGCTCCGTTTCCTATGACGCCAATGTTCCCGTCAAGCTCCACGTAGGACAGGCCTTTCTCACGAGCCTTAAGTTCCAACAGCGTTACGTCTGCTCCTGCTTCCTTGGCTCTCGCTTGAAATTCAGGGTGTCTATACAGCGAGTTGTCATCTATCAAAGCCCTGAAGTCAGCGGCCACAAAACTTCCCTGTTCAGTTTCTAGGAGAGGGTTTGATTCAAGAAGCTCACAGTCATATGTCACACAGATCTTGTAGATCTTAGAGATTATCACAGCTAGTTCGACCAACGATTTTTCAGAGAAACCTAATTTGCGCGCCACGATCCGTGCTTCATAATCCCTCAATCCTCGAATCGGATTCACATCCAGTCTGACAATCTTTTCAGGCGACTTCGAAGCGACTTCTTCTATGTCGATCCCTCCTTCTGTGGATGCCAGAATTGTGTAGCAGCCCAAGGATCTATTCACGGTGACACCGACATAGAGCTCCCTCTTCGCCGGTACAGCCTCTTCCACAAGAAGCTTCTTCACCGGCTCTCCGCGAATGTTCATCCCAAATAGTTCCTTTGCCACCCTGTAGGCCTCGTCGGAAGTGGAAGCGAACTTTATTCCCCCTGCTTTCTTTCTTCCTGCAACGAGAACTTGTGACTTCACGATCGAGCGCTTTCCCAGATCGTCAAAAGCCTTCTTCGCTTCTCCAGGAGTCGATACGACATATCCCTTCGGAACCGGTACGGCGAAGTTCTTGGCGATCGACTTCGCCTCATACTCAAACAGCTTCACGGTTATGCTCATCTCAAGCGAGTTTTGAACTTTTGATTAAGATCTGTTTCGCTGATTTAAGCCTCACACTGTTGAAAGAGGACCGTCAGCGAGCCTAATGTAACCAAGTTCACCGCAACGCATTTATCGAAGGCCGGGAGGTTACCTTTGCCGAAATCAGCGATATCTAGCATCGTTAAGGAGGAAAATGAAATGGCAGAGGCAACATCAGTGTTCATTGGACAGAAGCCAGTAATGAACTACGTACTGGCTTGCATAACCTTGCTACAGGGAGGAACCGGAGAGATAACTGTGAAGGCAAGAGGACGAGCGATAAGTCAAGCTGTAGACGTCGTCGAAATAGTTCGAAGACGTTTCATGCCCGACGTCAAAGTTGGTCCTATAACGATCGGTACGGCACAGTTGCCGGCTAGGGAGCAAGGTGGACCACCATCCAATGTGAGCAGTATGGAATTAGTGTTGAGAAGATAGACCGAAAATCCGTAGTGAACTCCACAATTCCCCTCATTTTTGTGGGGAGGTTCAGATTTGGTGAAAACAGAACTATGTAGTTTCTGTGTGAAGAGTGGCATACTATGCCCCAAGTGCCAAGAGAGATTGGATAAGGGGCGGGTCACTCAACTCGATCTTAACGTTATTCGGCTTTTGTCAGAGCTTGAGAAACGCTATCCGATGCTTCAGGAAGTTCGTTTTCACAAGGCCGTTGAAGTTGGAGAAACTCTCGCAATAATGGTTGATCGGAGAGACATCGGGAAGATCGTTGACGAAGAAGGAACAGTACTACTGGCTATTGGCGAACAAACAGGGGCGAAGAAGATCAAGATCTTAGGCTATGGGGGCGATGACAGGCATTTCTTGGAAGAGCTGCTCGCCCCACTTTCCATCTTGACCATCAACACGGTCTGGCTGCCTGACGGTAGCAAGGAGACGAAGGCCATTCTTCAGGGAAGAACTCCGCGGTACATGCCAGTGGATCTTGAAGCTGTGAAACAAATGGCGAAGGAGATCCAAGGGATAACTCTAAGGATAGAATTCGAGAGGCAGTGGAATCCACCGTCATAAGCCTTCGAACGTTTTTGTTGACGCTGTCACCTTGGCAAGCTTGGGGACGAAAGAGTCTCAATGGTTAAGCTAAGATTCTATGGCGGAGTTGGAGAAATCGGAGGCAACAAGATCCTCCTCGAAGATCGAGATACCCGGATCCTTCTTGACTTCGGAATGAGTTTTGCAGAGAGAAGACGATTCTATTCAGATCCTTGGCTCTCTCCCAGAAACGAGAACGAGCTTCTAGAACTTGGAATACTGCCAGATCTGGAAGGAGTCTACAGATTCGATGAGAAAGAAGCGACACTCGACGCAGTCATGCTCTCCCACTCCCACGCCGACCACGCCATGTACATATCCTTTCTCAACAGAAAGATCCCTGTCTACTGTGGAGAAACGACCAGAACCATTCTGGAAGGGTTAGCCGAAACACGGTCCCGCCGCTTTGAAACTGACATATCAGGCTTGGGCTTTCAGACATTCCGAACTGGAACAAAGATCCGAGTCAGGGACATTGAGGTTGAGCCGTACCATGTAGATCACAGTACTCCTGGAGCATATGGATACGTGATCCACACTTCCGAAGGAGCAATCATCTACACAGGTGACTTTAGAACACACGGCTCCAAACCGCATCTCACAGAGGATTTTGTAGAAGCATCTAAGAAGGTTCGGCCAATCCTGATGATGTCTGAAGCAACGAACATAGTTGGTGGAGACATAGCTGACGAAAGCGAGGTCAAGACTAAGGTCGGCAAGATTGTGGACGGATCTAACAAACTGGTCTTGGCAGATTTCTCATACACCGACGTAGACCGATTGAGAACCTTCCATGAGATCGCTAAGCGGAGCGATCGGGTCTTAGCCATTTCGTTGAAGCAAGCGCATCTGTTGTGCAAGCTGCGATCTGACAAGAAACTGATGATACCTGACGCGACTGCTGACAGGAACATAGTAGTCTACCGAAGAAAGAAAAAGAAATACTTTGATTGGGAAGAGAATCTGCTGCGCCTTGAGAATGTTAAAGAAGCTTCAGAAGTGAGACGACAGCAAAACCGCACGATTTTCGTATGCTCGTTTTCGAATATGGGGGAACTTGTTGAGATCAAACCTGAACCTGGCAGCAACTTTATTCTCTCTACATCAGAACCGTTCAATGAGGAGCGGGAAATAGAATTCGACAAATTCAAGAACTGGCTAGATCACTTCGGGCTTCCAATGTATCACATTCATTGTTCAGGCCATATTATGCCCAATGAACTCAAACAGATTATCTCACAAATTCACCCACAAACCGTTCTTCCCATACATACTGAGCATCCCACTCTCTTTGCGAAGTTCATGGGAAAAGTCGCGAAGGTTGAACTTCCTGAGCGGCTCAGACCATATCACATTTCACGGTAGAAGACATGAGAATAGTGAACACAAAAGGGCCAATGCCACGTTGGGCTTTGTGAGGGAACTTTGGAGTATTCTCTCCTGAAAATCAATCTCACTCACATCTCCAATCGAGTCTTCGACATGAAACATCCTTCCAATAGAGAAAATACGATCAACAGCTCTATCGCTAAGCCCAGTCAGGAATAGCCTCGTCATCCTTCCCATTTTGAATTCTTTGCCCAAGCTTTCTTTCCATAGCATTTGATACTTTGACAGAAATTTTGACGAATTGTCACCCGTCCGTATCGCCTCTGCTGCAGTGTTTCCCGCTATCTTAGAGCAGGCAAGGCCGAAGACCACGCCCCCTCCTGTGGTCGGTTTCACTTGGGACGCAGCATCCCCTACAGCAATAAGCCCGTTTCCATAAGTCCTAGATGGTGGCCCACCCAGAGGAATAGGATGGAACGAAACATCACTCAAAGGCCCCACGATCTTCTTCGACGCTATGGGATGCTTCCTGCAGAACCGCTCAAGCAGAACTCTTGGGTTTCCCTTATTCGTTGCCAACCCAATCTTTGCACTTCTGTCTTGCCTCGGAATGATCCAAGCAAAAAACCCAGGAGCATAGTCTCTTCCCACATAGATTTCGACTGATTCGAGGTCCACATCTGAAACCATGGCAGCGTATCCCTGCACCCCTGTTACACATGCGGTTCTGGTCAAGGCTGGTAGAGAGGCCTTTCTCAGCAAACTTGCACTGGCGCCTTCCGCATCAATCACAACCTTGGCTTCAATCTTTGACAGATTCTCTCCATCAACGCATACTCCTTTGATTTGGTTCGAGTCAATCCAAAGAGATTTCACGTTTACACCGTGGATATATGACACTCCTACTCGTGCAGATAGTTCTGCCAAATACCGATCAAACAGGGTTCTATTGATGACATATGTGACTGGTCTTTTGCAGTCAATGCAAATGGTCTTGCCGGATGGAGAATGGAACTTTGCCATGCTGATTTTGTTCTCGATCATGGTGTTAGGGATCTCAAGTCCAAGAGTTCTCAACCCGTGAATACTGATGTGGCCAGCACAATGCGCAGGCGTCCCAATCTCTCCATGCTCCTCCAAAAGAGATACATTAGCGCCTTGCTTCGCTGCTGCCATCGCTGAGAACGATCCGCACGGGCCTCCTCCCACAACGACAATATCGGACTCTTTCATCGCAGCCACATACTACCCAGCAACAGCGTGCAATCATTCTCTTCGGCCCTAGTCTGGAACGTAAACCTTTATTCTGCTTGTGATCGGCTACTACTGCCAGACAGGGAATGACCCACGATGCAAGACAAGGTCAAGTTGATACAGTACGGTGTCGGGCCGATAGGAGCCAGCATAGTGAAACTTGTTCTTCAGAAAGAAGGATTCGAATACGTCGGTGCCATCGATGTCGATCCGAACAAGATTGGAAAGGATCTCGGAGATGTTGCAGGCGTCGGTAAGAAACTGGGTGTTCCAATTTCGGGTGATGCGAAGAAGGTTTTGAAAGACTCCAAAGCAGACTTGGTTATTCATACAACGGCCTCATTTCTGAAGGATATTCGTCAACAGATCACAGACGTAGTCGATGCTGGGCTTGACATGGTCTCGACTTCAGAAGAGCTCACCTTCCCTTCCCTTAAGGATCCGGAGATGGCGATGGAGATTGATGCTCTCGCTAAGAAGAAGGGAGTGACTGTGCTTGCTACGGGCGTGAACCCAGGTTTCCTCATGGATACTCTACCGCTTACCGTGACTGGTGTCTGCCAAGATGTAAAGAGCATCAAGGTCACTAGGATGATGGACGCTTCCATTAGAAGACTGCCCTTCCAGAAGAAGATCGGAGCTGGCATGACTGTTGACGAATTCAAGAAGGCTGTGGCGGGTGGAAGAATGGGGCACATAGGGTTACCGGAATCAATCGCTATGATTGCCGCAGGAGTAGGTTGGAAGCTGGACGATATTCAGCAAACAATCGAGCCAGTCGTCGCAGACAGACCCTTGAAGACTCAATATCTGGCCGTAGAAAGAGGCCAAGTCGCAGGCCTGCATCAAGTCGGAAAAGGCATCGTGAAGGGTAAACCAGCCATCACACTTGACTTCTGGGCATATGTGGGAGCCCCTGAGAACAAAGACTCAACCTTCATCGAAGGAACGCCAAATGTTGATCTCACAATCAAAGGAGGGGTGCACGGAGATCTGGCAACAGCGGCGATGGTAGTGAACTCCATACGCAATGTCATCAAAGGTCAACCGGGACTCATGACAATGACGGATCTAGCGATTCCTCGTGCTCTTCTAGGGAATATTGCGAAGCTCGCTGGAAACTAGGCCGAATGCTTCCGTTCGGAATCGCTCTTCTGTCTAATGACGGTCAGACAAGGAATAAATACGCGAGCGGTATTCCGTCTGTCGCTACAAGGTGCGATGATTGAGCGAAGTCAAAGCCGTCAAGATGCCTACATGCAACTGGTGCGGAAGAATGATTCTACCAGGAGAGGGGGCCGTACATTTCTCGTGCCCTGAATGCGGTGAGGTAACCATCTGGCGTTGCGAGAAGTGCAGATTATTCGGTAGGCCGTACAAATGCGCTAAGTGCGGATTCAAAGGTCCATAGGTTGTGAATTCATGGCAAAGGTTCTGGTGCAGATGAAGGTCTTCCCATCAGAAGTAGATGTCGACCTCAAGAAACTACAGGAGGAGTTGTCAAATCACTTGCCGAAGGACGCATCAATCCTCAAGGTCCAAGAGGAACCAATCGCTTTCGGATTGGTGGCTCTTGTTGTCACGATCTTGATGGCTGAGAAGGACGGCGTAATCGAGCAGGTTGAGAAGGCAATAGCTGACACGCCGAATGTTGGCGAGGTTCAAACGATAGCTGTGGGTAGAACCTAGGTTAGCTCTCGCACCTATCTGGTTCCCATCTCTTCTCAATTTGCTTCTTTCAGAGTCGTAACCGCAACAATATCTCGTCTTACGTTGAAGTTAGGGATGATTCTGTGCTCTTGGAGGGCGACGGTAGTTACCTTAAGTAACATTTATAAACTAGCTTGTTACCTTGAGTAACAGCGTGAAGACATGTGACGTTGGAGAAGACAAGGTACAGAAGAAGCAGAAGCATAGATCTCCCTTCCGACTTCGCAGAGCTAGAGGAGATGTTCAATAAGGCATTCGAACTACTCGATGTCTTCGAGAGTTCAGCTCGTCTGGAGATGCTCCTGACAATGTACAGGGAACCATGCAACAAATCACACCTGCGACGATTAGTCAACCCGAAACTTGTCTACGAGAACCTCGCGATGCTTCAAGAAAGATCGCTCATAGAGGAGCTCTCGGACGGAAGGTTCGACCTAACAGAGATGGGAAAGAGAATACTGCGTCAATACATGCAGTTTCTCGAGAACCTAAGGAAGACAATGTGGGAGGTCTAGAAGCTCCAGAGCTCCAAACGAACACATGTCGATAAAGTCAGTATTCAATCATGATGGAGAAGAATAGGATTGGTGAATAAAGAAGTACAATTACGTGTGGCTGACGCAAGACAGCGCGACATCGGCCACGGGAAGGTAAGAATAGACAACACGACCATGCAGAACCTAGGGATCTCAGCAGGAGATTTCATTGAGATCCATGGAAAGAAGGTCACTGTGGCTGTGGCGTGGCCAGCGTACGCCGAAGATCAAGGTCAAGACATCATTCGCATGGACGGCATCGTCCGAAGAAACGCAGGCGTTGCCCTGAACGAATACGTCACGATTAGATCTTCAGAAGTGAAAGAAGCTCAGAACATAGTTTTCGCACCAACCGACGTTCGCCTGAGCGTTGACGAGGACTTCGTCAACTTTGTCAAGAGGCGCTTCATGGACATGCCGTTCCGAGAAGGCGACATGACGCTTCTCTCTATCTTCGGAAGCGCCGTTCCTCTTGCCGTTGTCAGAGGAAGACCTCACGGAGCGATCAAGATCACTGAGGCAACTGCTGTTCAGGTTCTTGGAGAACCTACTCCTGAGAAGAAAGGCATTTCGATGATCACGTACGAGGACATCGGAGGACTCCATGAAGAGATTCAGAGAATTCGAGAGATGGTTGAACTGCCGCTTAGGCATCCGGAGCTTTTCCAGCGGTTAGGCATTGAGCCTCCACGAGGAATTTTCCTCTTCGGTCCGCCTGGATGCGGCAAGACTCTGTTGGCAAAGGCTGTGGCGAATGAGTCAGATGCCAATTTCTACGTGATCTCAGGTCCGGAGATAATGAGCAAATTCTATGGCGAGTCTGAGGCACGCTTGAGAGAGATCTTCCAGAAGGCTCACGAATCGGCGCCAAGCATAGTCTTCATTGATGAAATGGATGCTATCGCACCCAAACGTGAAGAAGTCACTGGAGAAGTCGAGCGGCGTGTAGTAGCCCAACTGCTCTCATTAATGGATGGCATGGGTAGCAGAGGAAACATAATTGTCATAGGGGCAACGAACAGACCCAACGCCATTGATCCCGCTCTCAGAAGGCCCGGCAGGTTCGACCGGGAAATAGAGATAGGTGTACCTGACAGACAAGCACGATATGAAATCTTGCAGATTCACACTAGAAACATGCCTCTGGCTAAGGATGTGGATCTGCAAAAACTGGCAAACCTAAGTCACGGGTATACTGGAGCTGACCAGTCAGCTCTCTGCCGAGAGGCAGCCATGAAGACTTTGAGGCGATATCTGCCCGAGATAAATCTTGAAGAAGAAAAGATACCGACTGAAACTCTTGAGAAGATGGAGGTAAAGCTCGACGATTTCATGGCAGCATACCGAGAGATAACACCGACAGCAATGAGAGAGGTATACGTCGAGATTCCCACTGTCAAGTGGGAGGACGTCGGAGGACTACTCGATGTCAAGCAGGAGCTGATGGAAGCTGTGGAATGGCCTATCAAGAAGCCAGAGGTCTTCAAGAGAGTAGGGGTCCAACCTCCAAAGGGCATACTTCTCTACGGACCGCCTGGATGTGGAAAAACAATGCTGGCCAGGGCGATATCGACTGAGAGCGAAGCCAATTTCATTTCCATCAAGGGACCCGAGATCTTCAGCAAATGGGTCGGAGAATCTGAGAAAGCCATCCGTGAAGTGTTCAGGAAAGGAAGAACAGCCGCTCCCTCAATAATATTCTTCGACGAACTCGACTCAGTCATTCCAAGACGTGGCATGGGATACGCAGACTCCGGAGCATCAGAACGGGTGATAAGCCAACTTCTGAGTGAAATGGACGGAATCGAGGCTCTGCAGAACGTCGTAGTGATCGCTGCGACGAACAGACCAGACATTCTGGACCCAGCGGCACTGAGACCTGGAAGATTCGATAGACTGATCTACGTGCCGACTCCCGACGAACGGACACGCCTCCAAGTACTAAAGATACACACGAAAGGTATGCCACTGGAGAAAGATGTCAACTTGGAAGAACTCGCCAGGAAAACCATGGGGTATTCCGGCGCAGACCTTCAAGCCATATGCCGCGAAGCTGGCATGATTGCACTCAGGCACAATATCGAAGCGAAAAGCATCTCCCTCAAAGACTTTGAAGACGCCATAGAGAAGGTCAAGCCAAGCCTATCAGCTGACATGGAAAACGCGTATCTCGGATTTGCCAAACGATTTAGGAAAGAGAGAGCAGCAGTCCCCATCACAGCCTAGAGGAACATGGAATGGTAAACATTTCAACTTGGAACTCCCGCCCAGTCAACTTGGCGGTCGTGGAGACGCTGCAGAAAAAGGGCCCGATAGCCGATCTGGAGCTCCTTTCCGAGTTGAAGGATTCCTACGGGGATCTGAGCTTCAGAGAACTGAACAAGGCACTTCTCAGACTTGAGGTCCAAGGGCTAGTTCGAGTCACTCGGCTTATGAAAGGAAAGAGAAGGGTTGAACTGGTAGGACCGAGGGAGAAAGGAGCCTAGAGGTGGCTGATGCTGAGCGAGAGACAGGTTGTGGACGAGTTCATGTTTGCTGTAGAGGACCTGGTGGAACAAGCGAAGCGACTGGTCAAAGAAGGCAACGCCAAGAAACTTACGGTAAGGCACAGAGACAAGACCTTGATTGAGATCCCTCTCACTGCGGGAGTGGTGGGCGCGGTTGTCTCGCCCTATCTTGCAGCTCTAGGGGTCTTCAGCGCCCTTCTAACCAATTGCACAATCACAATTGAAGACGCAAAATAGACGGCCTCCTACGAGAAAGCAGGAAGGACTGCGACTATCCTCTGGCAATCCCTAAGCTATATGACTCAAAACAAAGGCATTGTTTTTCTACTCACACCAGTAGATACTAGTTTTGCGCAGCCAATCGGCGGCCCGGTGTACTGATTGGGAGTCGATCTCGCAGATCTCATTTCGAAAGAGAAGACTACGCTCGAGGAGCTTTCCGGAAGATCAATTGCGGTCGATGGTTACAACTCTCTCTACCAATTTCTGTCAATCATCCGTGGTCCGACCGGAGAACCCCTGATGGATAGGCAGGGAAGGATTACCAGTCATTTGAGCGGGCTACTTTACAGAACCACCAACATGGCCGAGAAAGGGATCAGGCTCGCGTATGTGTTCGACGGAACTCCTCCCTCTCTCAAAGAAGTGGAGATTAAACGAAGATCGAAGGTGAAGGAGGAAGCGCTAGTGAGGTATGAGGAAGCGCTCAAAAGGGGAGATCTCCGAGAGGCCAAGAAACACGCTCAAGCCACCTCAAGATTAAAGGATCTCATGGTTGATGATGCCAAGAAACTGCTCGACACATTAGGCATACCATGGATCCAGGCTCCGTCTGAAGGAGAGGCCCAAGCCGCTCATATTGCCAGGAAAGGCCATGTGTGGGCTGCCGCATCACAGGATTATGATTCACTCCTTTTTGGTGCCCCCCGTCTTGTGAGAAATCTTGCCATAAGTGGTAGAAGAAAACTTCCAGGAAGACCGACATATATCGAGGTTGAGGCGGAGTTCGTGGAGTTGTCAAAGGTTCTATCGGAACTCGGTATCACGAGAGAACAGCTGATAGATCTTGGCATACTGGTAGGAACCGACTATAATCCCGATGGAGTTAAAGGTGTGGGGCCGAAGACAGCGCTCAAGATGTTGAGGGAGCATGGAAGTCTTGACAAAATCCTTCCCAGTATTCAGGCTGAGTTTCCTGAAGACCCCCGCAAGATAAAGCAAGTATTTCTTAACCCCGATGTCTCAGACAACTATTCGATAGAATGGAAAGAACCGAAGATTGATGAGGTTGTTCAATTTCTCTGCAAGGAACGAGACTTTTCCGAAGAGAGAGTCAGAAACGCGGTTGAGAGAATGGTTGCTGGGATGAAGGAACGAGAAAAGAAGAGGACCTTAGACTCTTTCTTCCGCTAACCTTTCCACCCTCTCTTTCCTCTCATAGGGACGAAGGCGACTCCCCCTATACTCTTCTCTTCAATACCTCCATCTGACTTTCCTATTCTAAGCAGCTCCTGGTATAGGTGCGGTCCCCCGATCGGTATGAGCAAGACTCCATTCGGAGCCAACTGTTCAATCATCGGTTTTGGCACATCTGGAGCAGCACTGGTAACGACTATGACATTATAGGGCGCATGTTCGGGGAGTCCCTCTGACGCGTCACCATAAATCATTGTTACTCGGTCACCATAGCCTGTCCGCTCAATGCTTTGCTTTGCTGATTCCGCGAGTTCTTTGACGATCTCGACCGACCAGACGTGTCCCCACTGGTCTTGTTTTGCGTCCTTTGACGCTACAACTTCTGCATATACGCAGCTCATGTAGCCACATCCTCCTCCGACCTCCAGCACTTTTTGTCCCAATTTCATTCCGCCGTATTCGCAGAACATTGCTGTCATGTGGAGAGCGCTCGTTGTCTGTCCGTGACCAATGGGTATGGGAGTATCAATGTGGGCATATCCCTTTGCTTCACGTGGGAGAAACTCCCATCTCGGAACAGAGAGAAACGCGCGTAAGACCTCTTTTCTCTTCAGAATGCCGTGGCTTTCCAGTGAGGCTATGGTTCTCTCGTATTCCTCTTTATCCGTCAAGAAACGTCCCTTAGAGTTCCCAGTGGCATTGGCTAAAGACACCCTTAAGCATTTCAGAGACTCATTCTGAGCGTTGACGAACTATGGCTCGGGTCGAGGAAACCTTTGACGCATATGGACACGCAACAATAGCAGCGACGCACGAGATGTCCTTTGAGATCACCAAGGAAACTCATCTCACTAGAAGAGGTGACTGTATTGTGGCGGTCCGAGCCTCGAAAGGAGCGATCGATCTCTCTCAAGACTTCAAGACAATTGCAGGAAATGACTCTGCGAGAATCACAGTTCTCCTCTCAGCAGGGGACATTCAAGTGAAAGCATGCGGCAGAGGAAGTGGCGGTCTGCAATTTACCCATCCTACTGATCTAGTTGCGCGAAAGAGCACCTATACCTGTCCGAGAACACTGATGGTTTCTTCAAACATCGCAGCCCAGGATTTTCCCAGAGGATTCATCGATCTTGTCAGAAATCCTGACCGCAAGATCACTATTCGATTGATAGGTGAGATCTAGTTACTCATCTTATGAAACCGTCCAAGGCAAGCAGCCACTCATGTGGCGCTGTTCCTTTGACCGTTCTTGATTGAAGTATTCGATCAAGCCTTCTCCCAGCCCTCAAGACCGCCTCAGAAAGCTCCTCTTTTCCTTTCGCCAAAGGATCCGGATCCGACGCAAAGGTGTAGTAGTGGACGATTCCGCCGGCGGGTTTGAGGGCTAGGCAGGCAACGTCGACGAATCTCGCTGACTGGACTGGAAGATTCATGATGATTCGATCTGATTTCTCAACTAGATATGTCTCTACAATGGTTCGGGCATTTCCCTCCTTCACAATGACCTTGTCTTCGACTTTGTTGAGTCGCACATTCTCCTGAAGATATCTAATGGCATCTTCATTTACGTCGATTGCATAGACACGGACGTTCTTCCTTCTCTTCGCTATTTGAATGGCAAAAGGACCGATGCCAGCGAACATGTCAACTACGGTTTCGTTCTCTCTTACTTGGCTGGCTACTCTGTCGTGCTCGAGAGACAGTCTGGGGCTGAAATATGCTTTTGTGACATCGACACGAAACATGCATCCGTATTCCTTGTGTGTTGTTTCAGTGACGCCAGAGCCTGCTATTACTTGCAATTGCCTCAGGCGCTTATCCGTGAAAACGGGACCGACCTTAGCGAGAACTGTGTGGATGTTCTTGTTTGTTCTAAGGACAGCATCTCCGACTATTTCCTCCAGCCCATGGAGCTCCTCAGGAAGTTCCACTATCCCAATGTCTCCGACAATGTCGATAGATCTAGGTAGACTTGCCAACTGGTTTGGGGCAAGTCGATCCTTCAAGGCATCAAAGATTGTTTGGGGTCTTTCTGAACGTCTGGCTAGAACTGCTTTCACTATTTTGAAATCCCCGAGCTGCGTCCCCAACAGAGAACGTTCTTCCTCTGATAGTTCTCTAAGGAGAGGAATGAGCAGCTCATCATCGTCTCGGCCAACTTTGAAAGTCCCATCTAGCAGCTGCAATTGCCTGAGTATTCGAAGCGCGGATTCTCCCTTCCCCCTATCCAACCGCAGGCAGAGTGATTCAGCCGCGCTATCTTCTCTCATGTTCTCGAATCTCATTCAGGCAATCCGCTGTTTCAGTAAGGAGATATCAGGGAATCGTGTCAGTCAAACACAAGAGACTGAGCGCCGCTTAAGGTTTAGGGCATGCATATGTCAGCTCAAGCGTGTACTCGAAAGCGAAAAATAGCTGAAGCTTAGATTATCAATCTCTGCTCTGAGGAGACCGAGATGTCGAGAGTCTCAGTAGAAGTTGACAAAACATATGGAGCGACTCTATCCTTCTATAGACTCGGCAAGGGGAAGCCTAGAGTTCTTGTGACTGGAGCGATGCATGGGGACGAGGTTATTGGAACCTATAGTATACGACGTGCGATTTCATCACTTGATGAAAGAACCCTTAAGGGCTCAGTCACATTCTTGCCTGTATCCAACCCGTTAGCCTTTCGTTGTCGAGAACGGGCCTCCCCTGTTGACAGCACAGATCTGAACAGAGTTTTCCCTGGAGACGAAAAGGGATCAGTTTCCCAACGCCTCGCCCACACCATATGGCAGGAGGCCACGCAAGCTGATTACATCCTCGACCTGCACGGATGCGGAATGAGTTGTATTCCTTACGTTCTATGTCTCCACCAAGAATTCGATTATGTAAGAGAGTATGTAAGGAAGCTTGCGATCTCCACAGTGGTGGAGTCCTCTGGGTTGAGAGGGCAGCTCTTCATTGAGGCCTCTCACAAGAAGATGCCTGCAGCAATAATAGAGGCAGGGAGCCACCGAGGCATATTCAACACAGATCATGCAGACCAACTCTATAGGACCATATTCGGATTGCTCGCAAGCCTTAGTATTATAGACGAAAAAGTGCCTCTCGCGAAGCAAAGGTTCTACGGAAAGATATCGAACACTAAGGTGGACGAGGAGGATTTCTTCATTCCACGGGTCACGGCAGGTATGACTGTGAAGAAAGGCGACCTGCTTGGGGTCATGACTACCGAAGGTAAGAAGGTGCTGAGCCAGCATAGTGGTATCATAACAAGTGTCCAAATGCCTGGAGTCGTGTTCCCAGGCGACTCGGTTGCAAACATAGCAGAAGAAATCTGAAGCGAAAGTACGCTCTAGTTTCGTGAGTTCCGACACACGCCTCAAACCTAATGTACATACGAGCATAGGCTGCTACATTGACAAAAACGATAAGACCTCAGCACTTCTACTCTTGTCCATGACTGGCCAAAGGGTTCTTGTCATTCTGGGTTCAGAAACTGACTACGCGTTTGCATCACCGATCAAGCCATTTCTTGACAGGTTTGGAGTGAGCTGTGAATTCAGAGTAGCCTCAGCCCACAAAGAGCCAAGGAGACTGATACAGATCCTTGAAGAATACGAGAAATTGGACGAGGGAATCGTGTATATCACTGTCGCGGGCAGATCAAACGCTCTCTCTGGATTCGTCGATTTCCAAACCAGACATGCCGTGATAGCTTGTCCGACTCAGTCCGACGACCTTTGGCGCGTTGACATTTACTCGTCGCTTAGAATGCCGAAGGGAGTAGCTCCGCTTGTTGCTTGTGATCCAGAGAATGCTGCTCTGGCGGCCGTAAAGATTCTTGGAGAAAGCAATCAGAGTTTGGCCTCAAAGGTGGCTCAGTATCAGAGAGAGCTGCAATCTAAGAATGAGAAGGCTGATTCCAAGATCAAACATGGTAAAAGCAGTTGAGCATCTTGAGTAGTTCACTCAAGCTCTTCCGAAAGGGCAAGGTTCGAGACGTCTTCGACATGGAAGAGGAGCTGCTGATAGTCGCCTCCGACAGAGTCAGTGCGTATGATGTTGTCCTTGCAGATGTGATTCCTCGGAAGGGTGAATCGCTGACCAGACTATCCGAGTTCTGGTTTTCCAAGACCAAACACATCATACCGAACCATTTCCTGCAACGTGTTGATGACCGTTCGATGAGAGTGACTAAGGCTGAGCGAGTGGACATTGAGTGGGTTGTTAGAAGTCACATCTATGGCTCTATGTGGAGAGCATACACCAAAGGTGAGAGGAATTTCGGGGGCATCACGTTGCCCGACAGCTTATGCATGGCAGAAGAGCTCCCTCAGATTATTCTAACTCCAACGACAAAGTCGGAGATTGGTCATGACCTAGACATAACTAGAGATGAAGCGATAGACCGAGGATTGCTCACGAACGATGAGTGGCATGTCCTTGAGGAGGCCTCCTTCAGACTCTACGAATTCTACCGTGACGAGGCCAGAAGGAGAGGTATAATCGTCCCAGATTTCAAGGTTGAATATGGGAGACATCGGGGCGGCCTGATTCAGATTGACGAACCGCCTACACACGACTCGGCACGTTTCTGGAGTGACAAGCATTTCAAAGTTGGAGCGCAACAGGAGGCCCATGCCTTGGACAAGGAATTCCTTAGAGCGTTTCTCAGAGAGTGCTACGGATTCACTGGAGAAGGGACTCCTCCAAGATTGCCTGGGCTGGTAATAGATGAAGTTACGAAGAGATGCGTGGGGGCCTACGAGGTGTTAAATGGGAATAAAGAAATCAATGATCTACACCTAAAGAGCTTGGACCAAGTTCTGAAGGAATTGGGAGGTGAAGCGAGATCTCAGAGGATTTAATTTCGAAGTTCAGCGTCTGCTCCCCAACGGATACTAGATACCCGGTAAAGGAGTTGAATCCCTATCTTTCTGCGGAGGCCTTTGTGAAATACAAGGCGAAGGTAGAGAAAGCTCTCGTAGAGACTCTGGCCAAGCGCGGTATCTGTTCACCTAGTATCGCTAATGAGATTGCCGTGGCAGCGGATTCCATCACTGCGAAAGAAGTTGCTGAAGAAGAAAGGCGAGTGATACACGACATACGTGCGCTCGTCAACGTGATTCAACGAAAGGTCAGTGACCAAGCAAAGCCGTATGTGCATCTGACTGCAACATCTTACGACATTGTCGATACCGCCAATGCACTAAGGTACAAACAGGCTGTGGAGTCGGTCATAATCCCAGACATGATGAAGCTTGAAAAGATCTGGATCGAATTGGCCAGGAAGGACCGGGATACGATTCAGATTGGCCGGACTCACGGCCAGTTCGCCGTGCCGATGACTTTCGGCTTCGCTTTAGCTCAGTACGTGAATCGTTGGGGAAACAGAATCCTGAAGTTGAAGGAATCCTCGCAAAGATTGGTTGGGAAGTTGTCTGGAGCAGTTGGGGCATACAACTCCTCCGCCCTCTTCATCTCAGATCCGGAGGAGTTTGAGAAGCAACTCTTGTCCTCACTTGGTTTGGAGCCTGCTCTCATCTCAACTCAGATAGTTCCTCCGGAGCCTACAACAGACTTGATCCACAGTGTCATATCGGCGTGGGGTGTTCTGGCGAACTTCTCTAGGGATATGAGAAATTTGCAGAGGTCAGAGATAGGAGAGGTGGGGGAGGCTTTCACGGAGGAACGTGTAGGTTCTTCGACGATGCCTCACAAGAAGAACCCGGAGAGCTTCGAGAATGTTGAGAGCCTGTGGAAGGAATTCGTTCCTAGAATGACGACGAAGTATCTAGACCAGGTTTCAGAGCATCAAAGAGATCTCACGAACTCAGCCTCTCAGAGGTATGATGCAGAGTTCCTAATGACATTCGACTTCTGTGTGAGGAGGATGAGCAAAGTCAGTGAGAAGCTTATTGTTGACAGGACAAGTCTGAAAAGGAATCTTGATCTTGCTCTCCCATCAGTCGTTGCTGAGCCACTGTATCTCCTTCTGGCCTTGGCAGGACATCCAGATGCGCATGAATATGTCAGAAGGCTGACCCTTGAATCGTCTCGCACAGGAAAGTCCGTGGTCGACTTGGCCTTGTCAGATCAATCGCTTCAACCATATCTCAAGAAGCTGTCGGCAAAGCAGTTAGAAGTGGTTCATGATCCGTCGAAATATGTTGGCTTAGCCCCATCGAAGGTTGACCAAGTCCTCGCACACTGGGAGAAGAAGTTCAAAGAAGAGAGTCTATGGTGAGGTGGGGATGACGCGAAGGGCCCTGATCAGCGTCTATGACAAGTCGGGGCTTGAGACTCTGTTACCTTGCCTCTCGAAGTTCAGATTCGAGATAATTGCCTCAGGCGGAACTGCTCAGAGGATCAGAGAGCTCGGACACAAGTGCACTGAAACATCTGTATTTACTGGCTACCCGGAGTCGCCACATGGCTTGGTCAAGACTCTTCATCCAAAGCTCCATGGAGGTTTTCTCCTGGATCCTGCTGATCCAGATGATCACCAATACATGCTTGCGCAGGGAATCGTTCCCATAGATGTGCTCGTGGCAAACCTCTATCCTTTCGAAACCGTTGTTAAGGAGAAGACTGTGACATTTAGGCGGGCTGCAGAGAATATAGACATCGGTGGGCCGGCGATGATAAGGGCCGCAGCCAAGAGTGCTCTGTTGAACAAGAGAGTTTCAGTCCTCACTAATCCTGGTCAATATGAGATCTTTATGCGGGAAATGGAGAAGAACGGTGGCGATATCTCGGAGACGAGTAAGATCAGTCTCGCCAAGGAAGCTTTCGCACTCACGTCTCGATATGATCACAGTATCTTGGATTATTTGTCAAGGATCAGTGAGACCTAATGTCAGACGCGGCCAATCTCAGGAAGATGTATCGAACAGCCATCAAGGAGAGCTTTCCCTCGAACATCAAGATACTGATGGGTGACAAAGTCTTCTCTTTGGAGAAAGTCTACAGTCTGAGATATGGCGACAATCCCGGCTATCCTGCAGCCATATTCACAATGGCTCCTCTTCTCAAGGAACTGAAGGTTGGAAAGCAAGGACTGAGCAAAACCAATCTCGAGGACATCTATCGAGCACACGTGCTGTTAAGGAATTTCTCTCGGCCCGCCTGTGCCTACATGAAGCATCTCAATCCTTCAGGGATTGCAGTGGCCCAAGATGCGAAGATACCGCTGAAGCAAATCATAGCTGATGCAAGGGAATGTGACAGTCAGGCGGCTTTTGGAGCAACTGTTGGATTGAATGTTTCTGTGAGCCGCGAAGCCGCGGAAGAACTGGTCAGAACATACATAGAGTGCGTTAGCGCTCCCTCCTTCGAGGATGGCGCTTTGACTATTTTCAATGAAAAGAAAGATCTTCGGGTAGTCCAGTTGAGTCGGTTGACTGATGAGGTGGGATTTGATCTACATTTCTACCCAGAAGGCTTCGCAACCGTATCTGCACCATACCGTAACAGAATCGAAAGCAAGTCAGATGTCTCAATTGTCACGAAGAGATCACCCACAGAAGGAGAGTACAACGATCTTTACTTCTCTTGGATGGTCTGCGCTCATGTAAGATCCAACGCCGCAGTAGTGGCAAAGAATGGCTGCACCTTAGGAATTGGTACAGGCCAGCAGGATCGTGTTACAGCAGTCAGACTTGCAGTTGAAAAACTGGAGGAAACGGGGCGACAAGTACGTCTTAAGGGAGCGGTTGCGGCTTCAGATGGTTTCTTTTCTTTCCGTGATAGTGTTGATTTGCTCGCTAAGTATGGTGTCGCTGCGATCATTCAGCCTGGAGGCTCAGTGAAGGATCAGGAGGTCATTGATGCTTGTGATGAGCATGGGATGGCAATGGTGTTCACTCGAGAGAGGTGCTTTAGTCATTTTTAGGAGGGCGTTGGGATGGGTGAATCGCAATATACGAAGGTAGGCGTTGACGTACGTAAGAAAGGAATAGAGGTCTTCAAGTCAAGCATCCAGTCGCTCTATCCCAAGGCATTCTGTGTAATCAAGCAAGATCCGGACTTCCCGCAGTATGCACTTGTTTCACACGCGGATAGCGCAGGAAGCAAACCTGTTCAGAGCTATCTCAACTTCAAAGAAACCAAAGACATCAACTCGTTCAAGGGTATCGCACAAGATGTTGTAGCAATGAATCTTGACGACATAGTGTGCGTCGGCGCGAGGCCGATCAGCTTTGTGGATTGCGTTTCAATCAACAAGTCAAGGGTTCCCAAGGAGAATTTCTTGAGGGTTCTCAACTCTGAGATTGTGGAGCTAAGGGAAGTTCTACGGGCTAATGGTCTCACGTTGCCCTTTGACGGAGGAGAAACAGCCGATGTACCCGATCAGATCGCTACGTTGGACGTTTCAGGGTTTATGCAAGGGAGAGTCGAACTGTCCAAAATCATAACAGGAGAAAGAATCCTTCCAGGCAACAAGATCATTGGAATCAGAAGTGGCGGAAGGATCCGTTACGAGAAGGAATTGAACAGCGGAATCATGTGCAATGGAATCACACTTGCCAGACATAGTCTCATGAGTGGTGACTACGGCAAGAAGTATCCTGAGACCCTTGGAAGTGGAACATCAGGATATTTCGGACGTTTCAAGGTTACCGATCGCATAGACGAACTTGGAATGACCGTGGGTGAAGCGATGTGTTCTCCCACGCGAGTTTTCGCTCCAATTGCTTTCAAGATCCTCGACAGATTTGGACCATCGATCACCGGTTTGATCCATAACACAGGGGGAGGACAAACCAAATGCCTTAGCCTGGGAGGAGGCGTAAGATATGTGAAACGCGATATTCCTCAACCTGATCCAATCTTTCTGCTAATCAAGAAGGAGTCCAATGAATCGTGGAAAGACATGTTCCAAGACTACAATATGGGAGTAGGATTCGAGATAGTTCTCAAGGCAGAAGTTGTGGACCAAGTGCTCAGTGTCATTGAGGGCTTTGGAGTCGAAGGCAAAGTCATGGGCGAGATCGAAGCCAGTCCCTCTGGAAATCAAGTTCTCATTGAAAGTAGCTTTGGCAAGTTCGCGTATGGTGATCTTTAGAAATCAATGGGGCAGGTGGACGCATGCTGTATCGCGTAAGGGTTGTGGTGTATCCTCGTGAAGGCGTATCAGATCCAGAGGGGGATACGCTGGATGGGAGACTGAAAAGGAAAGGAATTCAAGGAGTCCGAAAGGTCAGATCTGGAAGATACTGGGAGATATTTGTCGAAGCGGACTCTAAGGAGCAGGCTGAGACTTCGGCTCGACAGATCTACACTGGTCCACCGATGGTCAATCCAGTGAAGGACCAAGCACAGCTCCTAGCAATTGAGGAAGTAAGATGAGTTCCGAGCCCTACATCAGGAGAGAAGACGCACCGTTCTCCCTGATTGAGGTAGATTTGCGGAACTCAGATGACAGTCAACTTCTGAGAATAAGCAGCGATCTCGCGGTAGGCCTGGCTCTAGAAGAGATGAAAGCGCTCAAGATTCATTTCGAGAGAATTGGACGAAATCCAACTGATATTGAACTGCAGACTTTCGGACAGACTTGGTCTGAGCATTGTTTCCATAAGACCTTCAAAGGGAACGTAGTCTCATCCAACGGCAGAATAATCGCGAGAAACCTCTTCAAAACATACATCGCAAGACCAGTGAAGGAACTGAAACCGTCTTGGTGCCTTGATACGTTCCAAGACAATGCGGGAATAGTTCTATTCGAAAAAAGAAAAGGAGTAACCTATGGTGTGGCCGCAAAGGTTGAGACACACAATCATCCGTCAGCGGTAGAGCCTTTCGGAGGAGCAGCAACCGGAACTGGCGGAGTGATCCGAGACATACTGGCGGTTTGGGGAAAACCGATAGCCTGCACCGACGTTTTGTGCTTTGGGCCTTTGGACTTTGATCAGAGCAGGTTGCCGAAGGGAGTCAATCATCCAACCTATCTCTTCGACGGAGTGGTCGCGGGAATTGGAAGCTATGGGAACAACATGGGCATCCCAACGGTGAATGGTGCAATATTCTTTGACGAAAGCTACGTGGGCAACGTGGTTGTGTACTGTGGCTGTGTCGGCATAGTGCCCATGGAGAAATTCGTTCGAAGAACGAAGCCCGGTGACGTGCCTCTACTAGTTGGAGGCAGGACCGGAAGGGATGGGATTCACGGAGTTACTTTCGCATCTGCTGAACTAACGGAAAAGTCCGAGGAAACATCTCTCTCTGCCGTTCAGGTTCCCAATCCGATTGAAGAAGAGAAGCTGAAACGGGCTATCCTGGAGGTAAGGGACCGGGAGCTAGCATCAGGAATAACTGATCTCGGGGGAGGTGGCCTGTCTTGTGCCGCAGGAGAGATGGCTCACAGGTCGAACTGCGGTATTCATGTGGAGCTCGACAAGGTTCAATTGAAAGAGACAGTCCCGCCTATGGCACCTTGGGAAATCTGGGTTTCCGAGTCTCAGGAACGAATGTTGTTGTCGATTCCACCGAAGAATCTCAGCAGAGTTCTAGAGATTTTCGGAGAAGAAGACGTTCTGGCCAATCCAATAGGGAAATTCAACCGAGGTCGAGCCGTGACTGTTTCTTTTCTAAGCAGTCCTGTACTTGGACTTGACTTGGATTTTCTCTTCTCTCCGCCAAGAGCAACAAGAATCGTGAATCTTGATCTGACACAAATGCCTGAACCTCTTTTTGATTCTCCAGGCGATCTGTTGAAGACAATTCTAGAACTTCTCTCGGCACCCAACATCGCTAGCAAGGAATCGGTCATCCGAACTTATGATCATGAGGTTCAAGGGAACACAGTGCTGAAGCCTCTTCAAGGCGCTTTCTCTGCGCCTAACGATGCAGCTGTTCTGAAGCCGCTCTCTGATTCTTGGCGTGGCATTGCGATCTCATGTGGAATGAATCCGAACTATGGAAAACTAGATCCATACTGGATGGCAGCCTCCGCTATTGATGAGGCGTTGAGGAACAATGTGGCTGTTGGAGGAAGAAGAGTAGCCCTCCTCGACAATTTCACGTGGGGTAGTCCGGAAAAACCGGATAGAATGGGAAGTCTCGTTAAAGCTTGCCAAGCGTGCTATGACTTCGCGAAAGGGTTTGCGGCACCATTCATTTCAGGCAAGGACAGCCTTTACAATGAGTCACCTTTGGGTTCAGTAACCCCAACATTTCTGGTGACCGGTGTGGGCATAGTTCCAGATGTGCGAGAGACTGTGTCGATGGAGCTGAAGAGTAAAGGCGACCCTGTATACCTAATCGGAGCTACCCATTCAGAGCTCGGAGGTTCTCAATACTTCAAACTCAGAGGGATAACTGGGGGTAATGTTCCGAAAGTCAGACTTCCAATGGCGAAGAGAATACTTCGAGTGGTCACATCAGCCATTGACAAAGGGCACGTCAAGGCATGCCATGATCTTTCTGATGGCGGTCTGGCGGTTGCCGCCGCTGAGATGGCCTTCGGAGCTGAATTCGGCCTTGACCTCAACTTGGATGTTGTCCTGTCTGCAACGAAGCTGCGAGAAGATGTTGCTCTCTTTTCTGAGTCGAACAGTCGTTTCCTGATTGAAGTGGAATCAAGAAGCAGGCGAGGATTCGAGAGACTGATGGGTAAAGTGCCTCACGCATTAGTTGGCAGAATTCGGGGAGATGGACGGTTCACCATTCGCAGAAGGGACAACCCCTTGGTAGATGTGGATGTCGAGGAGCTTCGATCCGCTTGGAAACGGCCTTTCGAGGTAGAATGAATGAAGCGAAAGAATATTCGAATCTGCATTATGCGGGTTGGCGGAACTAACTGCGACGAAGAGACCCGCAGAGTCTTCGACAGTCTTGGCGTAAAAGCTGAAGTTGTTCACACGAGGAGCATAATAGAGAAGCGAAACCTCCTCGACTACCACGGACTCGTCTTCCCAGGAGGATTCGCGTATGGCGACTATGTCAGAGCTGGTGCCATCTGGGCAGATATCTTAAGAGACGAACTTGGAGATTTGCTTCATCGATTTGTTGAGTCGCAACGCCCTGTGCTAGGGATTTGTAACGGATTCCAAGTTCTCATAGAGACAGGTTTGCTCCCAGGCTTTGGAACTAGGGAGGGCTCAGTCGAGATGGCTCTGGCCTGAAATATGCCGATGGGGTATCGTTGCACATGGACTACAGCAAATGACTATCTCTATTTGAAACATGAGAATTCTGGAAAATGTGTGTTTACGCAGTCGATCGAGAAGGGAAAACTTCTGCGTATACCGATAGCTCACGCCGAGGGAAGAATTCTACTGCCAAAGGAGAGAGAACAAGAATACTTCAGAAAACTTGTTGATGGTGACCAGATCGTATTCAGATTTGCCAGATCTAATGGAACTTATGCGGAGGAACTCTTCCCCTACAATCCGAATGGATCGGTATGGGATATGGCGGGAATATGCAATAGAAGTGGAACCGTGATGGGTCTAATGCCCCATCCAGAAAGAGCCTTCTTCGGATATCAGCTGCCAGACTGGACGCAGCTTAGGTTACCGACCTATGGAGATGGCAAGCTGATCTTTGAATCGATGATCAACTACATCATGAAATCCAATTGAAGCACGCGATTAGGCTCGGTTAGTATGGATTAAGAAGATATTTCTCAAGTCCTCTTGTAGTCAGGATCGTGTTCCAAAGAAGTCTTCCTCTAGTCATCAATCCGATCCCATTAAGATTCGGAGTGATGTATGCGGCCTTAGTTTTCACGTCTTTGAAGTCAACATCAAAATACAGTTTCCCCGTAGCAGGATCTTTTCTACCTCCAACCCCTACCACGACGACTCCTTCTTTCACCATATCTGAAGTCAGTCGAAAGGAATCTTCCTTGCAGAGTTCTGGCGGTCTCCCTGCCGCACAGACGACTATGTCTGCCCGTTTGATTCTGTCCATTGTACTCTTTGTTGCTCGGTGGCAACAGACCGGCGTGGCATCATGATCCTCGAATAGCTTTCTCAATGGTTTTCCGACTAGGTCGCTTCGTCCGACAATGACTACGTCCTTTCCCTTCATCTCAACGTGATATCTGTCGAGAAGTTCGATCACTGCGGCGGCGGTGCATGGGAGAACATCCTTCTCAAAATTGTATCTGCTCATCAGCTTGCCTTTGTTCTTGGGTGTTAATCCGTCAACGTCCTTCTCAGGTGCGAGGAGTTCGAAGGGTCTATGCCTGTCAATTGGATCAGGCAGAGGCATCTGAACGAGAATGCCCGTTATGTCGTCCCTGATATTCATCTCCTCTATGACCCTGCAAAGCTCCTTCTCTCTCTTTTCAGGTGGGTACTTGTAGACTTCGCAGACCTCTGAATAGATACCTACTTCTTTGCAGTCTTGTTGTTTCATTGAGACATACATCTTAGCGGTGGCTTCGTCAGCTGGAAGTATTGCTGCGAGACCAGGCGTAATCCCCATCTCTCTAAGCTCTCGTACCTCTTTCGCCACTTTCTCTTTTGTCTGTGCAAAGATGTCTTCGGCTCGCATCACGACTGTCAAATCAGTTCCTCTGCCGCTTCCACTGCTTTTGCGCCCCATGCGGTCTTCTGGCTTTCAATGAAGATGCGCTGTCTCTCGTTCCATTTCTTCTCCCAGTCGTCATGAAGATCTATTGAGACAACTCTGTTTGCTTGAGCTTCCTTCCCACTGGTGACGGCCTCGTAGACTCTTAGACGCCTGTCAGCGTAGAGTTGAATCGCCTTTGAGTAGATTCTGTGTTCGTGAATCAAGACTCTATCTGATAGAGACTGAATAGCATCTTCACGCCTATTCTTGAACAATTCCAGTTCTGACTTTAGGACTCTGACTGGATGTTGCAGGATTATGGGTCCTTTCTCGACACTTACGTCAACGAAGAACACGGTGCACCCAGTGATTTTGACGCCATATTCCAATGCGGCCTCGTGCACATATCGAGCATTTAGTCCTTTCCAACCAAACGAAGGCAGAAGCGCGGGATGGATGTTCATGACCTTCCAGCGATATTTTCTGAAGAACTCAGAGCCAACTATTCTGTCCCAACCGGCGAGGCAAACCAGCTCCACCTCACTTGAATCTAATATGCTCATTATCTGCCGTTCAAATTCCACCCGGTCTACATTCTTGTGGCCGACAAGATGGTTCGCGATTCCGTGCTTCTCTGCAATATGCTTCACAGGGGCCTCAGGATAGTTGTAGATGAGTACGCTTACGTCTACGCCTTGGAAAACTCCAAGTCTCTGATGCTCGACTATGGCTTGGAAGTTTGATCCTCGTCCAGAGGCGAGTACTCCAACGCTCACCATCTTGGTCCACCATATCTAGAGGCGTAGCCCGTTCGGCATCAGCGCATTATCCACATACACGTTGCCTTTGCCGTTCAAAGCATATCTTCCCTCGCCGATCATCTCCAATGTCATCGGGTAGATCACCCAGTCGCCGTGTTCTTTCAGTCGGGCTTGATGCTCATCAGCGACTTGCCTGGCAATTTTGGCGTTCTTTGGATCCTGAAGTTCCTTCAAGCTGGTTCCTTTTGGAAGAACCACATCCACCGGCCGAGATCGCATAAGGATTTCACCATGGTCGACCTTTTCTCGAACTACGTGCGTTGTCGAGTAGAGTCTCTTCTCTCCTGATAGGATTGCGTTTCGCACAGCGTCGAGACCAGTGTACTTCCTTCTGTCGCCTTCCTTGACGGAAAGGTCGGCAGGATGAACATTCACGATTTGGCCATCATATCCTTCTGTGAGAGGAAAAGTCACTATGCTCATGTAACCGCAGAGCGCGATCAGGTCAAGATGGTATTTCTCTATCATTTCTAACGTGAGCCGATCATACTCGGGGCGAAGTGAAAGATCCTTTCTGTCCTGTCGGCCATGGCTTCTGTAGAACTCCATGACATCATTATGTTCGTAGCTGATGTGATGTTCCGACGATATTGTCTGTGCTCTGCATTTCTGGCTTGACGGGTCGAACACATCTGTGAATATGAGAACGACTCGATAGGGGCATTTGTTCCCTTCCTTAGATTGGTTCTCGAGTATCTTGACGACGTTTGTTCCTGAGCCAGACATGAAGCAGGCTATTCTCATCGGCTTCGGACGAGTGTCCGGGTCGAATATCCTCTTAGGCGGCATGTATATGCTTCAGCGCCTTTTTTCCAATGTCTGTTCGATGATATTCTTCTTCCCAATAGATCATTTCAACGGCCCGGTACGCCTCGCGGATTGCCTGCGGTATCGTATCACTGAGAGCTGTGACTCCCAGTACACGTCCTCCGTTTGTGACGATGGCCGAGTTCTGTCTGGCCGTTCCTGCGTGAAAAACCACAACGTTCCTGAGTGTTGCTGCTTCGTCAAGGCCTACGATTGTCTTCCCTTTTTGATATTGCCCGGGATAACCTGATGAAGCCATAACGACGCAGACCGCAGCCTGCTTAGACCATTTCATGTCATCCATCTCGGCTAAGCGTCCACTTGCGCACGAGTAGAGGTACTCGAAGAGATCTGGTTCCATTCGCATGACTATTGGTTGGATCTCCGGGTCCCCGAATCGAACGTTGAATTCCAGCACATCTGGCTCCCCGTCAGAGATCATGAGGCCCAAGTAGATTGTGCCCTTGAACTCCACGTTTTCCTCTCTCATCCCATTCATGAATTTTCCAATTATGTCTCTCTGTATCTTCTCTTCCAATCCCTCTGGGACGATTGGCGCCGGGGAGTAGGCCCCCATTCCTCCTGTGTTTGGGCCTTTGTCTCCGTCGAAGATTGGTTTGTGATCTTGAGAAGAAGCTAGCGGGATATACTTTCGTGTCTTTGTGTCAACGATGGCTATGTAGGAGGCCTCTTCGCCAACCAACAGATCTTCGATTACGATTCGCTCTCCTGAACTGCCAAACCTCTTTTCAAGCATCATACCATCTATGGCCTTTAGTGCCTCGTCTTCAGTCCTGCAAAGGATTACGCCTTTTCCTGCGGAAAGCCCATCGGCCTTGACGACAACTGGAGGCCCCTTCTTCTTCACGTGGTCTGCGGCGGCCAAATGGTCTTCAAAGACTTGGAACTCGGCTGTTGGGATGTTGTGTCGTTTCATGAACTGTTTTGCCCAGATCTTGCTTCCCTCAGCAATGGCGGCCTCCTTGCTAACGCCAAATATCTCCAGACCATTGGACAGAAACGCATTCGTGATGCCCTTTGCCAGCGGCTCCTCTGGTCCCACGACTGTGAAGCAGGCGTTTTGAGCAGCGAATTTTGTCAGCCCCTCGAAATCTGTGGGGTCTATCGGAACTCTGTCAGGAGTTCCACCATTTCCAGGAGCGCAGAATACTTTTCCAACATGTTTGCTTTGGCTAAGCTTCCACACCAAAGCATGCTCTCTTCCCCCAGATCCTACCACGAGTACATTGGTATATTTCATGAAGGAAGCTCGCGCTCCCAGTACCTGCGTTTGTCCACTTCTCCCAGTCGATTCCTCATGTTGTCTGCGATCTTCTGTGCCAATGGAGTCGGATACTCTCCTGTCAGGCAAGCCATGCAGAGTTCGTTTCGGTCGAATCCCAAAGCCCGCACCAAGCCTTCAATCGTCTGATAACCGACTCGGTCAACGTTCAGAGCCTTCTCAATCTCAGGGATGGTTTTGGTTGCGGCAATAAGCTCCTCATGAGTGGAGATGTCTATTCCGTAGAAACAGGGAGAGATTATCGGAGGACAGGTGACCCAAAACTCAACACTCTTCGCACCAGCCCCTCTCACCAGATTCACGATCTTTCGAGAAGTCGTTCCTCTCACAATGCTGTCATCCACCAGTACTACTTTCTTGTCTCTGAGGACGGACTTGATTGGGTTGAGTTTCAGAGCTACCGAGTTCTCTCTTCTATCTTGGCCCGGCATTATGAAGGTTCGACCAACATAGCGGTTTTTGATCAAGCCTTCTGAGATCTCTATTCCCGCTGTTCTGGCTACGCCTTCGGCTGCTGGCCGAGCGGTATCAGGTATGGGAACTATGACATCCGCATCTGTTTCATATGTCGCGGCAAGTTCTTGTCCCAGCCTTATGCGGATCGAATAGACATCTCCACCGTCTAGGACTGAGTCTGGTCTCGAGAAATACACATACTCGAACATGCAATGGGCTTTCCGCATATGTGGTGCTACATTCTTCCTCAGAACCTGCCCCTCAACATCTATGACAATCATCTCTCCCGGATTCACATCAGAGATGAGCCTTGCTCCTGCTGCGTCCAGGCCCACACTTTCGGATGCGAAGAGGATCGTGTCCTTTGCTTTTCCTTGGCACAGAGGTCTGAATCCGCAGGGATCCCTGAAAGCAACCAGTTCTCCCTCACCAGTGATCGCCACAGTTGAGAAGGCTCCCTCAATGTTCGTCATACATTTCGAGATTGACTTCTCAAGATCTTTGGTCTCAGACAGTTCTTCAGCGAGATATGCGAGAATGATCTCGGCGTCGCAGTCTGACGCCAAGAATCTCCCATGTCTCGTGAGCTCTTGGCGCAGGTTGACGTAGTTGACCAAGTTGCCGTTGTGGCATAGTGCTATCCCTCCTTTGGGATAGCTGAGGAAGAAGGGTTGAATAGAGATCTCCGCCAGTTGCTGTAGACCTTCACTCGAATTGGTTTGTTCGAGAGGAGACGGTCCTGTCGTGGAATATCTCACGTGTCCTATCCCGCATCTTCCCGTGAGAGATTGATAGTCTTTCAGTTCGCCTACGAGGCCAAGTGCTTTCCTGTGATGAAATTTTGATCCGTCGAATGTGAATATGCCGTTTCCTTCTTGTCCTCTGTGTTGGACTGCGAGTAACCCGTGCCATATGTCCTCGACTACTTCGTTCGCTGAACTGCGCGCTGCGACGACTCCGCATGCTTCTCTTGGCTTACTCACTCGCACCACTCCGAGAGGACAAGACCTCAAGTTCTTTCTATTTCAGTGGCAGTCTTCTGAATGAGGTCAACGCGTTTCCCCTGTTTCACTATCTTCTAAAAATAGTTTGTCGAAAGGTACGTGCATTGACTCAGCCGTGTCTATCTGTTGGGAAGGGTCTCCGTCATGCTTCATATATTTCCAGAGTAGTTGATTGTGTCTGTTCTGAGAGAGTGGCATGTGCATGGGTGAAGTTTCGATCGGTCAGACAGTTGCTGAACGTCTTTTGCGATACGTGAAGTATGATACTCAGTCTGCTGAAGGTTCCAAAACCTACCCGAGCACCGAGAAACAAAAGAATCTGGCGAAGTTTCTGGTAAGAGAGTTGAAGAAACTAGGTCTCAAGGATGCATCGATGGATAAGTACGGTTACGTTACCGCAGCATTGAAAGCGAACACCAAGCGGAAAGTTCCGGTCATAGGTCTCTTTGGCCACATGGATACCTCTCCGGAAATCTCGGGAAAAGATGTTAAGCCTCAGATTCACAAGAACTATTCTGGTGGAGACATAGTTCTTGCAGGAGACAGTACTCAGGTTATTCGACCGTCTGAAAGTCCGGAACTGGTAAAGAAGATCGGGCATGACATAATCACTTCAGATGGAACAACCCTTCTGGGCGCAGACAACAAAGCAGGGATAGCTGAGATAATGGATGCGGTTCACTATCTCATCAAGCACCATGAGATCGAGCATGGAACTATCAAAGTAGCCTTCACACCAGACGAGGAAGTGGGGACAGGAGTAAAGTATTTTGATGTGAAGATGTTTGGAGTTCAGTACGCCTACACGATGGACGGGGAGACTATTGGTGAAGTTGAGAACGAGACGTTCTGCGCAGACTCTGTGAAGGTTACGTTCCAAGGCATCCTGTTTCACCCAGGATATGCCAAAGGTAAACTGGTCAACTCTGTCAAGATAGCGTCGGACTTTGTGAACAGGCTACCTAAGGACAGGCTGTCGCCGGAAACTACGGAGAAGATGGAAGGTTACGTTCATCCCAACGGTATCCAAGGTGCAGTTGAAAACACAACTGTCAAGTTCATTATCCGTGACTTTACGGTGGAAGGCCTCAAAGAGAAAGAAAAGTCCCTGAAGGCTGTTGCGGAAGAAACGGTACGGAATTATCCTAGGTCTATCTTCAAGTTTGAGGTTGAAGAGTCATACCGAAACATGAGGTACGTGCTGGATAAGTATCCGGAGGTTGTGGAGAAGGCTATGGAGGCAACTCGAATGGCTGGCTTGCAACCCAGAATGCACAGTATCCGCGGAGGAACCGATGGGGCTCGACTGAGCTATATGGGCCTTCCAACACCAAACATAGCTACAGGCGGACACAACTATCATTCGAAACTTGAGTGGATATCTGTTCAAGATATGAAGAAGGCAGTGGAAGTGATCCTGAGCCTGGTAAAGGTTTGGGCCAAAGCCTAAGTCTGAAAACACATCGGCCTTGGTAAAGCATCTTCTTGAGAGGATTTTCTCTCGTTTTTGGAACTTTGAAAGTGGTCATTGAATCATGGTGGTAACAGTTCCCCGTCTCACGGTTGATCGAAAGAGGCTTGAAGAAACGATCAACTCTCTTGCCAGAATAGGCATGACGGGGAACGGGTCGGAAAGAACCGCTTACTCGATCAAGGAGATGCGGGCGAAGGATGTTTTGACTCACCTGATGAGGCGAATCGGTCTAGCTGTCAAGATTGATGGTGTCGGAAATGTCTTCGGCAGAACAAAGCAAGGCAGGGGGCCGGTCGTGATGATCGGTTCTCACATTGACACCGTTCCTGGCGGTGGACGTTTTGATGGAGTTGTAGGTGTGGCGTCTGGGATAGAGGTTGTGAAAACAATCATCGAGGGCAACATCGAGCTTCGTCATCCGATAGAGGTTTGCGCATTTTCAGCCGAGGAGTCCAGTAGATTCGGTGTATCGACGCTTGGAAGTGCGGTTGTTGCAGGTGAATTGGACGCCAAGGACATAGAGCCTCTCAGGGATAGAAGGGGAACTAGGCTGGGAGAGATCCTTGCAAGGCTCGGAGGGGCTCACGACGCCATCAATCGATCCAAAAGAGATCCATCTGATCTCCATGCTTATCTTGAGCTTCATGTTGAGCAGGGACCAATTCTAGAGGCTGAGGGAAAGAAGATTGGTGTGGTTTCCGCTATCTCCGCCTCGTCTCGTCTGAGAGTCAGATTTCTCGGTCGAGCAGACCATTCTGGAACTACTCCCATGAATCTGAGGAAGGATGCATTGATCGCAGCCTCAGAACTGGTCTTGGCTGTGGAGAGAATATGCAAGAGTGAGGTCAGCAGAGTTGTTGGAACAGTTGGGGCCGTGAACGTGATCCCCAACGCCATGAACGTTATCCCTGGGACTGTTGAATTGGGCATTGACATTCGAAGTGTAGTTTCAGAGTTAAAGAAGAAGGCAGCTGACTTGGTCTTGGACGAGGCTCGACGCATCGCTGAACGGAGGCACATTGGATTGGAAGCGTCAATCATAAAAGAAGATCAACCGGTCACTCTAAACAAAGAGATCGTAGCACTGTTCGAAGATGTCTGCAGATCCTCTGGGATTCCGTATGTAGATATGATTTCTGGAGCAGGGCATGATGCAATGAAAATGGCGAGAATCACTAGATCCGGTCTGGTCTTTGTTCCGAGCAGAAGGGGTCTCAGCCATAATCCAGATGAATGGACGGATCTTGGCGATATAGAAGTTGGCGCCAACTGTCTACTTCAGGCAGCTTTGCGTCTAGCCACGTAAATCGCATAGGTGGTCTTCTTGGTCAAGAAAACAAGAATCCTTGATTCGAAGCAGATAGATGCTCTGATCAATCTCTTATCCAAACGTATTCTGCGATCAGTCAAGGATCAAAAGGAAGTCGTGTTGATTGGTATCAAAACCAGAGGAGTATATCTGTCGAGAAGGATAGCGGACAAACTGGCTCAAAGTCTTGAAGTGCATCTTGGAACATTGGACATTACACTCTACCGAGATGATCTCAACGTTCTCCAAGAGAATCTAACCGTTGGAGAAAGTGAGATCAATTTCGATCTTAATGGGAAGACTGTTGTTCTCGTGGACGACGTATTGTTTACTGGCAGAACCATCCGAGCTGCGCTTGACCAGGTCTTGGATCTGGGCCGTCCAGCGGTGATTCACTTGGCAGTGCTTGTGGATAGAGGGCATCGAGAACTTCCTATCTGCGCAACATTCACTGGGAAGAAAGTCAAGACCCAACGCGGAGACAGAGTGGAAATCAAGCTAAAAGAGAAAGATGGAGTAGACGAAGCCTACATAATAGGCAGCAGATAGGGTACTAGTCCACATCAGCGCACTTTTGTTTGTTCGAACATGTGTTACTCGATCTGAATAGATGGTAATGCCAGAGTGCACGTGCCAAAAGCTGAGGAGACCCTTGTTCTGCCCTAGATGCGGAAGGTCAATGGATGTCCATCCTGGGTCAGGTACTGCAGTCTGCACTGCATGCGGCACCGTCGCTCAACTCCCCTCAAGATCTACATCCGTCGCAGCATTCTCACGAACAGACTCATCCAAGCAACAATACTCCATCTGCATGAGATGTGGAGCACAGATTCAAGGGAACGCAAAGGTCTGCAAGAACTGCGACTCCTCGCGGCCACATGAGATACGCACAATATATTGAATCGAAGCGGAGATGACCTATCGCGTGCGAAGCCTCCATAATGGGTCGGTAGGAAATCGCGCTAATAGTTCCAGCAGTTGTCTTTGACTGTACCTACAGTCAGACAACAGAGATATTGTAGATATGGCGTGTGCTTACTGGATGTCTCGTGATACGACATATAGGCTTTTAATAGCGGTAACGTGAGGTATGCGGTCAAGGCGCTGCAAGAATGAGTCGAATGCTGCCCGTTATTGCTTTTCGCAGCTATGCAGCGTTCTTCTTTAGCTATCGATAGCCAGCCGAGCTAGCGGCTCCAGGCCGCTCTAGATTCGGCGTGGCTTCTTTGGTGAAAAATTGTGAGAGTAGAAACTAAGAAAAACCTTGCCCGCTTGGCAGTCAAGTTCGGAGGCTCTTCCCTGTCGTCCCCTCAGAGGATTTCGAGAGCCGTAGATATGGTAAAGCGAGAGATAGACAGGGGAACGCAGACTGCTATCGTGGTTTCTGCAATGGGCCGAACTACTGATGATCTGCTTGAAACAACCTCCGCCGTGTCCTTGTCGAATAACACCGACCAAGTCGACGAAGTTTTGTCGATGGGAGAGCGAACGAGTGGAAGGATATTCAACGCCACTCTGTCGAATCGAGGAGTGAGATCAAAGTACTTTGATCCAGATGACGACGAGTGGCCCATAATCACTGATGCTAAGTTTGGGGATTCTACACCAATCCTATCTACATGTCAACGTCGAATTCAGCGACACATACTATCATGTCTGGAAGATGGAATCGTTCCAGTGTTGCCCGGGTTCGTTGGAAGGACCAAGGACGGCCGGATCACCACAATGGGTCGAGGTGGAAGTGATGTCACGGCGTTCCTGCTTGCTCGGTATCTTCCGGCTGATGAATGTGTTCTTGTGACAGATAGCGAAGGATTGATGACTGCTGACCCTAAGCTCATCAAGAATGCTCGGCCACTCCCTCGAATCCGTATTGGAGAGATCTTCAGCCTTGCGGACTCAGGAACCAAGTTTCTGAAGAGTAAGGCCCTTCAGTACATGGATGGCACCTTCAGAGTCAGAATCACATCAAACATGGCCCGATCTCTCCGCTCAGGCGGGACCCTCATCGTAGGCGGATTTCCAAGCGCACTCACCGCGGAGCTTGAAAGTCCACAACCCTCCATGATGATAACAATAACCGGCGAGAGTCTCTCACAGAACCCCAAGATTATGAAAGAGATTCTCTCCAAAATCAGCGCACAAAGAGCTAGGATTCTAGGATTCTCAGCGAACTCAAACTCACTAATCATCTATCTCCCTTGCCAGCGTGGAAGAAGGCTCGTGAAGAAAATCCATGAATCTGTGCTGGCTCACTCAGAAATGACCGCGATGGCAGTCCGAAACAACCTCTCCCTTATCCGCATAGTTGGATTCGGTCTTGTAGAAACACCTGGCCTAATAGCAACCGTCTCTGAGCCTCTAAGAAAGAGCTGTTTGAATCTCTACGGCATTTTCACAATTGCCTCATCGATCGTGTTGCTGGTGGATTGGGAGCATCGACAGGAGGCATTGCGACTGGTGCAGATGTCGCTGAGGAGGGTGGCAGCATGATCAAGACCGCGATTCTGGGAGCAACTGGCATCGTGGGTCAGCAGTTCGTCGCTGCTTTAGATGGACATCCTTGGTTCAAGATAGAAAACCTACTGACCTCGCCTAGATCCGCGGGAAAGAGATACGATGAGGCTCTGAGAAATGCCAATACAGGTGCTTCAGAATGGTTCTGTGACTCAAGTCTTCCCCACTCGACAGGCGAGATCGTGACCCAAGATTCCTCAGAGTTTGATCCGTCAAAGGTGGATCTGGTCTTCTCCGCCTTGGAATCTGAACAAGCTAAGAGCCTCGAACCTGCCTATGCGAAGCACACGCCGATCGTTAGCACTGCATCAGCGTTCCGATACGAACCAGACACACCAATAATCATCCCGGGAGTCAACAATGGACATGCAGAGGCACTGACTATCCAAAGGGAGCGAAGAGCCTGGAAAGGCTTCATTGTTCCCATACCTAACTGTACCACAACGGGACTGGCGATCTCGCTGAAGCCACTTCACGTTGACTATGTTGTTGAAGCTGTTGTTATGACCTCCATGCAGGCAGTTTCGGGAGCTGGCAGATCTGCTGGAGTACTGGCGCTAGACATTACGGACAACATCATACCATTCATCCCAGGAGAAGAAGCGAAAGTTGAGAGAGAAACCTGCAAGATTCTCGGAGATTTCCGTGAAACCTTCTCTCCGGCAGACATCAAGATCAGCTGTACCTGCACACGCGTGGATGTCAGAGAAGGCCACACAGAGGCAGTATACGTCCAGACGAAAGAGCGTTGCACTGCCAACGAAGCGAAGGAATCCATGCGCAGATTCAGTAGATCCCTTGCCGAGCTAGATCTTCCATCAGCACCACCAGAGCTTCTCCTAGTACATGAAGACTCTCACAGACCTCAACCCAGGCTCGATCGCGACACAAACAACGGAATGACAACAACGGTGGGTAGATTGCGAGAAGACCAGGTCCTCGGCGGCGTCAAGTACGTTCTGGTTTCACACAACACAAAAATGGGAGCGGCCAAAGGAGCTGTCTTGGTGGCTGAACTGCTACATCGAAAAGGGTGGCTGCAAAGGAGGTGATCACAAAATGGATGGCTTAGAAAAACGCCTCGCAAGGATATTCCGAGAAGATCGGAAGACTGTGATTGTACCGATGGATCACGGAGTGACGCTCGGTCCGGTTGAAGGACTACAAGACATGCATCGCACTATCAGCAACCTTCTGCAGGCAAGAGTGGACGCATTCGTAGTACACAAGGGAATAGCGAAAGCTGTGAACACCGGAGACGCAGGATTGATCGTCCATGTTTCAGCAAGCACGAAGCATTCTCCCGATCCCAACCGAAAGGTCCGCGTCTGTTCTGTATTGGAGGCTCTGAGACTTGGGGCAGATGCGGCATCAGTCCACATAAATGTGGGAGCACCTTCAGAAGCAGAGATGCTCACAAAGCTCGGAGACGTCGCTGACGAATGCCACGAGTATGGACTGCCTCTGCTGGCAATGATGTATCCAAGAGGCCCGACCATTCAGAATGAGAATGAAAAGTCCATCGTTGCTCATGTTGCAAGACTCGGAGCTGAACTTGGCGCGGATATCGTAAAGACGAACTATACAGGGGATTCTGAATCCTTCAGGGAAGTCGTAGCGTCCTGCCCAGTTCCATTAATCATAGCGGGTGGTCCGAAAATGAACACCGATCGTGATGTTCTTCAGATGGTATACGACGCGATCAGGGCCGGATGTGCGGGATTGTCCATAGGCCGAAACGTGTTCCAGCACAAGGATCCGCAGAGAATGGCACGCGCGCTCACTGCAATCGTCCATGAAAACGCGACGGTTGACGAAGCGTTCAGTTTGGTTGGTGGTGGCAAATGAAAGAGTTCTGGGTGCTACTCGACGGTTTCGAAGAGAAGATATCGGAGATTTCCAGTCATTTGACTGAAGCCGATATCATTGTAAGCCAGCACCTCTCAAAGCAGCAAGTTCAAGAACTGCTAGGGATCAACGTGAAGGTTGCTTCTCCAGCAGATGATTCGGACATACAATTGTTTCAAGACAACGGATCATTCTTGCAGCTTCTAAAGGTACAGAAGCCGTCAGCAGTTGTTGTGGAAATCGCTTCGGGGGAAGACCAGAACAAAGTCATGGATGCTTTCGCCCACGGCGCCAGCTATGTGATCCTTCGATGTTCAGACTGGAAGACCATCCCGCTGGAAAACATAGTCGCAAGAAGCAACGAGAACAAAGTGCTGATGGAAGTTGGCGATCACGTTCAAGCCCGACTGGCTCTGGAAACTCTAGAAGTTGGATCAGACGGCGTTCTCCTAACCTCCTCTTCACCAGAGGAAATCGCCAGAACAAGCGAAGAGATACGAAACAGATACACCAGCGCGCGTGCTGGCCTCAGTCTTGTTGAGGTTGAGGTAACTCAGAAGAAGGAGATAGGTCTCGGAGCTAGAGCATGTGTAGACACCACAGACATCATGAAACCTGGAGAAGGAATCTTGGTAGGCTGTCAATCCAACGGTCTCTTTCTGGTTCAGGCTGAGGTGGAGGAGAATCAGTACATAGCCAATCGGCCTTTCAGGGTGAATGCTGGGCCAGTTTCGCTGTACGTCCTCTCAGCACGAGAGAAGACGAATTATCTTTCGGAACTTGAGGCAGGACATCCTGTGCTGATTGTTGACCGCGAAGGAAGAACCAGACCGGGGTGCGTGGGCAGAGTCAAGATCGAACGCCGTCCGATGATGCTTGTTGAAGCGCAATGGCAGGGAAAGCGCCTAAAGACAATTCTTCAGAACGCAGAAACGATCCGTCTTGTGACAAGAGATGGATCAAGATCCGTTGCAGAGCTCAAACTGGGTGACCGAGTTCTGGCACGTGTAGAACAAGGTGGACGCCATTTCGGGAACCTTGTGGCCGAGGAGTCAATAATCGAGAAATGAAGCCCAAAATCGCTGTTTCAATTGCTGCACCTACCGCCAAAGAAGCCTCAACGATGACTCGAAGAGCACGTCGATTGGGAGCTGACCTTGCAGAGATACGACTCGACTACCTCAAGCAAGAAGAATCAGTTGAGACTGTGGCGAAGAGTCGAGAGATCCCTCTCATAGCAACGTTTCGCTCCATCGAGAACGGAGGAGTCAGAGATGTCGCGGAATCGAAACGAACGGAATCATTACTCGCAGCTGCAAGGGCCGGATTCCAGTATGTAGACATTGAGTTGAAGACTAGGAATCTAACCTTTTTCATCAGTAAGCTACATGCTGCTGGTGCGGAAACAATAGTATCACACCATGACTTCAAGAAAACAGATTCCGAGGCGAAATTGAAAGAGGTTCTGAATCATTGCAGGAGGTCGGGTGCCACACTCACCAAACTGGTTACTACAGCAACCAAGATGGATGACAGTCTACGTCTGCTTGCTCTCACTCAAGAGGAGAGCAAGAGAAGCGGGCTAATCTGCTTTGGAATGGGGAGGCTGGGTATTCAAAGCCGCATCTTCTCACCGCTCTACGGCGCAGTGTTCACGCTTGCGTCACTGGATGATGAGAAGACAGTGGCCCCTGGCCAGATCCCGGTGTCAGGAATGCGCCGGATCTACATGGAAATGGGGTATTCATAATTGCTCATTACTGGTAAGACTCGGGTCTGTGGAATAATAGGGAACCCAGTGGAGCATTCTCTCAGTCCGGTGATGCACAACGCAGCCTTTGCAGAGCTAGGAATCGACTGCGTCTACGTCCCGTTCAGAGTCTTGCCAGAATCGCTCAAAGATGCGGTGCACGGGCTGAGATCCCAAGGTGTGCTTGGGTTCAACGTGACCTTTCCCCACAAGATTGAGATAATCAAGCATATGCAAAAACTGAATCAGACTGCGAGACAGATAGGCGCTGTCAACACTGTGCTAAACGCCAAAGGCGATCTTGTCGGATACAACACGGATGGCATAGGTGCAGTCGAAGCTTTGAGGCAGAACGGAGTTGATCTCCCCAACGCGGGTTTCACGATTCTCGGAGCCGGAGGAGCCGCCAGAGCCATAGTCTTCACCTTAGCAGAAACAACTTCTCGAATCCAAGTTCTGAACAGGACCTTTGAGAAGGCGAAGAAGCTCAAGCGAGAAGTCAAGCGAAAACTGCGCAGAGACATTATGGTCTTGCCTTTGACAAAGAAATGCTTGACACAGGCGCTTTCAACAACGAATGTTCTTGTCAATACGACTTCAGTTGGAGCCAATGCAGATCCCAAGGGCTCATTCTTGGATGAGCTGGGTCTAGATCGTAGAATGACTGTCTTCGACATTGTCTATGGCCAATCTGAGAGCATGCTTCTGCAGAAAGCAAGACAGCAAGGATGCAGGACGATTGGTGGCATCGAAATGCTGCTCCACCAGGGTGCATCAGCATTTGAGATTTGGACTGGAAGAAGAGCACCAATCGAAACGATGCGCAGAGCACTCGCAAGTCATCAAGTGAAACAGGCGAAGGACAATGCATGGTGAAGCTATCGCTCACGGTGCAGCGACTTTGGTGAACGCGATATCGACAGGAAGAGGAGCCGCTGTCGGCGTTAACCTCTGGACCAAAGCAAGAGTGGAGTTGAACAGAGATGTCGGTAAGATCACTGCAACGATTCAAAACGAACCCCTTGAATCGCTGGAACTAGTGGGCGCAGTTGTGCGCAGAGTTCTCCATCGGTACAAAGTATCTGAAACGTTTGGAGCTCATGTCGAAACTATATCGAATATTCCGATCGCACGTGGTATGAAGAGCAGCAGTGTTGCCGCGAACGCAGTTGCCATTGCGACGACGACAGCCCTTGGAAAGAAAATTCAAGACAAGGAAATCCTTGAGGATAGCGTTGAAGCTGCGATCAAGGCTGGAGTGACGATAACAGGAGCGTTTGATGATGCCTCCGCTTCGTACTACGGCGGAATTGTGGTCACAGACAACAAGAAAAGGAAGATACTCAAGAGAGCCAAGGTCTCAGAAGACTACTGTGCGTTATTCCATGTTCCATCAGTGAAGTCGTACACGGCTAAAGTGGACTTGCGGAGAATCCGAAAACTGGCCTCCATTGCTGAATCCGCTCACAGGATGGCGTTGCTTGGGCAGTACTGGGAAGCGCTTACACTGAACGGGCTTGCTCATTCAATCGTCCTTGGTTGGGAGCCGATGATCTCAATCGACGCTCTAGATGCTGGAGCGGTGGCTTCAGGGCTCTCGGGCAAAGGCCCAGCGACTGTGGCGATAGTTAAGAGAAGTCGAGCGTCGGAGGTTCGCTCCGCGATGGCTCGATTTGAGGGAAAGATCATCGAGGCCCAGCTTAACAACAGAAAGGCGAGCGCTATTGTCAAACACACCTGAACAGGTTGCAATCAAAGGCGGATCCAAGCTTCAAGGCTCCGTCGAAGCACCTCCCTCGAAATCTCACACGCACAGAGCTCTGATAGCTGCCTCTCTTTCATGCGAAACTTCTCGAATAGAGAATTCATCTCTATGCAAGGATACGAAAGCGACAGTGAGGGCGGTAGAAGCGTACGGAACAGACGTCAACCTCAAGGACGGAGCCCTTGTCGTGAGAGGCACAGGTCGTATTGAGCTGCCTGTGGACGTGGTGAATTGCCTGGAATCTGCCTCCACTATGCGTTTTGTCACACCAATCCTTGCCCATGCAAAAGGAATCTCCGTCGTCACAGGAGAAGCATCTCTCAGGCAAAGGCCGATGCAACCCATCATTGACTCACTAAAACAGTTAGGGGTTCAATGCTACTCGACTCGAAACGACGGCCACGCCCCCCTTGTAATATTTGGCGGAACCTATGACGGAGGAAAAGTCAGGATCACAGGAGATCTCAGCTCTCAATTCATTTCAGGTCTTCTCTTCTCCGCATCAGCTGCAAGTAAATCCACTTCAATAGAAGTCACAACAACGCTATACTCTGCACCGTACGTTGATATGACGCTTGAGATCCTGAAGCGCCACGGCATAGTGGTCGAATCGAATTCGAATCCAACGGCGTTCTCGATTCGGGGAGATCAAACAACGAATTCACATGATCACTTCATTGAAGGCGACTACTCATCAGCCGCCTTTCTATTGGCCGCAGGTGTGGTGACAGGGTCTGAAATCAGTGTCTCTGGACTGAAAACGTCTGAATCCTTGCAGGGAGACAGCGCGATCCTGTCTCTTCTGAAGGATATGGGTGTTGAAGTCGAAACGGGGAATGGATCGGTGCAAGTTCGAACATCAAATCTTCAAGCGATAGTAATGGACGCCACAGATTGCCCGGATCTGGTTCCTCCTGTGGCCGCAATAGCTTGCTATGCCCAAGGAAAGACGAAGATTATGAACGCTGAAAGACTGAGAACAAAGGAATCCAACAGGCTAGCCGCGCTTTCAAGCGAACTGAGAAAGATGGGAGCTGAGATTCGGGAGACAGCGGACGGGTTGGAGATTGCAGGCGGATCGGCCCTCAAGGGAGCGAAAGTGAGCTCTCACGACGATCACCGCATTGCCATGACCTGTGCAGTTGCGGCGCTCGGCGCGAAAGGTGAGACTATGATTGATGGAGCTAGATGTATCACAAAGTCGTATCCTGTTTTCTTTGATGATTTGGAAAGCCTTGGAGGAGATATTCGTGGCTGGAAATAGTCTGGGAAAAGAGTTCGTCCTGACTCTATTCGGCGAAAGCCATGGAAAATGCGCAGGCGTGGTTGTTGATGGTTGCCCTGCGGGACTTGAACTACGTGAGGCCGATGTGCAACGAGAACTGGACAAACGAATTCCGAAAGGGAGCGGCATTGTTTCGTCAAGAATCGAAGAAGACAAGGTAGAGATTCTATCTGGAACGTTCAAAGACAGGACAACAGGTGCACCGATCGCCATGATAGTGCAGAATAGAGATGTTGACTCACGGCCCTACGAGCTTATCAAAGACGTGCCAAGACCTGGGCACGCAGACTACCCGGCTAAGGTTCGATATGGCGGATTCAACGACTACAGAGGCGGAGGGCAATTCTCAGGCAGAATGACCGCAGCCCTGGTCATGGCCGGTGCAGTTGCAAAGAAGCTACTGGCTGGAGTAGGTGTTGAAGTTCTGGCGTATGCGCTGTCAATAGGTGATGTTCGTTCCAGAACGGATCTTACGTGTGAAGAACTGCGAGCGTCTGTTTACGAGAATCCTGTCAGATGTGGCGACCGCAACGCTGCCTTGTTGATGGAGAAGTCTGTTCGGCAGGCTGCAGAGAGTCGCGATAGTCTTGGCGGAGTTGTAAGGGTTATTGCGTACGATGTGCCTCCTGGCATCGGAGATCCTCTATTCGGATCTCTGGACTCAGAGCTCTCTCAGGCATTGTTCAGCATTCCAGCAGTCAAAGGGGTGGAGTTCGGATCAGGGTTTGGCGCGGCTCAATCCAAAGGCTCGCAGAACAATGACCCGCTGACTGTTGTCAAAGGAAACGTGGCATTCAGAACCAACAATGCCGGAGGAGTCTTGGGAGGGTTATCGACTGGACAAGAGATTGTGGCGCAGGTAGCGTTCAAGCCTACTCCTTCCATTTCGAGGCCTCAGATGAGTGTTGATTTGCAGTCGATGAAAGAGACAGAGCTGAACCTGGCAGGGAGGCACGACCCATGCATAGTGCCGAAGGCCGTTCCTGTCGTGGAGGCGATGGTTTCCATCGTGCTCGCAGATTTCATGATTCGTTCAGGAAGAATCTTGAGGATATTGAAGTGACCCGTATATGGATGAGCGAGAAAGAATACGCAAGAGAATTGATGAAGTAGACCAGGAGATATTGAGCGCTCTTTCAGAAAGAGCGTCCCTGGCGAAACAGATCGGTGACTACAAGAAGAAGATGCAGCTACCGATAGTTGATGTTGCGAGGGAACAGCGAATACTCGAGAGAATCGTGGAGGAAGCCGGGAAAAAGGGCCTCCCCAAAGACAAGACCGGAAGGGTCTACAGAGAGATCATAAACCTCTGCCGAAGCGTTCAGATGACTGAGACAAAGGTTGTCTTTCTAGGACCTCGAGGAACGTTTTGTGAACAAGCCACAAAGGAATACTTCAACGATGTAAACGCAGTATTCGACGAGCGGCCCAGCGTAGCAGATGTCTTCAGATCGGTGAAGGTTCGGGAAGCCGATTATGGCGTTGTGCCAATAGAGAATTCGAACGAGGGATCGGTGCCGGCAACCTTGGATCTGCTCGGAGAGTCTGGACTCATGATCTCGGGAGAAGTCATACTACGCATTGTGCATAACCTAATAGTCAAACCTGATATGGAATTGGATGACATCTCGGAGGTCGCGTCACACCCTCAGGCACTTGCCCAATGTGGCCAATATCTTGAGGAAAACCTGCCAGGCGTGAGGCATGCGGAGACGAGGAGCACGGCGGCCGCAGTGAAGCTGGCAAGCGAAAGGGATGGGGTTGCAGCAATCGGCACAGAGCTGGCTGCACAGCTCTACGGAATGAAAGTTCTCGCCTCTGGTATTGAGGACAATCGTGAGAATCATACGCGTTTCTTTGTATTGGGATTGAATGATAGAGAGCCAACTGCCAGAGACAGAACTTCTGTTCTTTTCTCAGTTAAACATAGTCCGGGATCATTGGCTCAAGCGCTGGAAGCATTGTCGCGCAGAATGATCAATCTCTCGAAGATAGAGTCGAGACCCGCTCGTGATAAGCCCTGGGAATACGTTTTCTTCTGCGATTTTGAAGGACACAGGAAGGATGCAAATTGCCAAGAAGCTCTGAAAGAGCTAGAAAAAGAGACAATCGACCTGAAGATACTCGGATCCTATCCAAGAGCACAATAGCCATGGTGGGCGGCACAGGACAGATGGGCCGTCTCTTCGCCAGGCAACTTGGAAAGAAGCATCGAGTGTTGATTTGTGGTCGCAATACTGAGAAGACCAAGAAGACTGCTGCGAAAGTCCATGTTGAAGCTGGGAGCATTGCTGAGATTGCTGAGGCCGATATAGTCATAGTGTCTGTTCCAATCGAGAACACGGTTGAAGTATGCAAAGATATCCTACCACGCATGAGAGATGGTTCGCTTTTGGTCGAGGTTACCTCAGTTAAGACAGGCGTGGTCGACAAGATTGCGGAGATGGTTCCGTCAGGAATCGAGTATTTGAGCCTTCACCCGCTTTTCGGACCATCAACAAGACAACTGAAAGGCCAGAATATAGTTGCCATCCCCATGAAATCCGGGCCGCTGTCGAGCCGTATGCTTGCTTCCATTCAAGGCATGGGATTCTCAACTCGAATCTCAACCATGGAAGAACACGATAGGACTATGGCTTCGCTGCAAGTGATGCATCACTACGCGTACTTGATTATGGCTGTAGAATTGGCCAAAATGATTAAGGAGAATCGAGTAGCCTCGGGGTTCTTCACGCGGTCATTGAAGAGAACGTGGAATCAGCTGCGTTCATTGCAGAAGATCAGCGAGACTGTAATCGGTATGCAAAGATCAAATCCATATGGATACTCGGCCAGACGATCATATGCGGAATCTGCTCAGAGAATGATGGCTATGAGCGGTGAAGCTGTGTCTGAGATCACAGAAGCACTGAAGATTGTTGAATCTACATCGTCTTCTTTTCTTCTCTGATCAATGAGACAAGCAGTGTTCCCACAGCTGCACATATCGCAGTGAATGCCCAGGCAAGCTGGTAGGAACCTGTAGTATCGACTATGAAGCCGAAGATGGGTGGGCCCATGACTATTCCGAGGCTTGTCATCGTTAGGCCGAAACTGGAGGCGACGCCAGATAGCTCCTTTCCCGCTAACTCTCCCATCATTGTCAAGAACAGTCCTCCCCATCCTATGGCGGTTAATCCGAACAGAGCGAGCATAGCTGCTATCAAGAGGGCTGGAGTTTGAGGAGACAGGAATACCATTGAAGCTGAGCATGCAAGAGACATGATTCCTGCGAAGACCCAGATCGGCCTTCTCTTGGCGCTGAGCAGGCGGTCACTGATTGCTCCGAAGAGAGGCTTTCCTAGAGCTCCCGCGCCTTCCACGAGCGCCAAGTAACCAGATGCTACTACGACGGACAGCAGAATCGATTCAGTCATGAACAAGACTAGGTTCATTATTAGGCAGAACTCGACGATCACAAGAAACATCGCGCCAATGGCTGTGAGTACGATATTCCTATTCGTGAGTACCTTGCCGAGAGGTCCCTTCGGACGGATGTCCGATCTTTGACCGAGTCCTGCCATGGACGGCGGTTCTCTGAACAGAGCGAGTGACATGCCCGCGGATACGATAGCCACTGCTCCCATCAGGACGAATCCAAATCGCCAACCCGAGGCTAGGGCGATGACAGGCATCATGATCGCGGTGCCTACTCCGCCCAAGTTGAGTGAAGCTTGCTGTATGCCCATCGCAGTAGCTCTTTCCTTTGTCGGGAACCACATCGCTATTGCCTTGGTTGTGCAGACGAGTAAGGAGCCGGCTCCGAGACCTGCCAAGAATTCGACTAACCATCCCTGAAGTGCCGATGTCACAGTGTACATCAATAGGCTGGCGCCTCCGACTACGACTTGCGAGATCACCAAGAGCGGCCTTATGCCGAATCGATCTACGAACCAGCCGGCTGGCATTTGTGCGCATATGTACGCCAAGTAGGTGAAGCTGTAGAATAGGCCCAGCTCGGCTATGGAGAGGGATAGGTCTGCTCTCATGAATGGTGCGAGCGGAGCCAGATTCAACCTGCAAGCGGAGGATACGGCGTAGGCTACCCAGGTGACGGTCAGTATGACGTAGCGATATCGAGATGATGCCTCTGCCATGCAGTTCTCCACTCAGGTAGCGGTGCGACCCATCGTGAGAGTCAACTTGACTCTGAAGGCGAAGGGAAGGAGCTTATCAGGTTACCGCACGCTTTTTCTAATAGCCGAAGGTCGATCCTTCGAGGATTCGTCCATACGATTCATTCTGAACTCGTTTATATCTCGTTCATGAAACTTGGGCTCGCGCTTGAGGGATGTGAAGTTCGTGCGTGCAAAGTGCTTGATCTCCACGCTTGCGATACTTCTCATGACGATCGGCCTGTCAACGACAGGTCTTGGCGTGGCCGCTGAACCGAAGCGTTTGAACTCGAACGCGCCACAAATCGGGTTGAACTTCATTCGATTCTATTGGCCTGAAAGCCCTAGAGGCGGACTTGACACAAGTACGCCGTATAGGCAGCCTGACTGGATATTCAATGATTTTGCCGATCTCGGCGTGCATGCTTATCGTCAGTTTGTCATGGCGGATTTGCTTTGGGATGTTGTCGAGCCAAGGGACAGCGAGTGGAATTGGCAGGCGGCGGATGTTGTGCTAAGGAATCCGAAGTTCGAGCCAATAGTCACGTTGTTCAGCTTGCAGTATTCTTCGCCTACTCCACCGTGGGCAAGTAGTCCAGCGCAGTTCCAGAAGAGAATAGGAGCTGAGGCCAGAGATTATCTCTAGACGGTTGTGAGGAGATACGCTTCCTTTGTCAAGTATTGGGAGCTGGGCAACGAGATGGATCATTGGCGTGCCGCTGACCCAAATGAAAAGCCTCTAGGAAAGGAGAGACTTCCCTCCTCGTACCCTGTGGATGGCTTTAGCCCGTACGATCAAGGTATTTTCCTATCGGAGGCGGCGGCAATAATCCGAAGTCTCGACCCTGATGCTGTGATTGTGATGCCCGGGTTGGGCGGGTTGGATGACTATTGCGTCAACTCTTGGCTTTCTGGGGTTGTTGAAGGTGGGGGCAGCGAATGGTTTGACATAGTCAACTATCACTACTACTCGAGTTGGGAGCGCTATAGCCTGCTCCGCCTTCAATTCCAAGATGCCCTGAAGCGGCTGGGAATCTCTGACAAGCCGGTCTGGTTGACGGAGACGGGAGCAACAACGAGTCCCACATTGTCGATTCGCACCAATTACCCTAACAGTCCGGAGTCGCAGGCCGCTGATGTCTTTCGTAGAATCGTTCAAGCCTATGGCCATGGCGATAGTTTCGTGGCTTGGCACACTTACATCGGCTCGAGCGACACAACCGGTGATTGGCGTGCATATGGCATTCGAACAGAGAAGGCTGAAGCTCAACCGGCATACTTTGCTTTCAAATTGCTGACGCATGAGTTGATTCCTTTCGAACGCGTCGAGAAGATATCTGCTAACGCAAAAGGAATGAACGTGTACAAGATCACAACGCGAGAAGGGGCAGTAAAGTACGTTGCATGGGGAAATGGTCTCTACACTATTCCACTCGGCACAACAGAAATGACGACCGTCATCCCCAGGCTGGATGGCAGTCATTCTTGGCAACCAGCGCAGCCAGGCGAAGCTATCTCGCTCTCACCTAACCCAATACTCCTGAAGTAGTCTCATTCATCCAGAAGGAAGTCCGGGCGCGTCATTGGACGTACAGATTGCAAGGTAGCTCGCGCAGCGAAGAGATTATGAGATCTGGCTTCGCCTCGCGGATCTTGTCGAGAGTTATCATGCCTAGGCGTATGCTACTGGTCACGACCACCATGTAGATTCTAGCATTTCTAGCTGTCAAGACATCTACAGGAGTGTCTCCGACCATCACGGTTCTCTCTTGCTTCACATCGAGCTCTCTCATGACATAGTTTAGCATGTCTGGATGTGGTTTGTTTCGCATCCCTTCTCTGCGACCAGTCGTCAGATCAAAATACTTGTGCAACCCTATTCTCTGAAGCAACGGGTACACTGTATCATTTGCCTTAGTGGTTGCGACAGCCAACTTGAATCCCCCTTTCCGCAACTCCTTCAATACCTGAATCACATCATCCAACACAACGCTTCCGATGTGACTAGTGTCTTTGTATCGTTCTACGTACGTGTCAACTAGCTTCGGTGCTAAGTCTCCGCTGGAAGGTGGCAAAATCCTCTCAAACATCTCAACTAGCGGAGTTCCAATCATCGCATCTATCTTCTTATCTTCCAGTTGAGGAAGCCCGAACATTTTGAGTGCACGATTGAAGTTCTCCCTGATCGCAACTCTATTGTCAATCAATGTTCCATCCAAATCGAATACTACGAGATCAAATCTCCTTACCATGTGCACCCAACCTCACCTTGGATATGCGCTAAGACATCTTACTTCTTCAATCCGAGTGTTTGCTTGCTGAGTCTCTGCACCACAGCCATGTCTTCGTACAGAGGAAGACTGTGTTGGCATGAACTCAAGTACTATTACTGCGTAGTCGTCCAAGTAACAAGGTTCAGTTCACTGGCCGCTCAGAAAGGGGATTCTCTGCCACAACCTAGTTAGTCCGTTGGGAGTTGACGTCATGCTTAAGGCCTAGTATAGCAGTCTTAGTTCCCATGAAGCTTCAAGTTGCTCCCGGATTGACACGCATCAGCTCTAAAGGCCGAATCGTGATCCCGTTCCACGTGAGGAAAAGGCTGGGCATAGAAGCAGGCACCATGTTCGCAGTTCTGACGCCGCGAAAAGATGTGGTCGTTCTGAGGAAGGTAGACAGCAAGGCATCTCAGGTAGATCTGCGAACTCTGCGAGAAGCGGAGAGAGCTTGGAGAGAGATTGAACAGGGACAGGAAAGGCGAACCACAAAGGGGCGTTTCTTGGAAGGGCTTGAGACTTGGTAATCATCACGAAGGTTGTCTGGACCAAGAAGTTCGAATGCAAGCCTTCCGCTCATGCGATCGTAGATGAGTGTCTAAAGGTTCTTCCAGCCCATTAGTGGCGGCTCCACACCGATCTGCCAGAGGAGGCCGATTATCTCGCCTCTGTGGTGTACTTCCTCTTCGAAGACATGGATCAGAACGTCTTCAGCGGTGATCTCGATGTTCTCGCCGGCGTCATTTGTGCGTGTGTATTTCTTCAACAGTTCCTTAGAGGAGAAGGAGTCAAGGTATCTGTGCAGACGCGCTTCTACCTGCTGCATGTACCTTCTAACGTCTTCGATGCTGTTGTATTCGTCGAATTCTCGATGGCTGTGTAGCTGCTCTTTGAGTAGGAAGTCTAGCCAATAGTCAATTGCACCGAGGGTGTGAATGAATATGTTTCGGAGAGAGTGAAAGCTGGCTTCGCGATTCTTGACCAGTTCATCCCACGGGAGTTTTGTAAGGGCATCAAAGTACCTGTGTCTTACTTCTTCGTTATACTCAAGAAGATTCTTCACATCGACCACTCATTGCATCTCCTGAGATTATCCAGCTATTCACTCAGTTTCTCCGTTTTAAGAGTATGAGCGCAAAGTCAGATGAATAGGCAGCCTGTGTAAGTCAAAAAGCCAGTTCAAATCTAGCCGGCCGCACCAAGGGACCCACACACACACAAAAACTACTCTAACGACGAAGCGCGCGCTACGTGAAACACATCCATCGCTCGCTCTGACCAATGGAAGAATCTGGAGCCATTTGTTTGTGAGCGCAAATATATGTCGCGCGCTACAGGCATGGTGATTGATGAGATTTCGATGAGCGTCGCACCATTTGTTCCCTCTCCTGAAGAGGTTATTCGCAAAATGCTCGATATGGCTCAGCCTACGCAAGGAGAGATTCTCTACGACCTTGGATGCGGCGATGGAAGAGTCGTTGTGATCGCAGCGAGAGACTATCTCATGAAAGCGGTCGGCGTTGAGATGAGAGAAGACCTGGTGGCCAAGGCCCAAGAGGAGATTAAGAAATCTAACCTTGAGGGAAAAGCCGAGATCATTCAGGCGAACTTCTTTGACGTTGATCTCTCGAAGGCAGATGTTGTGACTCTCTACC
>JALHTG010000041.1 GCA_022865705.1 Candidatus Bathyarchaeota archaeon | reverse complement strand
CTCCGCCCGTAAACCCGACTGCGTCGATGATATCCGCATTCTTCTCAACTCTCTTGAAGATGTCAACGGTGTCAATTTCCTTTCCTGAATTCATCGGAACAAGACTGGCGTTTTGACAGTAAGGACACCTAAAGTTGCACCCGGCAAAGAATGTCATTGATGCGATTTTGCCGTACCAGTCGATGGTGGAAAGATCCATTATTCCCCCGATTCTGGCCTTCGTCAAGACTTGTATTTTCCTGATGCCCCGAATCACTCAAGCGTGATTCCGGCTCAGCACGGCATCTTGCTGCATTCACTTCGTTGGGCTACCGCATTTCGGACAGAACTTCGCGTGTGCCGGAGCCTCAAACTTGCACTTCGGACAGATGACCGGCCCCATAGCGACAGCGGGAGGAGCAACAGACGGCGGAGTTCCGGCAGGAGGCAGAGGTGTTTCAACTGGTTTGGTCAGAAGAACAACATCCTCAATCGACTGAATGTTGCCCCATGCTATCTCAATGTCGGTTCTTGCTCTGGTGGTGACAAAGAGAATCAGCTGCTTGTCACTGAGATCGACTCCGACATCTCTCACAACGCCAACCAGTGAACCTTTGACGTCTATGACTTGCATTCCCAACAGTTTTTGACCTGTGACTACCTTTTTCCGGGACAAGCTACTCAATCATGACATCCTCTCTGCTTCTTTTGTCTCTTACCGCGACCAACTTGTGCTAGAGTACATTCTGGACGCTTATTTGTGTTGTCAGACGAAAACGAGATGGATGCTCGGCTTGAGGAGCCTTTGCCTGCTGGAACAGATCTGTGAGACTGTCCGCGAGGTGGTAATTCAGATGAAGAAAGCAGTACCCGTTTCCCTCTTGGATGATTGCCCAGGTATTCTCCAAACAAGCCGGTGTTCTGACCTGCGAACGCTCCGTTCCAAAAGCTACAGTTAACTAAGCCAACTCGTTCTAGACCGGACAAAGGACAAGTGTGACGTGCAGACAGATGAATCAAAAGACAGTTGTTCTCGTCTTGTTCTGTCTGATAGCAGTACTCTCCGCGGGCGGAATGATTCTCTATTCTATGCAAGGCGCAAACCCTGTAGTCGAGAAGGTTAAAGACGAGACCATGCAGAGCATCAAGACGAAGCATCCAGAGACTGCTCAATTCATGAAGGATCTTGCTTGGTCGGGAGGACGAGTTACTCCTTCAGGTCTTGTAGGTGCTGAGACGTATGAGTACAAAGCTGGGGGATGGGTTGTGACGATCCGGTACCCTGTGGTCCCTAATCCGGAATATTCCATTACGGCCGATTACTCTGTGTCTCGCTTGCCAGGATACGTGGGTATCCCATATCGTATCGTCTGGAAAGGTACGTACACAGGTGGCGTCACTACTGAAACGAGCTACCTCTTCGCCCAATGACTCATAGAACCGGTTTTCTGTTCCGCAGTTCTGGAGTAGCTTTCTCAAGGGCGCAGGCAACACTGAGAAGTTGTCTCTCGTGTAGTTTCGGCGCCATAAGCTGTATGCTCAAAGGTAGGCTATTGGCGGAATAGCCAAAAGGAAGAACTATTGCGGGTATTCCAATGACATTTGCGAGTCTTGTGAAACGGACGCAACAGGAGACAACGTCCATCTCTCTACCTGCAATCGCAACTTTGTCCTCTCCGATTTTCGGCGGAAGGATTTGGACAGATGGTGTGAGTAGAAAGTCTGCCTCATCGAACATGAGCTCTATCTCGCGACGAATCACTTCGCTGTTTCTAAGAGCCTTGATGTACTCAGCTGCTGTGACATTCTGACCTGCCCTGAAACGCTCGATGACGTTGGCTCCGTACTCGTCAGAGTGCTCCTTTAGCAGTTGTGAATGCTGAGCAGCAGCCTCAGCACCGAGGAGCGTCGCTGAGACTTCTTCAATAAGAGGGGACGTTTTGACCTTTTTCTCCAGAATCTCGGCGTCAAGATCTGCAAGCTTTGATATTGCCTTCTCGTACGCCATTTTGACATCACCATCGATTACTTCTGGAACCATATCCGGGCATATTGCGATCCTCTTCCCTTCAATCGAATCCCCGATGCCTTGAGAGAAATCCGGGACTGGAACGTTCAAACTCCTTGGGTCATCAGGATCGAATCCTGCCACAGCTTGAAGCACCAATGCAGCGTCCAAGACAGATCGTGTCATTGGTCCGACATGATCTAACCCTGGCGCGAGTGGGAAAACGCCTGTGGTACTTACTGTGCCAAACGTGGGCTTCAGGCCAACGATTCCACAGAAGGCTGAAGGTATTCTGACAGATCCTCCTGTATCTGTTCCGATGGCGCCATAACATATGAATGCCGCAACGGCCGCCGCTGATCCTCCGCTAGACCCCCCAGGTACTCTGTCCAGTGCCCAAGGATTTCTGGTGGCTCCATAGTGTACGTTGTTCGTTGTGACGCCCAATGCGAACTCATGGGTGTTTGTTTTGCCGAGTACTATGGCTCCTGCTTGCTTCAGGCGTGACACAACAAAGGCGTCCTTCTCAGGAACGTTGCTTCTGAAGATCGTTGAACCGTATGTTGTTCTAACACCAGCGGTGTTGACCATGTCCTTGATTCCCAAAGGAACCCCATGTAGGGGGCCTCTGTACTTTCCTCTTCTAATCTCCTCTTCTGCTGCCTTTGCTGCTCGCCGCGCATCATCGGCGGTAACAGTCACGAACGCGTTGATTGTTTGGTTGATTTCGTTGATTCTCAGGATGCACTGGTCGACAACTTCGACAGGAGAAAGCTCGCGACTCCTGAGTCTGCTTGAAAGCTCTGCAATGCTGAGCAATAGTTGATCTGCAGGCATGGTGTCATTGTTGCTGCAGGAGACCTTTCACTTTTTCGGTGACCTCGGCAGCTGTGAGGATTGTTCCAGACCCGAAAAGCACGAACACAAGACGTTTATGTCTCTTCGAATCACAATCGCGAACTCGAGCATTAGAGGACTGCTGGAAGTTGAGCGAGGATCACCCATATCTTATGACAGCTCTCGTCTGGGCCAGTTGGACTGCGATAATGCTTCCTCGCATGGTAGTCACTGCTCTACTTCCTACGTTGGAGTCAACCTATCATATCACGCATGCGCAATCAGGTCTCCTGATGACGAGCTACTTCTATGCCTACACGCTAATGCAGATCCCAGCAGGCATCCTCTCCGACCGCTTTGGAAGCAAGAGATTCATTATCACCTCTCTGGTCGGCTCATCGATTGCCTCTCTCACGTTGTGGCAAGTAGAGAGCTTTGAACAGATGGTTCTTCTTCGGGCTGTCGCGGGTTTCTTCGCCGGACTATGGTATGCACCGAGCATCAGTCTTCTGACCAGATCAGTCAGAGACCGAGACAGAGGAAAAGCGATGGGAATCGCCCTGTCAGGACCGTCAGTGTCCGATACAATGATCTTCACAATGGTAGGAATCCTGGGCGTGGATGGATTCGGATGGAGGAACTACTTTCTCATCTACGCTATTCCAGGTTTCTTGTGTGTATTGGCGACCTGGTTTATGATTAGGGAAGTGACCGAAAAGCAAGGTTTTCCAGATCAGTCGACTGGTCCTCGCGCACAACTCCGAATGCTGCGAAATCGTGTTGTGTTAGCCATACTCATATGTGCCATAGCGGTATCTATCGCGCAGTACAGTCTCAGAACCTTCCTTCCTACCTACTACGTTCAGTCGAGAGGGCTCACATCCTCTGAAGCGTCTCTGCTGATGGTTTCCTACGCGGCATCAATCACACTTGCCAATCCTTTGGGGGGTTACCTTATTGATCGGCTAGGATACGGTCTTCCCTCAACGATCACCTTAGCAACTATGTACGTTGTCACCCTGATGCTGCCTGTGATTCCTTTGGGAATTCCTACTGTGGTGGTACTTCTCGCCTGGGGATTGATGGGAGGATGGTCAGTCACTGTGTTCAGCGTGCTTCTCACAAGGCTTGCCCCGCCCCACATGAGAGGAACCTTTCTTGGCATTCTGAATTCGTGTACTTTCTTCGGAGCTGCCACAGGGCCGCTGATTCTCGGCTATGTAGCCGACATCGGAGGATTCGACACTTTCTTCATATCAGTGCTGCTCGTATTCATCTTGGCCTCTGTTGCTGCAATCCCCGTTTTGAGGAGTCACTGGAGAGTGAAGGGCCAGACCTAGATATTGACGGGTGATGATTCGACCAGATATTCCGTCTCTGTATGTAGCGCCCGCCAGAGCGATCATTCTTCGAGGCTCTTGATGAACGTTGAGTCTAGATGTGGAATCACTTTGACTGCAAGTCTAATCGCGTTTTCGATATCGCTCAAGGATACCATCTCTATCGGCGAGTGAGAGTATCGCCTTACCACGAGAATGTCACTTGTAGCCACGCCTTTTCCAGCTAGGTGTACAGCGCCTGAATCAGATACCCCTGAGGCGATTCCGACATTATGTTGCAAAGGGATACCTTCGGTCCCGGCTACTTGGGCTATGCACTCTCGCAATCTTCTGTTTGCGATAAAGCCGTGAAGCTGGCTGCTGCCAGCAATTGTTACGGCCGGTCCACGGCCAAGTCGCATTGGCAACACTCTATCTGCCACATCTGGGGTTCCGCCTGCGTGAAGACCGTCGAGAACCAGGGCTACGTCTGGCCTGACGCGTTCAGTGGCGACTCTGGCACCTCTCAGGCCCACCTCCTCTTGAACAGTGCCAACGTAGCAGATGGTTGATTCGAGATCTTTCTGTGCGAGTTGTTTCGCTACTTGTAGCATGGCTGTAACACCCACTCTGTTGTCGATCGCTTTGCTTGTTACGAATTCCTTACCGATTCTGCAAAACTCACGGTCAAACGTTATCGGTGTGCCAATTTCCACGCCGAACTCTTCTGCCTCTTTCCGATTTGCGGCTCCAATGTCTACGTAGAGGTCATCTATGCTCCCGATGGTTTTTCGTTCTGTTTCTGACATTATATGAGCAGGCTTCTGCCCAACCAAGCCCGGCAATGATTCCCTTCTTCCACACACAACAACTCTCTGGCCTTGCAGCACGACTTCTGGAACGCCGCCAAGTTTCTGCACTCTGAGGAAACCTGTTTCCTCTATGTGCTTGACTATCAGCCCCACTTCGTCCATATGCGCCGTGACCATGATTGTGGGGCCGTTCTTTGAGAGGCCTCTTCTTGTTCCGAAAATGTTGCCCATTTGATCCTTTTGAACGCTGTCGACCTCTTTCCTGAGCTCCGCGCTTACGAGTGTGGCTACTTTGTCTTCGAATCCTGAGACGCCGGGAGTGGCACATAGCTTTCTGAGAAGATCGAGCCAGTCTGACATAGGATTCACTTCGATTGTCAATCTCACCTGGATGAGCATTTATGAGTGATGGGTCCACGACGGTTTTGCGACGTATCGATGGACTTTCCCACTGCAGAACGGATTTTTGATCTGGCAGACTTCTCTGGGACATGGGATCTGATAGGGCTTCTCATTAGCTCGGAGGAAAAGACTTTACGGTTGGTGCATAGTATTCACTCGTGGTTGAAATGTCGCTGCAAGACGTTCAGAAAGTCATTGATGGGTTGCGAACTCAGCAAGAGATGTTGATGCATGCTTTTCATGCCTTGGAAAAGTCCATGGAGTGTGCGCGCGTTCCCGTCAGCGATTTAGTCGCCAGTATGGGGTAGCGCGTGCCTTGAATGAAAGTCCGATATCTTGAGCCAACATCGGAAGTGAAATGACGGTGTCTTTCGAGAAGATTAGGAGTTTCATCTCCGTGGACATCACAGACAATGTCCTTCTTCAGAAGATAGTCGATAGTCAAGCAGAGTTGTCTCGAACCGGGGCTGATATCAAGCTGGTTGAGCCTGAGAATATTCACGCAACGGTCCGCTTTCTGGGAGAAGTGTCAACCTCTCTTATGGATCAAGTCAAGAACGAATTGGCCCAGATAGTCTTTCATCCTTTTCCTATGGAGCTGAGAGGAGTGGGAGCCTTTCCAAGTCCGCACCGGCCGAACGTTCTTTGGGTGGGAATGTCAAAGGGGGACAAAGATCTTCAGAAGATCTTCTCTGAGTTGGAGCCTCGTCTCAGAGGGCTTGGTTTTCCGGGAGAGAAAAGAGGTTTCAGTCCACACATTACGGTAGCCAGAGTGAAATCTGACAGAAACAGGGAAGCTCTGTTCTCAGCTATTGCTGACATGACGGACAAGGAATTTGGTTCTATGTCAGTGGAATCGATTAGACTCAAGAAAAGTGTTCTCGCTCCGAAAGGTCCCATCTACTCTACGATTCACGAATTGAGAGCAAAATAGCAGAACGAGGTCCGTATGTCAAAAGACCAGTTCATGAAGGCGAATGGTTTGTCTTCTCTTCAAGATATCCTAAACGAAGTTGCTAGGAGAGTCTCTCCACCTCCTGAAGAGAGAATCAAGGTAGCACAGATAGCGGACCGTATTCGCCTCAGAGTTTCCGAGAATGCGTCCAAGGCTGGTCTCGAGGCTGATGTTCGACTAGATGGTTCTGTTGCAAAAGACACTTGGCTTAGTGGCGAAGCTGATGTGGACATCTTCATGAAGGTTGCCCCATCGTTGAGTCGAGAAGATCTCGGGACAAGATGCCTCAAAGTGGCACGAGACGCTGTCACGAACTACGTTGAACGGTATGCGGAGCATCCATATATCGAAACCTCGGTTGAAGGAATGAAAGTGAACATCGTTCCGTGCTTCAATGTTGAGAAAGGAAAATGGAAGAGTGCAACAGACAGAACTCCCTTTCACACTGAGTACATGAAGGAACGGTTGAACGATGATCTGAGAAAGGAGGTGAGGTTGACCAAGAAATTCGCAAAAGGAGTGGGCGTCTATGGAGCCGAGATGAAAGTCAGAGGTTTCAGTGGAATGCTTTGCGAGACTCTCACTCTCTATTACAGATCCTTTCAAGAGCTCCTGAGAAACGCTGGGACTTGGAGGCCGGGACAACTGGTTGATGTTGAGGGATTCTACAAGGGATTGGAGAAAGAGATCCCAGATCTCTTTCCTGAGTCACTAGTGGTCGTAGACCCCGTTGATAAGGGAAGAAATGTTGCAGCAGCCGTCGCAGAAGAGAAAATGTGGCTTTTCGTCGCGGCTTCAAGAAGCTTTCTTCAGGAACCGAAACTGGGTTTCTTCTACCCGCCACGAACCAGACCCTTGCCTGCCAAACAGCTTGTCAGTAGACTGGCCAAACGGGGTTCGGATCTGCTTTTTGTCCAATTTGGACATGTTGACGCTGTTGTTGATGTGTTGTGGAGCCAGCTCCATAAGACAGAGAACTCTCTCCGAAATCTGCTGAAGGCGAATGGTTTTCAGGTTCTGAGGAGTGCGTCATGGAGCGACGAAGAAAAGGTCAATGTCATTGTGCTTGAGGTGGATAGGAGTAGGCTTTCTCCCATTAGAAGTCATTTCGGGCCACCTGTATCAAGAGAGAATGAATCTGAGAGTTTTCTTGAGAAGCACACGGGCGCCAGTGATACAGTCTCAGGCCCACGAGTCGAGGAAGACAGATGGGTGGTTGAGAAGAAGCGGAAACACATCGATGCTGCCCTTCTGATCAAAGAAAGCTTGAGACAAGGGGGAAAAACGGTGGGAGTGGCGAGCAAGATCTTACCTGCATTGAGAAATGGCTTCAGAGTTTTTGTCAATGGCGAGATAGCTGGCATGTCCAGACGAAGTCGCGGACTGAGTCTTTTTCTGACTGAGTACTTGACGGGCAGGCCTAAGTGGCTTGAATGAAGTCGTAACAGTGGCACTGGATGACCTTAGAGCTGATCCATATAGGAAGATACTGTGTTATCCAAAATTCTCCAACGGAGAGTTGGAGAGAAGGATCAGTGAGCTTTCGAGTCTTGGGATAGTTGCCTTAGAGTTTCGAGGATCGAGAACGATCTTCAGTGTCAAGGTGCTGGGCAAGGGATGTGTAGGGATCGTAGTTTCGGCACAGCGAAATGGTGGAAGGATCGCTGTGAAGCTCCTTAGGACAGACGCGGACCGGATCAGTTTCGATCATGAAGCCTCTATGCTCACACTGGCCAACTCAGTCAATGTTGGACCAAAGCTCCTAGACTTCTCGAGTAGATTTCTGGCCATGGAATGTCTTGAGGGAATACTCTTGCCTCAGTGGGTTGCGGGGCTCGCAGGCAGAGGCCGAAAGCTTCGATTGAAAAGAGGGTTGGTAGAACTCCTGGAGAAATGTCACAGGCTTGATCGAGTGGGACTGGATCATGGAGAACTCAGCAGAGCACCGAAACACATCATGGTTGACGGGTTGGATAAACCTGAGATCGTAGACTTCGAAACTGCAAGTACGGTAAGACGCCCCTCAAACGTGACATCAATTTGCCAATATCTTCTCATAGGCAGCGATTTGAGTGCAAAGATCAGACGAATTGTGGGGCCTGTTCGCAAGCGAGCTCTGATAGCAGCCTTGAGAAGGTACAAAAAGGAAGAGAGCTATCAGACTATTCAACCAATTCTACGAGTACTCGGCTTCGAGAACCTGTAATACACTCGAAATACACAGAACGTACCTCATCAAATCTGTGTCTTGCCCATACGGCTGCTATTGCAGATAGAATGTCTCAACGCAGTCTACGTTTCCATGTATTCTTGAGGAAAGATTCTTGTGATGCAATTTCGCACTGACCGCAGCCTGAAGAGCTCCTTGAAACCATGCTCTCTTACAGAATTGGCAGAGTTCAGGCATACCTTCTTTCAGAACGTAAGATCCCGTCTTCCGCTTGACAGCCTCCAGGGACGGGCAGTAGGTGCCTGCTCGACTTCGAAGATAGAGAACGTTGTTTTCCAGCATGACCTCTGGAATCCGCGTTCTATCCTTCTCTTCTTTGATTATTGCACAACACTGCTCATAGACAGACTTCATGCCATTGCCCTTGATCGCGCATTTCTTTGAAATTAGCAGCCCATGCTGATATCCCTTCTGAAACCATTCTTCCCTGTGTCGTTCCAGGCCGCTGAAACCTTCAGTCCTCACTACTCTTGCTTGCGCTTCCAGTTCGTCAACCATCTCTTGGATTTCTTTCTCAATCTTCTGTTTGATCCTAGCGTTTCTATTGGCATCCTGTTTGGTCATCGTGACTGTTCCTCATCCTACCAGGGTTGCAATTGGAGACTGCAGCTTTGATAAAGCATGCATATTGCTCAAAGGGCAGACAATAGTCATTTTGATGGTGTCATTCCGCAACGTAAGAATAGCTGCCGGCCGAGGCCACTCTGAGCAAGGTCTGGGTAGGAAACCTAAATATTGCAAGGGCGGCTCCTACCATGCGGTGGGGCCGTCGTCTAGAGGACGGCTCCGTTCATAGTCAAGCGGAAGCGTCCGGACAACTTGGTCTAGACAGCGAAATGTCGCCAACAGGATACCAGTACGCCTATCTAGGCGTGGTGAACCTGGGGCGCTGGCGTCCTCCGAAAGATGCGCTTCGAGGCCAGAAGTCGCGAGTTCAAATCTCGCCGGCCCCACCATCTTAAACATACACACTTTTGCCAGCTACGACGGTTCAAATTATGACGGCCGCACCATATGTAGCACACACACACACAAAAAATCAACTCCTCCCGTGAGGGTTCAAACTCGGACGCTCGTCTTCGGGGACGGACTCCTCGTAGTGGAAGCAAACATTTGGACT
>JALHTG010000040.1 GCA_022865705.1 Candidatus Bathyarchaeota archaeon | reverse complement strand
GGTACGATCATTTGGGGCAGGTAGTAGACTCCTTGAGGATCTGGTGCGAAGAGAGGGGGTACGTAGACCGGCTGAATCGTCAGAGCAGGTGAAGCGGTGGTCATCAGATTTGTTCCACAGATCGGACAGAATCCTGCTCTGGCAATGTCTATTTGAAATCCGCATCTTGAGCAGAAAGGCATGACCCTGCACTTCTTTGAGCTACTTTCACGATTGGGGTATATTACTCAATGCCTCGCGTGATGATGGCCTGTGCGAACGAGCCTAACAGCAGAAATAAATATCGATTCGTGCGTGTTATGCGTGTTATTCCAACGCTCGACTAAGAAGGACTTACTATGAGCAAACGGAAGAAGGCCACAGCGAAAGCACCAGCATCAGCTCCAAAGAGCCCACCCCAGAAGAGTGAAATGGCGGATTTTGAGAAACTTGGTGCATTCTATCTCGGAAAAGAATACGATCTGACAAAAGGCAAGTTGCTTGACCGACTTGTAATGTTGGACGCTAGGGATCTCACAACTCACGCTCTCTGTGTAGGAATGACTGGCAGCGGAAAGACAGGTCTCTGTATCAGCCTCCTTGAAGAGGCCGCCATCGATCATGTACCGGCCATCATCATAGATCCAAAAGGCGACATCACCAATCTGCTGCTGGCTTTTCCTGAGCTCCGACCAGAAGATTTCAGACCCTGGGTCAACGAAGATGATGCTCGTCGCACGGGACTGAGTCTTGACGAATATGCCAGTCAACAGGCGGAGCTATGGCGCAACGGCCTAGCCCAGTGGAGAGAAAGCGGTGCAAGAATAAAGATGCTTCGCGACTCGGCGGACTTCGTGATCTATACTCCGGGAAGTGATGCTGGCGTTCCGGTGTCCATTCTACACTCTTTCGCTGCACCGTCCCTCAGTTGGGATACGGATGCTGAACTGCTACGTGAGCAGGTGCAGGGAACGGTTGACGCACTTCTGACGCTCATAGGTGTTGAAGCAGACCCAGTTCGTTCCAATGAGCATATCCTGCTATCAAACCTGTTCGAGTATTTCTGGCGAAAAGGCGAAGACTTGGATTTTGCCAAACTGATTTCATCGGTTCAGAACCCGCCCGTTCGCCAGATAGGTGTCTTCGACGTAGACACGTTCTTCCGGCCGAAGGATCGATTTGAGTTGGCGGTGAAGATTAACAACATCATCGCTGCACGTGGTTTTCAGAGCTGGCTACAAGGCCAACCTCTCGATATCCCCGGGTTCCTCAGTAGCCCAGATGGCAAGACTCGTCACTCAATCTTCTACATAGCACACCTGAATGATGCTGAGCGCATGTTCTTTGTGACTATGCTGCTTGATCAGATCATAACTTGGATGCGTACCCAACCTGGCACTACCAGTCTGCGTGCCCTAGTCTACATGGACGAGATCTTCGGGTTCTTCCCTCCAGTTGCAAACCCACCTAGTAAACGGCCAATGCTCAGTTTGCTAAAGACGGCTCGGGCCTTCGGCATCGGCATCGTCCTGACTACACAGAATCCAGTTGACCTGGACTACAAGGGACTAACAAATGCAGGAGCGTGGTTCATCGGTCGTCTGCAAGCTGAGCGAGACAAGGAACGGCTATTGGATGGTCTTGATTCCGCCTCTGCCCAAGCGGGACAGAGTCTGAATCGGAACGAGATTGATCGCCTTATCTCTAGCCTGCAAAATCGTATTTTCCTTCTACACAATGTACACGAAGATGTGCCAGCGGTGTTTCAGACACGATGGGCTTTGTCTTATCTGCGCGGCCCATTGACTCGTACCCAAGTGCAGCAATTGATGAGTAGTCGTCAGCCCGACAAGCTGGTCACCACACCGGCGGCAAAGACGAGCATCACCCGCACGCAACCTGTTTCTCCGGGTTCAACACAGCTCACACTGGCCCCCTCCACTCCCCCTCTCCTTCCTGAAATAAGGCAGGTCTACGTGCCTGTCCGCAAAGGCGTGGCAGAAGTCACGGGAGCGCTCGAGAGGCGCGAGGGAGGACCAGTCGAAGCTCAAAGCAGTGGCTTGGTTTATGAGCCAGCTGTTCTCGGAATTGGCAGCATCAATTTTGTCGATAACCGTCTTGGTGTGAACGAACAAGAGAACTATGCTCTGTTAGCTCGAGCGCCAGACGGCGTTGGAGTGCCAGATTGGAGCCAGGCTGTATCATTGAGCCTGACGCTAGGGGAGTTGACGGATCGTGCTGAGCCAAATGCTCGCTTTGACAGGCTGCCTGAGTCAATCAATGAAGTGAGAAAACTCAACTCAATTCAAAGTGGCATGACGGATTATCTATACCGTTCAAGAAGCATCACTCTACTTTACAGCCCAGTTCTCAAGTCCTATTCGAAGCCCAAGGAGGATGAACGCGACTTTCAAATGCGTCTGAAGCAGATCGCACGCGAACGCAGAGACAGTGAAGTAGACGACGTCAAGCAGCGTTATGAAGATCGTCTTCAAAGACTTGATGACCGTCTGCGTCGTGCTGAAGATACCCTTACCAAGAAACAGGCTGACGCTCAAGTCCGGAAAGGAGAGATCGCTGTCTCAGTCGGCGAATCATTATTGGGAATGTTTATGGGGAGACGGTCGATGCGAGCGGCCTCAACAGCCATCAGCAAGTATCGGCAAAGCCAGTCTGCCACCATGAGTATGAAACAAGCGCAAGATGAAGTGCAAGCGCTACAGCAGGAGATGCAAGAATTGGAGCAGGAATTGCAGAACCAGACTTCTGAGATCACTGGGCAGTGGGAAGACGCAGTGACCAAATTCGAATCGGTGCCCATAAGACCAAACAGAACGGACGTACGAGTGGGCTTGTTTGCACTGGCTTGGACACCACACTGGCAAATCAAGTGCAAGAGTCAAGACGGCACGGTTCACGATGAGATCGTGCCAGCGTACATCTAGCCCGTTTCATCATACAGAGAGTCGGCCTGCAAGCACACACGTGACAGGATTCACCGCTCCGACTAGCGTGGCGCTTTCGCCCTTGAAGGATACTGTGATCGATTTGACACGGCAAGCCAAATAACGAACAACACGTATGATGAGATAGGAATACTCTTGACATCAGGTTGTAGTGAGCCATGCGCCCAATAGCGCACGCTGCTATAGTGGTGGACCGGGCGGGGTCCAACTCGTTTTCGCGTCCAGAATTGGTTCCAAAATTCGCCCCACTGAGAAAACATGAACAGGCTAGACTCCGTAGCGACTGAAGAATATGTGCTTCATCATCTCAACCAAAAGGAAGTAGACTAGCAGTATTCCTAAGATCAGTGACAGGAACCAAGAAGGAAGCGGGATAAATTCAAATAGAGCACCGAATGATGATGAAGCGCGCGCGCCGACTCTATGAACCATCCAGTCCTAAAGAGTGCCGGACCTGCACCGAGCAGGTAAACCAAAGAACTGGTCGTTATAACGTTAAAGATCGAGCTGATCAGGCCGAAGAATACGCTGAATCTGGCGATCGCTCCGATGTTCCATCTCCTGGGTTTCCTCAGGTCCTCATCGTCTAGGTTGTCAGTGGATATCGTGAGCAGTGATGCATCGAAGACCAGATTAGTCATGATCAGTTGCTGTGCTGGACTCGGTCGTGTGCTGTAAGGTGCCATTCAACCGGTTGAAATGGTAGAGTAGAGTTACTATAAGAAGATATAAGTAACATATAGCATCACATATATTGATGATTCGAAGTGGCTACAACAATCTTGGTAGAGAAGGAAACAAGAGAGCGTTTGCGCTCTTTAGGAAAGAAAGGAGAGACCTACGACCAGATACTGAAGCGACTAATGGTCTTGGCCGAATACGAAGAGTTCACGGAAATGCAGTATCAACGTCTTAAGGACAAAGAGGCTTTCGTCTCTCTGGACGAGATCTAATGCACTACCAAGTGCAGCTTCATAGAGTGGTCGCAAAGACAATTTCCAGGATGAATCCTCAAGAACGATCCAGAATTGTCAGAGCACTCCACGTTCTTGAGACTGACCCACATAAACCAAGAACAGGCGCCGACATAGTCAGACTAAAGGGAACCAAAGGCAGGGAAGACCTGTTCAGGCTCAGAATCGGCGACTATCGAGCAATCTACGCAGTTCAAGGACAGACAGTGTATGTTACTGATCTCTTTCGTAGAGGCAGAGGATACTCTGGGTCATCGTGAATGCCAGCAGTCTTCAGAGATGCGGGCAAAATCGTCAATGTCTGCTGCTAGGGCGGCCTTTCTTGGGTTCCGGCGGATCTACCGCAAAGACACGGTCAGAATTGGATTCGAAATGAGTACTGCACCAACTAGTTCTGTTGGGTGGAAAAGGACCTGGATAATGTTTGTGGTGGACCGGGCGGGATTCGAACCCGCGACCTTCCGGTTTCCCGGGCTGCTAGCCTTGCAAACCGGACGTTCTTTGGCCCATTTTGCGATGGCATACCAGGCTGAACTACCGGCCCGCAGCACCAGTACAGTAGTCGGATGGGAAATAACCATTGCGGGTGTTTTTTTGATGCTCTAGCGCACGGCAACTACTCAAAACTAGTATCAGTTTTCTCGATAAGACGCGCGCACCGCACCATTACTGATCGCATTCTCGTCAGGTAGTTGGAGACTAAGTCTGAAAGCCCCCAAACGCAATTATGGGGTTTGTTTAGTTCGTGCGCGCCGTATGTGCCAGCTACGCTTAGGTCTTCTTGGGCGCAGAACGGGTGAAGGTCCTCTTTTCTTCAAGAGTAGAAGTGCGATTGCGACTATCGTTACGATCAAGACTATCAGAATAGGAATCATGAACACAACCAGATTGAGCATTGACTGTCTGGATAGAACTTCGAACGTCATGGGCCTGCTGATGGGAGCGATGCCTTCAGAATAAGGTTCTCCTCCTAACCAATAGGCTTGTACTTTCCATTTTCCACCTACATCCACATTCAGTTCATGAGTAAACGCCCCGTCCTGGTTGGTCGTGGCCGCTCGAGTCAGTTTCGATCCATCGGGGGTAAGGTATGTTAGTTCAACAATGTTGTCCTTCACGGGGACGCGTATCTTCCCCTTGACCGTAATTTTGTCACCGGTCAGAATAAGCTGAGGCGTGATCGTTAATGTTACAGAAGCTAGGCCGGGGATTTCATCTGCAAACACGAGGTTCATTCGTTTGTTGGTGTCTAGTACAATTGTCTCTGGGTTCGTCGCGTATGACTTGAAATGTGCGCTTATCTTGTAGTTTCCAATGAATGTTGGCACAGAGTTCGTTATTATTTCTGATAAGATTGGCTTGGAGACCGTTCCGTCCACACCGACTTTTGCAGAGTCAACCAACGTCATGTTGTGATCTCTGATTTCGATGGTCGCAGGTACCGGCATCATGGTTATGTCAGTAACGTTGGCCTTCAGATTCCAGTACCGTCTTATGGTAGAGTTTTGATAAGTGTATATCATTCCTCCAGATCTGATTAGGGGAGAGCGCGACGTTGTTACGTTGTATAGTTGGCCTCGCAGCCCCAAGGTTAACGTTCCGAAAGTTGAGTCGGTGATCATGGTGTTGACGAGCGCGTACACATTTGATGTTGTGACTCTGACGCCTGAAGCATAGACTTCTTCAGTCGCATTAATGCTCATCCTCTGAGCTTGTATGTCGTTTAGTCTCGCTCTTGTGCATTGCACCCTGAGATTTCTTGTTCGAAGGCTTCTAGCGTCCAATTGCGTAGTACGCAAGTCCAGATCGCCTAGCGCTGTTGTGTCGATCGACGCTGTAGGCGATGTGATATTCACAGTACTTCCAACCGCGGCCACGCGTAGCAACTCCAGTTTGTTCATTGAACCGACTATGTACGATACTCCCAAAGCCGTGCCCTGCAATGATACTAGAGAGGCATTCTCAAACCTGAGGAATTGGAATCCACTTACTGACGATCCGTCTTCGACAATCAGAGTCGAGGAGTCACGCACAGTTATGTTTGATGCGGTGTGAAGCGAAACTATGTTGCTTTTTCTCAATACTAGTGTTGAGCGATCCTTGACAGTGATATTGTAAGCTCTCTCGCCTCTGACGGACAGTTGCAGCATTACGTTCCGCATCACCAATGTGCTGTTCTTTTCGACAAGTATGTCTCCAGTCAGTATGGCTGGGATATTCTCGATGATCCTAGTCTTGCCGTTAGAAACGACGATGTTTGTCTCTTGGGTAAAGGCCACATGTGACTGAGACGTGGCCACAAGGATCGTTGTGACCACAATCAATAGTAGTCTCAGATGATGAGTTGCCGATGTTCTTATCTTGACCCGTGTGGATGCTTCTCGCAAGACAGTTCATTCCATTCAGTAGTTCTAATCCACTCATCCTGTCATTCAGTCGTCAGTCTTCTTGATGCTGCAGGTCTTATCTGCGTGATCACAGCCATGGTGTATCTCGGAGAGGCGACGATGGCTTCTCCTCTGCCTAACGAAGGAAGTGTGTCCCAGAAGGATTCTGGAACGTTTCCTGTCGACTGCTTCAGGACTTCTATGTTGGTTGCGGAGCTCATCCTGTGCATGATCCTTGTGTTGCACAGTTCAAGAAGCTCCGGAGGAAGACGAGCTGGTTGCTGCGAGATAATATTCAGGCATATCCCCCTCTTTCTTCCTCTCCTTGCCAGTTCAAGGAGGAGAACAAGTGTTGCCATCATGTGCTCTCTTCTCTCTATGCTTATGAATGTGTGCGCTTCCTCCAAGGCGATGAAAAGCTTCGGAGTGTCCGGATTTTCCATTTTCTGTTTGAACACCTTATCTAGTAGATCTGCGATAACGATATTCTTGACCGGGTCTGATGCGTCGCTGAAATCGACCACCGATATCTTTTTCGGAGTCAGAACATTCATCACGTTGATGGGTTTGACAGATGTGTCAACGATCTTCAATCCTTCGATGACTGTGAGTTTACTGTAGAGTGTCGTATGTGCTTCCGCCACGATGCCCGGCAGGGTCGGATTGTCTGCCTGAGCCCGTAATCTTGCGCTCAAACGTTCCAATACTGCTTTGAGCGTCACTTCTCTGAACGCAGGAGCCACGGCCCTGACCTTCTCGATCAAATCGAGAAAGTAGATATGCTCCATACTGTTCAGTCCAGCTACTTCACTGAAGACACGTAAGTCTACATCTTCGAACGATATGCCAAACTTGACAGCGTCGTTCCGGCGGCTCCTAGAATTCTGCGGCACATAGACCATCAAGTCACTTATGCCAGTCGGCTTGAGGCCGAACCTTTCCAGCAATCCCTGAAGCTTGTCGGAGGGTTGGTCCATCGCCACGTATTCCCCTTCGACGTCAAAAACCAACACCGAGAACCCGGCTTTGGACGCCTCCTCCATCATCACCTGAATCGTGTTCGACTTACCGCTACCTGTCGTGCCAAATATCCCTACGTGTCTGGTCAATGTATCAGAGTCTAATCCAATCTGCACTGATTCCTGACCGGTCAATCTCCCAATGCTCATGTTTCCAGTAGCTCCGAGAAATCTCTGAACGAGATCCTTTTCGAGCAGACAGACTGGGGCTTTTGGTTTCGGTCGATCTAAGACTGCTCTTTGAACCTCACCCGTGACTACTGCATTCAATCTTGCCACGTACACTGGATCGCGGTTTCCGACCTCGCTATCGAAATAGTATGGTCCGTCAATAACTTGGCCGACGTAGAATCTCCCCCCCTCTCCATCAATCTTCACGTAGGTGCCTCTCGCGATCGTCCCTTTATCCACACTTATCATGCAACTCGTTGCTCCAAGTCTTTCCGAGTCATACATGACCCGTCCGATCTCTTCTCGATCTCCTCTTCTTGCCAAGGTTTCGCGCCTCCCTATACTCATAGTCGGCATCCAGTACGCGCTATGCGTCTGGACCCAATGCGCGACAAGCCATCTTTCTGCAATTCATCGGAACTCATGTGGTACTTTTGCACTTCTGAATCCCACCAGTCATACTATTCGGTGCCAAACTAGGAAGAAGAAAGTCATGAACCCCGACGTCATTAATATCAGCGAGTGCTTCAGGCCGGCCCCAATGGATCCTTCACCAATCTTGCCAGCCACCAACCCCCCAAAGAGACCCTCCAAGATGGTCAGTTGGGAGAGAACGAGTTCGATCTGTTGAAGATCCACGGCACTGCCCAGAAACAGCCCTCCTCCCTCTGTCACGAGAGACTGAATGGATTTCAGCTCACTGAACAGAGTCCTAATCAGCAATATGTCGATGAATACAAAGATGAAGAAAGCAATGTATATGACGGTTGTGTAGGGTTTGATCAGGCTCTTACGCTCCATTTCGACAGTCTGCAGCTCGTTGATGTGTTTGCTGACTGTCTCCAAAACCTCTTGTATGTCTCCGCCAGAACGGTTGATTTCTGATACAAGTATCGCAGTTCTCCTAGCGAGGCGTGTCTCAACCCTGTCAGCAAACTCCGTCAAGGCATCGTCAAGACTGCGTCCCCAAGAGATCAAATTCGCAATCCGTCGCAGTTCTGAGGACAGAGGTTCAATCTTTCTCTTAGCCGCCAACTCAATGGCTCTAGTCAAAGTGATCCCAGTGCTGCTGGCTTCCGACAAGCCGATCAGGAACTCCGGCAGCTTCTTGTCGATCGCGGCCCTCCATCTCGCGTCTAGAACATTCACGGCAGCAGGTGGAAAAAGGGCGATAATTAGCCCCAGGAACACGAGGTCATCTGGTCTCAATACCAATGGCATCTTGAAGAAGAAGAAGTTCAAGAGAGCGCTACCCTCCAACAAGACGCCTATGACCAAAGAGAAGATCCACACCAGACGTTTCTCCGTTCTAGGTACACGCATCAATTGGGCTCACCTCGGAGGCATCAAACCGTCCAAAAAGACTAGCACAATCGTCGCCATGACGGGCACTGCAACGTAGGCCACCAGATACATGACCATGATGATGCTTACTCCAGCCAGAGTGCCACCTAGCACACCCATCACTGCAAGCATTATCACTATCATGAGTGGAAAGACAACCATCATAGCCACATAGAGCTCCGCGATATTTCCCAAAGCCTCAGAGAGCTGCCTTGCTGAGATCCTAACCTGGTCCATGTAACCCTTGGCGGCAGACAGAAAGTATCTGGTCATGTCTCCCCCAGACTCTGTAACTGAAACTAGTCCTTTCAGCAACTCTGCGAACTTCCTTGAAGGTGACCTGCTGGCACTTCTCGCCATTGATGACACGACGTCGAGACCAAGTAGGTTGACATCTCTCACCATATTCCTAGCTTCCTCAGCGGCTACACTTTGGAGCTTTTTGGATCCAATCATTGAAACTGATCTCAAGATTCGTTCAGGGGGCATACCTGCTTGGGATAGAACCGCCATGTGGATCGCGAGATACGGAAGCTCCTCGTCCAGATGTCTGCTTCTTGAATCTGACACGATTGAGGGATACACATATAGTGTTGTGAACGTCGATGCCCCTGCCAGCACACCGAAAGCTAGCGCCAAAGCCAATAAGGGCATGATTGAGATTCCGAGGATAAATCCGGGAATGGCTGTGACTACAAAGACGGCGACGAAAGCCGCGGCCGAGAAGAATAGCATGTAAGCTGCGTAGATAGGTAAAGAGATTTTCAAATTGGATCTTATCAGGTTCCCTTTCAGACTCTCAAAGAAAGGAAGAAGCTTCACCAGTCTGTTACCAATCAATCTGTAAGGAGCAAACAAGATGGAGGAAACTGCAAAGTCCTCTACTGCATCTCCTTGAGTCAAACATTCAACTCCAGCGAAGCTTTTTCCACAACCTTCTCCGGATCATTATGGTAGTCTCTGATTACATTGCCGACCTGATCGAACCTCAACTTGGTCTTGATGAGCCAATCCAATACGATTTTGCGTCTTTCCATCTCATTCTTCAAGTACTGCTCGCTCAGACCGTGACGTTCCATGATTCTCTCCAGGATTATGCTCCGTCCAGAATGATCAAACGTATCGCTCTTCGGATCCCACCTGAAGACTTCATTAGTGAGAATCTCTTTTGAAACAGGATCCAAACCCACAACCTCGACAACATGATTCAGTTTCCTGCCGACCTTGTCCCCAATCTTGACTCTCATTTGCATAGCCACAGCATTCACTGTCGTCAAGAGCGTATGAGGAATATTCATGGGCTCTGACTCAAGACGGTTGAACGCTGCCAGAACTGAGTCACAGTGAATGCTTGAAAGACCTCCATGGCCAGTTGCCATGGCCTGGAACAGAGTGTAAGCCTCTGATCCTCTCACCTCACCAACAATTATGTAGTCAGGCCTCGGCCTCATCGCAGCCTTCAATAGGTCGAACTGATTGATCTCAGCGGAGCTACCAGCAGGGCCGAAACCGACTCTGGCGACAGAAGATATCCAGTTCTCATGTGGTAGATTAAGCTCGGCTGTATCCTCTATGGTAATGATCTTATCGTCCGGAGGGATGAAGCTAGAAAGAGAATTCAGAGTGGTGGTCTTACCGGAGGCCGTTCCCCCGCCTATCAGGATGTTTGACTTCTTCTCCATAATGAGCCAAAACCAAGCAGCCATCTCAGACGTCATGGTTCCAAGCGAAATGAGATCAGCAACCGTGAAAGGTTCCGCCCTGAATCGTCTAATCGTGAAGGTGCTTCCTTTTCTTGTCACTTCTTTTCCATAAGTGAGCTGGATTCTGCTACCGTCTGGCAGACTTCCATCAAGTATAGGGCTCGCAATGCTAATGTGCTTGCCCACCATGTATGCCAATCTGACGACGAATGCGTCGAGTTCCTCCTCCTCGAACACTATGTTGGTGGGGAGTGACTCGTGTTGTCTATGCCAAACGTATATGGGCGTCTTTGGGCCGTCGCACGACGCGTCCTCCACCATGGGGTCGTGCATTAGGGGATCGATCTTCCCGTAGTTGATTAGATCTCTCACTAGATAGTATTCCAGTTTGTCTATTGCTCCGGGATCCAATTCGATCTGGTACGATTGTATGATTATTTTTGCCGCGTTTCGTAGGTATTTCTCCGCTTCCTCTCTCGATCCAAAACGGTTGAGATCCATGTCAAGGGTTTCGTAGAATATCTCTTTGATTCTTCTTAACGCCTCGTTCTCTCCCTCACTAAGAGTCGGCTCCATGATGACATATCTCAAACCACCTGTTTCAGAATCTTTTGTGATGGCCACGTAAGTGTGTGGTTCTTTCAGAGGGAAGACTTTCAGTGGGAAGACTTCCCTAGGCGAAATCGACTCTTCTACCTTTTTCTCTTCAAACCTAGCTTGGTTCTCAACCAACACAATCATCTCCGAAGCGGAGTGTCATCACTCTTTTCACTGACGAAGCGCTAGATTGCTGGGAATCTGCTTCCAAGTGAGCACTCAACGTGTGCGAGATAGTTGAAAAAGGATGCCGCCGGCACTCCGGCGTCGCATCCATGGGGTGCTCGTATGGGAGATTCAACTGTTCCGTCTATTCGCTTCTTCCTGCGATCACAGTGAAGGTGAAGACCGCACCATCCACCGTGATTATTTTCACTGGGTACCCGACACCTTGTACAAGCACAAGCCCTGTAGGGATTGTCACTACCAATGCCTTGGCATCAGAGGGTCCAAGGGTAAAGGGGCTGGGTGTAAACGTCGTGCAACTTGTGCCGCTCACATACACTGCAGCAACCGTTAGAGTTGCGCTTCCCGGATTCCTAAGGTTGAATGTCCACGTAATAGTGCCCGTTGCCTGGTAGGCTTCCATCATGAGTTGCTGCTTTGTCTGCTGTCCGCCTGAACTCTGCAACGTGCCGACAATTCCCATAGACCAGACATAGACCAATGTTCCTGATGCAACAGCTATTGCTATCATCAGAAGTGTCGCTATTACTGGTGACACTGCTCTCCTGTTCATTCCAATTCTCAATTTGTTCTCTCACCTCGTGTGTGTTCTGGACACTACTTGGGCGCGAATTCTATAAGCAATAGTACGTCATGATAAGACAGCCAATGTACCAAGAAAGGGACTTTCCACATCCCCTACGGGCAAATACGAGTTGGAGACAGTTCAGAGTGAGATTCCTCGGGGCCATTCTCACAGTGATTCTCACCCTGAGCCTAGTGCCAGCTCTGAACGTTTTCGGGTACATTGCAGTAAAGCCCTCTAGGAGATGGGGTGTTTTCTTCGGCACGACTGGTGACGTTAAGATCGACATTACGGATCCAGGTGTGGCCGTGCGAGTGGGGGTTCCCAGAGCTTTCCTTGAAGGAACGACTGAGAATGACACTTCTCACGTGACATCGGATATATCAAATGACTACTTCTACTACTCCGTGATCGACCAATCATTACACTATCCCTACGATGCGAATTCGCCCTACACCATAGAGATATGGAATCCTCCGAAATACTCACCTCCCAGTTGGAAAGCGATATTCTACAATTTCACAGATCCGAAATATGTGCTGTTACAAGGGCTGAATGCTCCAGACATAGCTGGCATCTACAACTTCACAGTTTATGTCGCAAAGAAAATGGGCTCTAACAACAGGCCTATCTTTCCACTGTTGCCTGACAAAGTTGTGCAGGTCCCAGTTAGCATGAGAGAAGACCCTGGCCATATCACAGGATACATCTATGACGACATATATGGAAAACCGATCAAGGCAAAAGGGGTCGTCTACGCGATTGAAACAAGTACGGGAACGATCGGGATGGGGTATGTAAATTCTTCAACAGGCTTCTTCAACGTTACTGGGCTCTATGCCGGCGAATATCGTCTTGAAGGTTCGGCTGGAAACTTCTCAGAAACAGGATGCGCCTATGCGATAACTACCAGCACCTTCACGGTTGGAGTGAACAAAGGTCTAGGGGTGGCAGTTCCTAGGTTTGCTCTTCTCCGCGGATGCACAATAAAGGGAACCATAGCCTATACTGATCGACTCGGCAATCCGATTCGCCCATTGGACTCACCTTATCTTGCAGCGCTCAAGTATCCGGGACTCAACTACACAGTAGAGGCTTACGACAGCAAAGGGGAAATCGTGGCATCAAAAACCTACCAATCCAACAACATCCCGGCCGAGAACTACGCCATGGTTGTGCGAGAAGGCGCAACGTATGTGGGCTATCCGGCGAAAGGAACCGAGTACGCTGGGTTTGGCCCAGACACCTACACTGTGAAAATCTGGGTCTACGGCTTTGTGCTGCCTCAAAGCCAAATCAAGAAAGCGATTTTCGCAGGCTACAACACTATGGTTAACGTCGGAGTATCCACACTTCCGTACGGCGGAGTAGTGTCAGGAAAGATAAAACTGCTCGGCTCTTTGACCGGCGCACTGGAAAACCCGCGCCAAGGTGAGGCCGCAACCTTCGGCTCCGTGACTGGCAGGCAGTTCGGCGGCAACGTGCTGATTCACGCGTATAGCGATGGCGTTCTCCGAGGTCTAGTAGTGTTGAATCGAACCTTCCAAAATGGCGTTGTCCAATACGCAGATTGTTCATCGGGCGACCAGACTCCTCTGTTAAGATTTTACGTGCTTGGATTCAGCGAGCACTACAACCGCTCCTATTCCGGTGTGTGGGCAGTGGGATCTAGTCCTGGTCCCAGTCCGTGGGATTATGGGCTTGAAGCTGGGACGTACGTGATACGTGTGTGGATTCGAGGCTACTTACCGGGAGAAGTGAGAGAGGTCTCTGTTGGAGAGGGAGGGAACGAAACGGTGACCGTCAACATGGTCAGGGGAGGTGCGGCACAAGTGACAGTCGGCTCGTGGAACAACAAACCTGGGACAAGGATGGCCCAGGCGTCTCAACCATGGAGGCACATGGATCTGAGTCCTTCACCGGTACTTCGGGTCTACTTCTATGATGCGTGGGGCGGTGAGGTTGGATACGCGGAATCAGTCCTCCAGCTAGGATCTCCGGGAGTATCTGATGCGATGGCGACCTTGAATTTCACTGGACATAACTGGACAATAGACGAAATGACCCTTCAGGGGTATGTGCCTACAACCTTGAAGACAGGTAATCACACTCTGAGAGCCCATACCTATGGTTACATACAGCCACGTGAACTCTTGATAAATATCTACCCAGGTGTTCTTGCAAGATCATATGTGCCCCTCCTAATCGGATGTGGGATACATGGAAATGTTCCTCTCATGACGAATGGACTGTTTATTGGCCTGACAGAAAACGCAACCATGAGAGCAGAAGTCCTTCTGAACAATGTTCTCAAGGGCACAGATGTTGTCAACGCAACAGTGGGCACCTCACTATTCAGCTTCAACACCTACGGTTTGCACAGCAGAGGCCATTTCTTCTATGTAGATGAAAATGGGATTAAGTGGAAAGACTATGGGCTGGATACGGGAACTTACAGGATCAATATCCCCATATTCGGCTATGATCGAAAGTTCTACCAACCCATGCCGATCAACGCATATCTTCAGGGACTTAGTTTTGAGGTAGGCGTCAACTTTCACGCAGAGCGAATGATCAAAATCTACGGAATTGTGACGGGCGATACCTTCACGGGGGTCCCTCCTGTTGTTACCCTTTCTTGGGTCAAAGTCAAAACGAATAGCTACACCGCCTACACATTCGACGGAGACTATGCTCTACACCTACCTCCAAGCGCAGGTGCACTAGTAACCTACTCAGTCTCTGGATACAAGAGTGTGACACTCCATGTTGTGACCAACGACCAGACCGAGATGAACATCAATTTGGAGGAGTCAGGAGTACCTTTCCCCTAGCGTATACTACTTTGAAGCGCGCGTGGCCCAGAGTGTTTCAGATGATCAGAAGCCCACTATCGAATGACCGTCGAGACTCCTTGGATTACTATCCAGATCAGGACGTCACCTATGAGTGTGGTCGACACTAAACCTATCAAGACAAAGACCAGCAGAGGAATACCCGGAGTGACCCATACTTCTTCATCATTCATAAGGCAACCCTCAAGATCTCTGACGAGGTCGTTCCGTTCGATATCCGCTGGCGTAAACAGCTTGAGTCTTCTTGAGAATCCGCCATTGTTTCGCAAGATCTCTTCCATTGGATAAAGGTACACTCTGTCCTTTAGAACCTTGAAGCGAGTCTTGTAGCCTGTTAGGAACGTGGCGATTTTCGTTAGGAGAGGAGCAGCCTCGTAGTTTTCGAAGAGCCCACGTCTAGTCTTGTATTTCCAAGTCAGGTTCCTGACAACCACGTAAGCAACTGTAGATAATGAGAATAGATAGCTATTGTAAAGTATGGCTAGAGGAAACAGTGGATTCAGCACTGTCAGGAGCGGCTTGCAGAATGAGGGGTAACTTGGAAGAGCGATGCTGAGACAGATGAGAGCTTTCGCGTCAGCTCCGCCAAATAGACCCATGTAGAAAACTAGGAAAGAAAGGCACAATGCGACGAACACCGAAGCAATTGACATGATCAGCAAATCGGGAGCTAAGACCAACCTAATAAACAAGATCGAAATCGCCAAGGGAAGATAGGTTACCCAAACCCTATCAGACACTTCCCGTGTCTTCAAGTCACTGTAAGCTGAGTAGCTCAGAAAGAATAGTGACAGAACGAATGCACCCAAGTCAAGGACTGCATCCATCATTCAAGACACCATTCCTGAGTCATTGTCAAGGACTTCCTATTTCAACAAGTATGATCGAAGCAAACGATCAGGCGTTAAGAATGGTCGTGTGCGCATGCCATAGCTCAATCGACCCTAAGCGCGTGCAGCGTCGTAACAAGTCCGAATGATGCATCTCTCCCTCGTGTCAAGAGTCGGACATTACCCATCTGGCGCGTGCGCTTTCTAGTACTGTGGTTCGGGCCACTGATTATTCGCTGTGTTCATCAATGCTGTGGAGTAACAGAAGCACCTAATTCAGATTGAGAATACAGTGCACATCAAACATGTGTATGACCACACATGAGTTGCGTAACATACGTTGACTATTGATAAACTAGTAATCCGTCTATCAGAACTGCTCCACTAAAAAACTCTTGACCGCTAGTAGGTTTGCTCGAAGTGAATCCACTACTACCTGTCCAAGGAACTTGTGTTCGCCCATCGACAAATATGGCCGCCCCCAACTGCCCATAGTTCTGCCAACCACTATACGAAGAACATCTAAACACAACTAAAACTTCTTCCCCTGGATTCCATGTCGTTGGTGCAGCAAAGAGAACGCCACCGAACCCCAATATCTTTTGATTAGCTCCTGACACACAAACCTGAAATAGAATAGTGCCCTGTTGAATGGTTATTGCTCGATTCCAATTATTGATAAACTTTGCCCTAACATAGAAATTCTTGGCGTCAAGCTGAGTATGTAAGACTTGGTAATTGACGTAAGGACGTGTCCAATCATCTTCAATGTTCGGATTTACATAATTGATGCTCATACTGCCGGGGACTACCACTACTCCGGGAAATTGCGACTCTGCTCCTGGTGGGAGGATGTATGTGGCGATGTTGCCTCGCTCTGTTACGAGCTTGATGACATAGGTTAGGCTCCCCTCCCCCAATGAGACGGCATATCTGGGTTGTTGTGCTTGGCCTGGCGTTATGATCGGAGTGTATGTGAATTTAGCTTTCGCTTGCCCGAAATTGTATGTTATGTTTCCTGGGCCTATCCATATGCTCATGGAATATTGGAGCTGCCATTTCGGGCTACTACTGGTATCGTAAGCTGAGACGTATAAGGTGACCAAATGGGCTGTCACGGCGCCGACATTTTGTATTGACGCGTCAAGGAATCCAGTAGCATTTCTCACAGCTGTTGAAATAGTTAGTCTTTCATTGTAGCGCTCCCAGTCTCTCTGAGCTCTATCGTTCACCAGACTATTGTATCCATCTTCAGCGAACCGAAAGGATACTAGTGAAGATGCGACGAGAAGGAAAAGAAGGACGACAAACACAGCACTGATGGAGCCGCTAAATGCCTTTCGGCTATTCCACATTCTCATGCGCATGCCTCCTAGCCAGCGACTCCCCATTCCTCGAATGCACGAGTTCCTCTATCAGTCGCAGCTACTACACCGAGCCGACTTCCTACGTTCGGTTTCGGCGACTGGGGATAACTAGCGAAGGCAAACGTTACTGCGTCGCCCACAGGAATCAAATACTTTCCGGCTATGGCAGAGACGAGTGTGCCATCATTCTTCCAGGCTAGGCTTACCTGAGAGAGGACTTTAGTATCATTAAGGTATATTTCGGCTACTCGTGCCTCTATGTAGCCAACGTTGCGCACAGTTATATTCAGCTGGTACTGGTAGGGGAGGCTCGTGAGGTACCTGAGATTGACTAGTAGGATTTTCTCTCGTATGGCTTCTCCTTGGGTAAGAAAGTAAACTCTGCTTTGGGCGGTAAAAGCCCCCATTAGGCCTTGACCCCACGCGAATACCATGACCCCTGTCACAAATGCTATGTTTATCATCAGAAGTGTAGCGATGACAGTGCTCACAGCCTTTTCAGACTTTGCGAGCCTCATAAAGATCGACCAATCATCCACCGTTTAGTGCGCGCGTTCGCGCTTCTATAAACGCTAGTCCGTCAGAGCAAGACATACCGTTAACGAACGTGTCGTGCGCTAGGATAAGCGCGCGCGCTAACCAGATCATCAGGACATGTTTGACTCTACGAAAAGCTCTTACCAGTGGCCCTTTTACATCATTTCTCGGTGTTTATTTTTGAGGGTTGGCAGACGTCTCAAGAGAACCAGGAGGAGGCTGAGGCCAGTGAAAGCAAGAGAGGCGACCGCTCGAGAACGCTCTCTGACTAACCTAGAGACTTTGGTGGATAATCTGCCAGACGTCGCATTCGTCAAGGATAGGGATTACAGGTATGCGCTTGTCAACAAGCCATTTTGCGCTTTTCTGGGGAAACGGAAAGATGAAGTTCTAGGCAAGACCGCACAGGACT
>JALHTG010000039.1 GCA_022865705.1 Candidatus Bathyarchaeota archaeon | reverse complement strand
GGATGTGAAATCTTGGCAAGATCTTCATTTGTGATAGTTTTTCAGTATGGCAAGTTGGAGGTTAGTCTGTTCAGAAATGGAAGAATGCTGATTAAGAGAGTAGTGACGGAGGAAGAAGCGCTCCAGACCTATCGTGAGCTCTCCCGCTTTTTCGTTAAGGCTGAGAGGTCATAGAAGGATCGTATTAATCTCCTGCTGGAAGTTCTTATAAGCGACGGATATGGGTAGCTCAACGCTTCATTCACGATGAGACTCAAAACGAGTTGAAAGAAGAATGCTCCAGTTTGTCCTGATGTCGTTCTTTGCCTTCTTGGTAGGCATACTCTCCTCAATGATCGGAGTCGGAGGCGGCTTCATAGTTGTCCCGATGCTCAACATGGTTTTTGGGTTTTCGATGCGTCTTGCTGTCGGAACAAGTCTTGTCATGGTCGTCTTCACAGCTTTTTCGTCCACATTTGCATATGTGAGACAAAAGCGGATCGACTACAGGTTGGGTCTCGTTATGGCAGTTGGCAGTGTTCCAGGGGCACTTCTTGGGTCTTCTGTTGTAAAGCTTTTGCCTGACAAGACTCTGGGAGCGATATTTGGGATATTCCTCGTTGCAGTAGCGCTGAGGATGTTTCTGGGTTCGGAGACGGCGCGGAAGAAGAGTGGACCGAGGAGGTGGGGATGGGCGCGTAGGATTCGTGACGCAGAAGGAGAGATCTTTGAATATGAGGTGAACGTGGTCGCAAGCATTCTCTTAAGCGTGCTCGCCGGGTTTGCGTCAGGTCTCTTGGGGGTTGGTGGGGGAGCAGTCGCGGTGCCCGTGATGGTCCTTGTTTTGACGATGCCGATGCATCTTGCTGTTGCAACCTCCATGTTCATGATGATTTTCACTTCGGTAACAGGCGCCGCCAACCATATTCTTCAAGGAAACGTTGTCTTTGAAGCAGCTTTAATGCTGGCTCTAGGGATAGTCGTCGGCACGCAGGTTGGAGCGCATATTGCCAGAAGATTGGAGGTCAAAATGCTGCAGAGAATATTCGCTGTCTTTCTCGTCTTGTTCGGGATATACCAGACGTTCAAAAATCTATTTTAGTCTAGAACAGTTTTTCCTGGATGAGACGGAACAGGAAACGACAACGCCGGGTCTGAGCGATCATCTTCGACGCGGCATCGAGACTATTACAACTAGAACTCCAATCAGCAGCGCATGTGAGCCTATGATGGTCCAAGCCATCCATTCTGGTACGAGAAGCGTAAGGAACTTGACCAACCCCAATAAGATGCAAACAATCCCGAACGAAGCAAGAAGCGCTCCAACGAGGGCAAAAACCAATCTTCTGAGAACGCCTCGTATCACGCCATGGACGTAACCGAGAATGGTCTCTTGCAGCATCTCACCCACTCCAGAACGCAAGCCTCGTAGAATGTTTGTGAGTGTCTTTCTGATCAAGGCGCATCAGCAAGTAGAGTTGGGTTGATCCCATTTAAGAGTTACATGCCTAAGCTAAGCGGTGCCGTTCTTCTTGCGACGACCAGCTCTTCTCGTCAAATATGCTGACACAACGAAGACGGTGACGAATATGAGTGAGATGATGCCGGGATTTGGCACAGCGACCAGTAATCCCTGATACATGGCTAGAGATGTGAACCCTCCGACTAGTGTTCCGGCTACCATCCCTCTCATGGCCGTACCCATCTCAACGTCAAGGATGTAAGCCACCACGGCAGCCACCCACCAGCCTATCAGGAAGGCAAAGATCGCCAGAGATCCTGCAACTCCGAACCGGCCAGCATGCGAAAGAAGACGCCTAGAGGTGCTCGTGTACTTGGATCGAATTCGATCCACATAGGGTGCAATGCGCGAATCTGCCTCGATCAGCCGAATGATTCGAAGCGACGCGTAAGCCATTAGACAGTTCACAAAGACTGCGGCAAATGTTGAAAGAATCGGCGAAACCCCGTTTACACTACCATAGGCGATGGCTACGGGAAAACCCAGGGCCAGGGTCAGGATGATGAAGACCGCTGGTTCTGAGCTCAAGATTCCGCCTAGAATCAAGCCGATCATGAACGCGAGGGTCAGACTGAGGAACGTCATTTGCTGGAAGAAGTTCCGTAGAGCATTCAGTTCATTGTGAAAAGTGCTCTCCACTCTTGTCTTTCTCGAACGCAGGTTGTCTCTCAGAGGTGAGAGGTAGGAGTCTATTCTGTGGGGAAGTTTTGAGCGTTCGCTTAGTATGAGGATTTGTGAGCTCATTTGTCGAATGAGTTTTGAGATCAGGTCAACGGCACGTTCCAATGCTGTTACCTCTATGAGAAGCCGCAGTACAATGAAGACATTGCCTCACATCCTCGAGTTGAGGAATGTGCTCTTGGACGGGATGTTGAACCTTTATGGATGATTGATGCGAAAAAGTAAAAAGGGGGAAGAGCAGACCACCCGGTATAGAGGTTGCTGTTCATGAAAGCCTCGCCGGGACTCAGGCGCGTCCAACTCCTGATTATACTCGTTGTCATGGGTTTGGCAGTTGGTTTTGAGACCAAGCCCAGTGAGGCGATTAGCTGGTATAATGTTTCTGTTAGGATTGTTGGAGTCTACACGAACGTTGGTACAAGGGTCTACGCAGGTGGTCATCTGATGGGAACAGTCTACGGCGAAGGAACTCTGTCTTTCAACACGACATATGGGTCGATCATATCAGCGGATGACCACACGCCTGACGGGTACCCCTACTACGGATATCCCTACTACACGTATCAGGGGCCTTTCTGGGGGTCCTACGGCTACAACGGTGTGGCTTTCGTCTGTCGCGATTACTCTCAGACAGTACCAGCGAACACAACCACCCCCACCACCTTAACCTTCAGATATGATCCGTTGTTCTTCCTCTATGTCAAGTCTGACAAGGGAAATCCGCTAGGGACAGGTTGGTATCTTGCTGGGTCGGTTGCGCGAATCGCTGTCGTCACTCCGGTCGAAGAAACCGGGGATACACGATATCGATTCGACAGGTGGATCGGTGGAGTCTCAGGAGACAGTCCAACCAACCCTGCGACTCTTGTCTACATGGATTCGCCGAAAATGATTGAGGCAAGTTGGGTGACACAGTACAAACTGAGTGTCAATTCCCCGTATGGCCAGGCTGCCGGAGGAGGCTGGTATGACAGAGACCAAACAGCCACATTCTCTGTGACGTCTCCAGTGGGGGACGGTGAAGGAACCCGACGGGTTTTCACTTCTTGGTCCGGTGATTACGCTGGTAATGCTCTGACAGGTTCAGCTGCAATGAATTCACCGAAGGCTGTGACAGCTAACTGGAAAACTCAGTACTTGCTCACAGTTGACGCGAAAGGCGGACAAGTAGATAAGACGTCTCAATGGGTTGATAGCGGGACGAGCGTTTCGGTGACAGCGTCGTCTCCATGCAACGTAGTTGAGAAGAATTCGAGGTCTGTGTTTCTGGAGTGGCAGGGAGCAGCGACAGGCAGTTCAAATCCGGCTGCGATTATGATGGATGCACCGAAGACCCTGATCGCGAGTTGGAGAACGCAGTATTATCTGATCGTGGAAACGAAACACGGAGTCACGGCTGGAGAAGGTTGGCATGACGCAGACTCTGTCACCGAGTTCTCTGTGACCCCTGAGGTCCCGATGGAGGAACCTTTGGGCACTCTGGGAGGCAAATATGTCTTCAATGGTTGGACTGCAGATTCAACGGCGAACACTCCCAAAGCCACGATCACGATGGATAGAGCACACATCGTGAACGCGTCGTGGGGCAGCGACTACAATATGGTTCTTATCTTCTTCGCCGTCGTTGCCGCGGTAGGAGCTGCTGGAGTCGTGCTCGTGGCCAGACGAGACATGTTCAGGGGGCTCGGAAGGAAGGTTCAGGCTCAACTCGGAGGCACCGCGCGCGCCACGTCATCGGTCAACAGCAAACCTAACCCGACTAAAGATCCAAGGCGTAGAAATCAGAAGAAAAAGCAACAGGCATCAGGCAGAACTGCATAGACTACGGGACTACCTTCGTTCCAACGTTTTCCCCATCAAGCGCTCTCCTTATGTTTGCTGGGTCATCTCCCGGAACTATCCAAGTAGGAATCTTTGATCTCTCGATTACTCTCACTGCGACAGGATCAATCAACTCGTAGGCTCCTGCAACAAGAGATTTCTTCTGCAGCATCTCCAGCAGCTTCCCGACGCTAATCTCGTCCAGCTTCTTAGCACCAGGATGCTTCTTTGGGTCTTCTGTGCAGACCCCGGGGGCATCGATTGTCTTAACAAATAGGTCTGCGTTGACGCTCTCCGCGACTATCGCTGCGACGGCGTCTGTTGAGTGAGCCGGTGTGAGACCACCCATTGCAACGATCTTTCCCATCGCAAAGTACTTGCGAAGCTCTTCCACAGTCTCCGGCACTTCAGGAAACGCATCATCGTTGAGGGCCGAAATCAGGAGTCTTGCATTGAGTCGAGTCACGTATATGCCCATTTGATCGCATTCGGCTTCACTTGCGCCCAAGGACCTCGCGCTTTCGATATACTTACGCGCGATCTCTCCTCCTCCAGCAACAACGACGATCTGGTGGCCTTGTCTCCGAATCTCTCTCAACACCTGCGCGTGGGCGCTGATTTTCTGGTGGTTGAGGTCGTCTTTGAATAGAGATCCACCGATTTTCGTCACCAGTCTCACTCGGAAATTCCTCAAGGCGTATTGAGAAGTAAATCGACTTATTTAACTGAGGCGCGCGCACGCTGATTGCTGGTTGTTTGCTCATCACCGTGACATGATCCGTATGGACTGGCGAATCAACGGAGGCCCGGCTAACGCGAAGAGAAGAGCAGTAGTCAACTCGTGAATCAAACCGAAAGGATAGACGCTCCCCATCAAGAACGGCACGTAAAGAGCCGCAATAGACATCCACCACGAGTAGCCGAAAATCACGGCGAACAAAAGCGAAGTCAAAACATCGTATATCGCCGTGCACATGAACCCCATGATTGCGAGACCAAGTCTTGACTTGTTACGGTCAACGAAGCCACCTAGGAGCCCGATGAGGCCCATGCAGCATGAAGTGATCAACGTCCACGGGCCAACCCCGAAAAACAAATCACTGACAGCGATGCCGAGAAAGCCAACAGCGAAGCCGAACGTCGGTCCCCCAATAATTCCAGCAAGAATGCTGAGAAAAGCGGTAGGCTTCACATTGGGTGGACCACCAGCCAACACGATCCTGGTAGCCGCCACCACACTAGCCAAGCAAACCAACATTGCAATATCTCTCGTTTCACTGCTCTTCGAGTAATGAGTCATTTGAACCGCATCATCGCAATCGATTCTATCGGTGTTGAGTTAAAGCTTCGCTCTCGTAGCGCGCGCGAGCCTGTTGCAGTAATCGTTTTCTTGACATGATTTTGTTGGCTGTGTCTTAGAGTCTCAACCTCACCCGCTTGTTCTTGAGGTGAAGGAAAGACGAGTGAGATTGGGACTCTTTATGCGGTATTGGCGAG
>JALHTG010000038.1 GCA_022865705.1 Candidatus Bathyarchaeota archaeon | reverse complement strand
GCACGTGCTCCTCTGCTTCATAGCCCTACTCGCAAACGCGTTATCAGCCATCAAACAAGGTTTGCCACACAGAATGCGCTCATCAATCCACTTCACAAGATTGACATGGAGAAGATAGTTTTGCAAGAAGCTGGCGCGCGTTAAGGTTAGGCTCAAGGAATTGGAATCTACCGAGTCCCGATGCTGTATGACATGGCCGACTACATTGCAGCCAGCTTATTTGCCAACCTCGCTAGTCCGCGCTGGGAATCTATCAGTGAATCCGGACCGAACAACTCTAAGCAGACCTCAAGTTGTTCGACTTATCTTCTTTCTCGACTATTCGTAGTGTGGTGAACTTGCTAACTGCGACTTGGAGTTCTCCTCGGAACCTCTTTAGTTGCGCGTTTTCAATATGTAATGTGTCGCCAACCGAAACCATGCCTATTTGGCCGTTCCAAAGAGGCAGCTTGATTGTTCCACTCCGATCGATAATTGTTGCTGTGGAAAGTAGAAGTTCCTTGTCCCACTTCGAGAGAATGATTCTAGACGGTGATTTCTCAGTGATTTTCGCTTCAAGGTTGAACCGTTGAGTTCCAAAGTTCAGTTCTTGATCACCAAATCCTCAGGTTCGGATCTGGCCTTGCTTACAGAGTAGTCTTCAAATCGGATATTGCGGAAGTCTGTCTTTCCCAGATATTCGAGCAACTTTGATGTGAGCCTTATTTGTGTCAAGATGTGAGTGTCCTGCGTTATTAGGAAGATTCCGTTGTCTCCTATTATCTGACGTCGTTTGATCGAAATGTCATCAAAGGAGGATTCTCCTCGGATCCAAGCATAGTGAATGCGTTCAAGAAGCTTATGCGTGTCAAGTTCATACTTCTTCGAGATTCTCACCAAATAGGCGAACGTAATCATGTCCGAGATGGAATGCCATGGTGCACTTGGCCTACCTCGAGTTCCACGTAGAAGGTCAGCCGTCAACGTTCTCAACGAAATCGCCACAGGTATGGCGTTATCCTCCTCTTTAACCTACGTCGTTGTTAAGGAAGAAAAGGACTTCCGGACTATCGCTAAGACGTGAATCTTCCGTCACCAGAATCTAGACGAGCCTGAAACTTTCCTCGTCCTGTGCCGGAACCGCGATAGCTTATCTCAGAAAGCGCGTAAATGCTGTTATCTCGCGCGTCTAGACAATAGGAGCCCAAAGGATGATGAATACAAAGCAAGGTAGTTCACGAGAACGAGAGCCAAGAGGCGTTTCTGTCGAACGATTGCCTGCATAATCGTCTTCTTGCTGCAACTGACCGAGATCGCAAAAGTCTGAGGAAAAGACCGAACTCTAAGCGCGTTGCGGGCGCACGCTAAGGAAGAAACTAGGCATTGATCTGATGGCAGAGACAGAATATTCTCTCTAGAACCTTATGAAAGCACCTTTATAGTATGGCGACGCTTTACACGCGTATTTCTCCGGGGAGTCGTGAAGGAATGGCAGACCCGATCATAAATATACAGAACGTCGTTGCTACGGCAAGTCTCGAACAAAGCTTTGACCTTCTCTCTATTGTTCGAATGATCCCAGGGGTTGAGTATCGACCGGAACGATTTCCAGGCCTTGTTTACAGGTTGAAGAAACCCAAGACAGCCACTCTCATCTTCAGCTCTGGAAAGATGGTTTGCACCGGAGCGAAGTCTGAACGACAATCTAGGAAAGCAGTGATGAAGGTTTTGGAAGACCTCAAGAAAAGCGGTATCGTCATTACCGGGAAACCTGACATCAAGATACAGAACATAGTCGCTTCCGCAGGATTGGGAGGAACCATAGATCTGGAAAAGACAACATACTCTTTGGAGAAGACCATGTATGAGCCCGAACAGTTTCCAGGCCTGATATACCGAATGAATGATCCGAAAGTCGTGATTCTTCTGTTCACAAGCGGAAACCTCGTAATCACAGGAGCAAAGAAGGAAGAAGAGGTCCACCTCGCCGTAACCGTACTAAAGAAAAGACTTGAGGAGAAAGAACTCATTCGTTACAAGAAAGAGTAACGGTGATCGTGTATCTCACATCTATCTGACTTCTGTTCTAACATCCACGTGGAACTCAGAAACCCCATCTTGTCCATATCCCCGACAGATGGTGCGCGCTACACAACAAAACTCCCGCCATGATCTTTCCTGCCTGACCCTCTCCCCGCGAGAAACAGCGACGGACTCGACAAAGTTTAAAACATCTCGGACTGAAGCAGAGAGACTGGTTAGCAATGCACAAAAGAAATACTCGCAAACACAAAAGAAAAAGCCGCCAAAGAAGGAGGAAAAAAGCGCGCGCTATGATTCTGTGAGAATTAGACCAGAGAAAGAGAAGTTTGTGGAATTGCTCCCCACTGAGCGTCGTAGGAGAAGGAATAGTTGTGCGCGCGCGTAGATGCCGTCACAATCCTTTTACCTTTCATGGAGATTGAGTCTGGAGAGAACGGGAATTCAAGAGATGCCTCAAGCATTCGTGTTGGTAAACGCTGAGGTCGGATCAGAAAATGAAGCTCTGAAGCAACTCAGAACAATAGAACAGGTTAAGGAAGCCTATATGGTCTATGGAGTTTACGACATTGTAGCTAAGGTCGAAGCGGAGACAATGGACAAACTCAAGGCGATCATATCTTCGAAGGTGCGTAGGCTCAACAAGGTCAGATCAACGCTGACCATGATAGTCATCGAATGAGTGCACGCGCTTGAGAGAATCCTGGCAGTGTGGTGGAGTTCTTGCTGACGATGCCATGTTACTCGACCTCCGATGAGCCGAATCCATCTCGGAACATCTGGTTTCTCAAGACAGACAACATGATCCCAAACCTGACTTGGTGCTGGTGGTGGTGGCTATTCTTTGTTAAGGATCCAGACAGGCCTGGCCGGACCAAACAACTGATGATCCTGTGGTCCACAAAGTACACCAAGGATATCATGATCATGGACAAGAAATGGTCTGTGAGGCAGCTGCCCAACTGGGATGGCACGGTACTGAAGTTCAATGGAGTGACCGCAGCCTGGTGGTACGACAATCAAAAGATGTACCATCCATTGCTGCTGGAAGAGATGGACTTCGAGGTGCGGAATGATGGTGACAACGGGGAACTTCGACCTATCAAGGATGGCACGGACTATCGGTTCTATGGAAGCCCCGAGAAATACGTGGTGAACATCCAAGATCCCAACAACGATTTCCTTTTCGAGATGACCCCATGGAATGACCACATGCAGAAGCACAGATTCCGTGAGAAGAATTACACAAAGAAATATGGCCACAACATCCTGCAAATGTACGGCATGAAGATGAGAGGTCACATCGATGGGATCGAGGTGGAGGGCTCGGCTTGCCATCAGAGGGTTACCATGAATGCACCAGGAGCACCCTGGTACTGGGGACTGGTGCACTGGGACGATGGGAGCTATGTTGTCTTCTCCAATCCGTTTGTAGGCCCTCAGATGTTCAGGAAAACGGAAAAGCCCACGTCACTACTGGATTGGGGCGATATTCGGCTCTACAGGTCCATTCGTTTCTATCATCAAGAAACAAATACCGAGTATGAATTCAGGACCAGCGCCATTCGGATCAGACACACTGTGGAGAATGGGTTGCCAATATTCGATGTGACCGGCACGGACAAGGAAAAGGAGGTTCATTTGCGGCTGAAGGCTTATGCTAGAGCTTACTGGAGGTTTCAGCAGCCCAGGCGATGGGGCATCAAGTCGATTCTTCACTATAACGAGTATCCAGCAGAGGTTGTAGACTTCTCCTTTGCGACAAGGGATGGATCGTTGAAGGTGAAAAAGGATGATCTTGGAGAGAGCGCAAGCAACTTCGAGCACACATGGGGAAAACTCATATGATTCTTGAGATTTTCTTGGAGTCAGAATCTGAAGGAACTGAGGTTTAGCGCGCGCTCGTCTCTTCCTCAACACAGGAAGTTGTCAATGAAAGTGTGCCAATATTGTGATTGCGGCTTCAGCTCTTCTGAAAACTTCTAGGCTTGTTCGAACGTTGCTCTCACCTTGACGCTCAAAGTTTAAAGAGCAAGGCAAACCAACATGACTTGATCCTGTTGAAACGCTTACCAAGAGAGATGTTGCACTCTGCACGAGGGAGACCCCACGGCCAACGGCAACCCATCATCGAGCTGACTAATCGCTGGTATTTGATTTGGATTTCCAAACAACATGGACTTGAAACGCGCGAATTCCTTGCATGTTTTCTAGATGCATGGATACATGAGAAATCATCGTGCGAGGGCATATCGATCCAATGCCGCCAGAAGACAAAGAATAATGGTGTCTTTCTCGTAACGCAAGATCAAAAGGTAATCGCGCAACTAAGTCTGAGTGAGACAGCGTTGAAACGTCTGCCAGACGTTGATCTCGCAAGTTTTCCATGGAACGAACCCACCTTAGTTAAGAAAATTGAGGATTTGAGAGCCGTCGACATGCGAATCAGAGATGTAGATGTGAGAGTCAAATGGGTCAATCTGAAGGCAAGGGTCGTTGAGAAATCGCCCACAAGGAAAGTCTACTCAAGGCTCGGTATTCCTCATGTCCTATCGACCGCAACAATTTCTGACAATACGGGTTCTATCAAGTTGCCACTTTGGAACACTCAAATAGACACGGTCTCCGTTGGAGATACAGTTCAGATAGAGAATGGACGAGTAAGAACGTTCAGAGGAGAGCTGCAAGTGAGCGTTGAGAAAAACGGCAAACTTAACGTCATCGAGAACCAATCAAGCACTCGACGATCGTCTTACTTTCGCCAGTAAGTACATTCTCAGAGTCTGTATTCCCAATATTCAGAATTAGTCTAGGGCTTCGATAGTAGAGAACTCCATGCCATCGCAAATGAATCGCGTAAGCCGGCAAGGCAGGATGGAAGATCGAGTATCGTGCGCGCAAAGCAATTAAATAGCTCAGCCAAATACCAAACGCAAGCCCCGATAGCTGAGCCTGGCCACAGCGACGGACGACACTAGTCGGTCGAACCTTGTAGGCTAAGAGCAAAGACAGCCGTAGTTCGCGGGTTCGAATCCCGCTCGGGGCTCCAAAGACCATTTCGAGTTCTGTGGTCTAGCGCGCGCCGTGAGGGAGTTCCGAGCGCCACAAGCGTAATGAGCCTCTTTCTACTTCGACCAAGGTCGATGGAGGGAGATCCGTGCGCTGGGTCACTAGACATCAACCTCACTTTGATAGATGCGCTTCTGCTTGGCTGATCAAGAGATTCATCGATCATGATGCGACCTTCGAATTCATCAATCGTGAGGATCCAATTCCTTCCGGGACAATACCATTTGTACTGCCAGGAGTCGAGATCAACCCTATAGAAGGAGCCAGGACTACCTTCGACGTGCTAGTTGCCAAATATGACATTAAGGATCAGATAGTGGCCTCCATTCAAAGCATGATTCGCGACTTCGAAGTGGAAGCGCAGGAAGACTTGAAGAAGCTTCGGTTGCGCGAAACCGCTGGAGTGTTCAAGATTGTCAGAGGGCTGGCGCGCACCTCAAAGACAGATGATGAGATCATATCCAAGGCCTCGATAGTCTTCGATTCCCTGTACTCACAGTTGGCTGCCGAAAAGGCCGAAAGAAAAAACACATGATGACTAGTCCCTGCACGAGCTGGAGCCCCAGAGCCTAGCTCCTATCTGAATCTCTTGCTCGGAGATCGCAATGATCAGTTGGATTCAGTATCCATAGAGCTTTGAGTATTTGGCCTCAAGGTAACCAATGTAATCCTTGGCATTGATCCTCTCGCCAGTGATTCTCTTCAGAAGGTCTGCCGGATCATACAGATTCCCGTCGGAATACACGTTCTTGGCTAACCACTGCTTAACGGTGGCAAAGTCGCCTTTTGCGAGACATTTCCTCCAGTTTGCGATATCTTTCTCCATTGCGGCCAATATCTGCCCGCTGTATATGTTGCCCAACGCGTAAGATGGGAAATAGCCGAATAGCCCGCTTGCCCAGTGAGTGTCCTGCATCAGACCTTCCGAGTCGTCTTTGATTCTCACTCCAAGATAGTCCTTGTACTTCTGGTTCCACACCTCTGGAAGGTCTCGAACAGTGAGCTTACCTGAGAATAGATCCTGCTCCATCTCAAATCTGATGATTATGTGAAGGCCGTAGGTGACTTCGTCGGCACGGATGCGTATCTTGGATGGTTTGACTTGGTTGATTGCGTGAACAAAATCACTCACGCGAACCTTGGAGAAGAGCCTGCCAGTGATCTTTCTCAGCTTCGGGAAGTAGTATGCCCAAAACTCTGGAGATCGACCGACCATGTTTTCAACGAATCTTGACTGAGATTCGTGAAAGCCATGCGAACATCCTGATCCCACAGGCAGATACATCCATTCGTGTCTCAGATTCTGCTCGTATATGGCGTGACCTGCTTCATGCAGTACTGAGAATAGCGAAGCTGCGACGTTGTCTTCGTGATAGTGTGTTGTGATCCGTACGTCGTCAAAGTATCCAGTGGTGAACGGGTGCTCTGTTTCGTCGATTCTGCCTCCTGCGTTCTTAGATTCCACGTCGTATCCTACGAACCGGGCCAACGAGGTAGATATCTCACGCTGAATGTTGATTGGAACTCTCTGTTTGAGGAGGGAGGATTTAGGTTGCTTTCTCGACGCTAGACATTTGTCCATTACCGAGACGAGCCCTGTCCTCAATCCGTCGAAGATTTTAGCAATTGACTCGGAACTCATCTTAGGTTCGAAGATGTCGACAAGAGCATCGTAGGGCGTCGCCGTTTTCTTGACCTTCATCAAGATTTCGGCGGCCTCTCTTCTCAAATCGAAGACTTTCTCGAGCTCAGGTCTGAACATTGAGAAATCCTTAGCTTGTTTCGCCTTCTTCCACGTGTCTATGGCAATCGCCTGCTGTCTTGCAGTTTCCACAACAAGTTTCTCTGGGAGACTCGTTTGTTCATCGTAGTTCTTTCTGATCAAGTAGACGTTTCGTTTCTGCAGCTCGCTCGTCGTTTCGTAGTCGGGATGCTTTTCGACTCTTTCCAGTGAACCCCCTATCTCCGGATCCGTGATCATTCTGTGCTCAACTTGGCTGAGCAGAGCGAGCTGTTGACTTCTCAAGCTGATTCCTTTGGGAGGCATCTTAGTTTCCATGTCCCAACTGACAATTGACTCAGTCGATTGAAGAATCAACGCTTGCTTTGCTTTCTCGAGAAGCTCATCATAGTCTGAAATCAAGGAACTGGCAGTTCCCATTCTGATGAACACCGCAAGACCCTAGCCTCTTCATAGCATTTATTGCTTGCTCTAGAAAGGGACTGTCAGGCCCCAAAATGCCGGAAGCGAATACTGAGACTCACGCGTCGCACTCGTATTCCCGCTTCCGACATTCGGAGACAGTGACTGATGACTCTTTCCAGACAAGTGGAACAAGACAGGGAGGAATAAGTACTTCTCCGAAGCCAGATTTGTTAAGCAGTATTCTGCTGCTGGGACATTCTTCCGCTTCTGTATCTTTCGGCCGCTCTTTCCAGTGCATCCACGACCGGCAACCTTTCCCCTGCCAAAAGCGAGAGCATTGCTCCTCCTGCCGTACTAAGATGCGAGACCTTCTCTTCTATTCCCATCATGGAAGCCAGTCCTGTGAGATGACCTCCTCCAATGACAGTGTAACCGTCGCAGTCACTGATCGCTTCAAGAACATTTCTAGTTCCATGGTCGAACCAGCTTTTTTCAAATATTCCCAAAGGACCGCTTGCAACCACGGTCCTCGCTTTTCCTATTTCTTCAAGAAAGCGGTCAGTTGTTTTCCGGCCGATGTCCATGATGATTTCACCAGTAGGAAGCTCCTCTGTCATGATCTCCTGTCTCTTCTCATTCTTGAGAATCGCGAAGTCACTTGGCACCTCTACTCGATCTGGGAAATCTCTCAGCACATTCTTCGCTTTCTCTACATATTCCTCCAGGCCCTTCATCTCTTGCTCGTTCTTCTGACCTAGCTTCAGTCCTTTAGCCATCAGAAACGTTTTCGCCGGTATTCCTCCAAGCAGCACCTTGTCTGCCTTACCGTTCTTGAACACGTGTTCAATGACTGGAAGCTTATCCTCCACCTTCGCTCCTCCCAGTACAAATACCGACGGTCTTTCTGTCTTCACCAACACCCTGTTCAAGGCACTCAGCTCCCGTTCCATGAGTCTTCCCGCGACGGTAGGCAGAACCTCTGCGAACCCTATGAGTGAAGGTTGAGATCTGTGTGCTGTTCCGAATGCATCGTTCACAAAAAGGTCGAAGAGGGGGGCCAGACGTTTCACCATGTGTGTCTTCGCGGCCATTTCTGGGGTGCAATCCATGTTCTCCTCAGCGCAGAACCTGAGGTTGTCGAGGACGAGGATCTCACCGCTCTGAACCTGTTTGATCGCTTGTCTGGCGTGCGGGCCAAAAATGTCATCTGAATACTTCACTTTCTGTGAGCAGTATCTCTGAAGCCTACGCGCGTGTGGTTCAAGAGAAGTGAAATCTATCCTTCCAGGTCTGCTTTGATGTGAACCAATCACCACTTTGGACGAACGTAGGTCTGCGAGTGTCGGCCCGATCGCCCTGATTCGCGTATCATCCAATATCTGCAATGTGGATGGATCGAGTGGAATGTTGATATCGACCCGTACGAAGATTGTCTTGTTTTCAAGGTCGAAGTCATCCATCGAGAGGAATCTTATTCCGGACGTCAATTTCCTAGATCCTTGGCCGTCCTTCAAGGATTCACCTGATAAAACACTTTCCAAAAGGCGGGTACATGGTACCCGAGAGTATGGCTCTCCACTTCTCTCCTGAGCGCTCCAACTTGGTGCTACCCTCAGACAGACTCTAGCTTCTTTGCGCATGTCTTGATTTCTGAGTTGTTTCCTGTAGAGGCTTGCCCAATGTCGTGGCAGAACAGGTTCTCTATGAGTCAAGGTGACTGGGATGCCGGGAGAGGGGTTCGAACCCTCGACTTCTGGGCCCAATCGCTCTCCAGATTATGAGTATCACCACAGACAGTCTGGCGCTCAACCAGCTGAGCCATCCCGGCATTCATCGCTCGCTTAGGATAGCGCATCAAGCGATTAAGTCTTCCCATACAGCTAGAACTCGGCCTATGTCCGAGTATCGCCACGTGTGCCTCGTACTAATCTGGTTTCGACTTTTTTCATTGGTCGTGTGAAGAGAGTCTTCGTTGAAGGATCTGCACCGAACCATCTCTTTTCCCGACATAGACTGCGTGGGCCATGTCTAGGAACAAACCTGTTTCGACTATCCCGGGTATGGATCTTAGTTGCAGCTCTAGGCTATGTGGATCGTCTATCGGTCCATAGTCCGAGTCCACAATGAAGTTTCCGTTGTCTGTAACTATCGGTCCAACTTTCCCCTTTCCTTCTCTGAGCGTTGGTTTCCCTCCAAGCTTCCGTATCCTCCTTATCACGGCCTGGCAGGCGAAAGGCAAGACCTCAAGTGGAACAGATTGACCCTCACCAAGTCTCGCGGCAAGTTTCCTCTCGTCGACAACTATTAGAAGCCTCTTCGCGGAAGTGTCAACAACTTTCTCCCTTGCAAGCGCTGCGCCTCCACCTTTGATAAGGTTGAGCTGCGGATCCACCTGATCTGCCCCGTCAATCGCAAGGTCAAGTTCAGGGTACTCAGCAAACAATCCGAGCTTCAGACCATGACTTATTGCTGCAAGTTCGATCTGGTAAGAAGAAGGGACAAACATAGCTTTGAGATTTCTCGTCTTCAGCATGACTGCTATTTCTTCTATTCCCTCTGCGATAGTGCTGCCACTCCCCAGCCCAACAACATAACCATCTTCGATCTGCTCGGCCGCCTTCTTGACTGCTAGGCATCTCGCCGACTTGTATTCGCTCAAGAAGCTAGCCTTCTGATTCTATTTTCTCCAGCCTCTCTATCGCCTTCAATACCTCTTCTCTTATCTGGTCTATCCGTTCCTCTGTCCGACCTTTTGCCCTCTCCACAGGCCTCTTTTCTTCAGCGCTATTCGCATCGGCGGAGGTCTTTGGGACATCCGTCATTCTTGCGGCCTCTTGTGCCATCTCTCCAATCGGAGGGATCTGAGGCCTCAATTCTGGCGAACCGTTAAGCCGTTGCAGTTGCCCGTCAATCTCCGCGATCCTCTGTTCAAAGCTCCTAACGAGTTCCTCTCTTTCATTCAACAGATCGGACAATTCTGTGACCTTTTTTCTCTCAGCTATCTGATCGTCCAAGGCTCTCATTTGGGCCTTGTGTGTCTCTATCAGACTATCACGACTGTCACAGCCAATTTTTCCTTGAGCCTCAGCCTCAAAGATCGCAGTCAGAGCAGAAGCGACTATTTCCCTCCGCAAGTTCAGAGTCCTAAGTTCCTCCCGTGCCTTCTCTACCTCCTCAGTGGATCTAGATGAGGCAGGGCCTGATTCTGCACTTCTGGGTTTGTTGACTACTTGCTGAAGATCACTCAGATCTTCGTGATCGTTAGACTCTTTTGAAGAGCCAGAACGGGAGCTCCTTCGCTTGAGGAACATTGTGATCATCACCGCTAGACTGCCTATGATCAATATCAGAAGAATGCTTGCGTAGTCTAGCATCGATCGATCACGCGTCGACCTATTGTAAAATGTTACTATAATTAGGTTTGTGGCAGCGTCTATGATTATATAATTAACATGCGATAATGGTTTTTAGTGGTAGCATTGTCCACGCAGGCGTTGGCTGTTCGCGGGGAGCCTGTGGAGTTTTGGCTTTCAAGGTTGAGTGTGGCGAGTCGCCGGACCTATCGAGGTTGTCTTGAGAGGTTTCTGCGCTGGTTGACTCAGCGGCCGGATTGGATAGGTGTGAATGCGCAGGGGTTGCTGGTCAGACAGAAGGCGGCTGTTGATCCATACGTTTTGCTGGATCTGTTGCAGGAATATGTGATGGGGTTGGATCTGGCGAAGCAGAGCAAGTTGCTGAACTATCACGCTGTTCGATCCTTCTTCGCCTACAATCGTTGCGCGTTGCCGACTGACAAGGCTTTCAAAATCAGGGATGGAAGGCCCACCGTTCCAGCTCGACTAGCTTTAAATCACGTCGTGGATCTTGTGAGAGCAGCGAACGTTCGAGACAAGTCTATCATACTGGTGAAGTGGCAGGCCATGCTGGACAATGAAAGACTCGTCTACGTGTCTAACCATCTAGCAGAACAGATTGTGACTCAAATCAGGAACAATGTTCATCCAGTTCGACTCGATATTCCGAATCGGAAACAGAACCAAGACCATCCCTGGTTCACGTTCATCGGAAAAGACGCAGTTGACGCCTTGACAACATACTTCGAGAAGGTGCGCGGCTGGCCCAAGCCTGGGGAACCAATCTGGATAGAGAAAGAAAACAGGCCACTAAGCAATCCAGGATTCAAACAACTCTGGCTTCGACTCACCAGGCGAATCGGCCTAGTGCAGAAAAAAAAGGGAAAAATCGGGGTCCGCTACGGCTACCATCCCCATGAACTCAGAGACATAGCCAAATCGCTGCTGCACACCCACGCGAAGAAAGACGGATTCGACATGGATCTAGCCGAGTTCATGCTAGGCCACATCATAGATGAGGATGGTTACGACAAATTCTTCAACGACCAAGAATACGTGCGAAACCAGTATTTGATCGCAGAGAAATACCTGAACATTCTCAGCCACACCACGATCCATGAGGAGCAGCGCCGCCAGGAGCAGGAAACAATTCAAAGAATGGAGAAAGAAATGGAGAAGATGCGAAAGCGCCGGCCTCAACGAAGCCATAATCAAGAAATTCACCGGGCACAGCCTAAACAGCCTGCAGAAAGCCTATTCGATTCACGAGGTTGAGGAACTAAGAAGCATTTACCGAGACAGAATAGCTCCAGCCCTAAGCCCACATCAAGCCTCAACCGAAGAACTAGAACGGTTGCAAAAGAAGAACGAGGAACAAGAAGGAAGAATGCAGACATTGGAAACGCAGCTTCAAGACCTACGCCAAATGATCACGGCCGGAATCGCACAACTCGACACCAAAAACAGGACCGACTAGAAAAGCTAGGCGGCCGTCTACTCGGAGAAACTGAAGATCAAAGAAAGCTAAGCTATGAAGATGTTATTCCCGCTCGTGTGCATGGAAAATCATAAGAACTAGCTCAAGGCAACTAATCAATCTGAGCTAGCGATTTTGTTGTTAGGTTTTAGAGCTACCCGGAAGACGGTATCGATCTGCATACGGTTCGCCTTGATCGCGGCGATGATCCTTTCGTTTGCACCCAGAGATTTACCGCAGTCGCCAGTGTTCGCCGTATTGGTGGGACATCGCAACTGGTCTCCGTACCCCAATCGGTACGCGGTGATAGTCATGGGTGGAGATGTGACTGGCCAGACTTACACTTGGTATTGGCAGGATACTTATGGAATGTATCAGCATCTGATTAGTATTGGGTTTACTGCTGAGAACATATATTTTCTGGCATATGGATCTGATGCGGATGCTCACCCAGAAGCCGTTGACAGAGTAAGCACAAAGGCCAATGTTCAATGGGCCTTTAACGAGGTCAAGACGAAATCGACATCAACTGATCTAGTCTACATATTCTGGGTTGACCACGGTAACGATCAGCTGTTTAACCTGCATAATGATGAGACGATCACACACACCGAATACAACGACTGCATAAAGAACATCTCTGCAAGGGTGATTATAGGCGCCTACAACCCCTGTTACAGCGGTGCAGTAATCCCTCACGTAAGCAGAGTAGGTGTTATCTCCATTACTTCTCAGGATGCGAGTCACGCGAACTGGGCTGGTTGGGCAGGCTGGTGGAGAACTGCGCTTGCAGGCGGCACATCAGACGACCCGAGTGATAAGAATGGTGACGGGCGCATTGATATGGCCGAGGCATATGAGTGGGTCGCTCCCAAATCGCAATCATATTCTCCCCGTGAATATTCTCTCATCGATGACAATGGAGATGGAGTAGGGAGCGAATATGGTACTGCAGGATACAATCCCAATGATTCTTGGGAAAACGAAGACGGGTATTTTGGGATGCATTATACACTGAGCGTCTGGTACGGACCAACTGGCGGTGGGACTTCAACGGTCACTTCAACTGTTTCTACGACATTCACTTCGACCACTACGGGAACCACTACGAGCCTGACGACGACCCGAACAACAACCTCGCAAGAAACAACTAAAATTTGGACGACAACGCAGACGGTAACGTACGGCCCCACAATAGGTCTTTTTACAACTTCAATGCCTACAAGCACCAGAACGCTTTATACGAGAACGTTTGGTGTGGCGCCGGGCACCAGAACTTCAACGAGAACGACTTACACGACCACTGGAACAACTACTCGGACGAGTTGGAGCACACACACCTGGAGCATCAGCACGGATACGACGTATACACTATACTCAACCTCAACTTCTACTAAAACGTCAACAGTAACCCAACAAGCTCCTGACAGCATCTTGCATATAATCTGGTTGATACCTACCATCTACGAGTATTTCATTCGGACAATCCTTGATGATCGCATGACCGTAGTTTACCACATTGCCTACTACCTCCGTTATCTCTTAATCACTCCAGTGGTGGACGTCTTGATCATTGAGATCCGTGGAAGAGTCTACGGTCCTCTACCTGAAGAGGCTGAACCAACCATACTAGACACGTTAAGCGAGAATGCTCCCCTGATAGCAATCGTAACAGTGTCAATCATAGCAGCTTGTTTGTTCGTGATGAAGAAGCGAGGAGTGAAGCTGACAAGCATACGCCAACGGCTCACCAAACTTCGAAAGAAGAATGGTAGTAACTAGCGCGCGATACCACTCCGAAACTCCAATTTTTATCCAGAAATTTTCGAGCCAAGACTGTAATGGGGTATACGGTTAAGAGGGGAGTGTGGGTGTTTCATTTTTCGCGCTTAAAGCCGGTTCTAGAGTTCGTGCGGGGTCATGCTCTTCTGCGGTCGAAGCGCGGGCTCGTCAATAGGCTATATGTAACAGTCACTGACTGGTAGATTGTCTAGTGCTGGTTGTGAGTGCCCTGCATTGGAATAGGAGATATGTGCCTGTCTTTGCCTTGCTGTTCGCGATTGCAGCGGTTGTGGTGGCTTCAGCAGGATACTTCATTCTTCGTGAGAGGGAAGATTCTGCTGGGAGATTTCTGTTCATAGAATCTCGAACCATCATTGAAGCGCAGGTGCTTGAAGGGAAGTGGGTCAGGTTCGTAGATTTCCCATACTACTGGTACAACGTTTCGACAGGAAGAATCGTATATTCCGAAAAACCATTCGATTTGGATAAGCTTCTCGCCGTCTATGGTAGCTTACTGGCGTATAGAGGAGCAGGGAGAGGAATCTCAAGTAACCTTTATCCAATCTACTCTACACCCTGCACGGCAGGTGACGGCACATCAATCATAGAAAGCATCGACAAGGATGGAACCGCCCGCATAATCTATGAAAATGAGCAGATTGTTCTGAGCCCAAATCAACACTGGCGGATTGAGAACGAAACCGTAGAACACTTCAAGGAAGCAGTAGTCAGATTCAAACAAACGACAACGATTGAGAACCTGGGCTTCTGGAAGAAAACAAACATAATCTCCCGAATTTCGAGATCCCTATCCATCCTTCTTGTGTCCAAAGATGCTGCGAATCAAAGGCCAACCAGGAGTCTTCGCCAACTCCAAAGCTTGAATGCAGCCAGAGCAAGTGTCACGTTCTGTCAACCCACTAAGAATGCTCGGATTATCCCACGCCATCCACTGTGAAAGCACCCCCATAGCAGGTCATCTCTTTCCGAACATTCTTCGCTCCAACATGTGTCCGATAATGTCGAATACGGTTTTGAATAGTACCATTACAACCTCAGGCGCGAACAGTATGAAAGAAAAGAATGAGACAAACTGCATCAGAATTATCCGTGGGTAAGGTGAGATCATCACCTGCGCAGAGGTCACCCTCTCATATTCTCTTCCAAGCCAGTAATTCATGACAAAGGAGGCCCCGTGGCTTACAACCATGAAAGAGCAGCCCGACAACATTACACTGAGCATACTACTAGTGCTCTCTCGGGTTCCAGCGATAGTGGTAATGAGCATGTGCGCTCCTGTCAACAGGGCCAGATGCACCATCATGAAGCCGCCGAAATGGATCATGAAGAACAGAATCAGAAAGAGCCGCATCCGCCCTAGCCCTGTGACCGGTTTCTTCGGTACCCCTTTCGCCATGATCATCTTCAGAATAGTGTAGAAGCCGATTACCACGCTCTCCATCCAATATAGAAAAACGATAGACCAGCGATTCCAACCAAAGAACCATACTCCTATCAGCGGCACAAGATTCGACAAGACGAGCATAGCGACGGAGTGCCAAGGCACAGCAGACGGAGCAGTGACAGGTTGCACATTGCTCTCCGCAGTCTCACCTGCCACGCGCGTTCCACAGTGAGAGCATATCAGCGCGTCGTCAGGAATCTGCCTACCGCACTCCACACAATAAGTCATTCAAGACACCCCGTTCACTGCGATGAGCGTGCAGGTTATTCAGAAGCATCTTGTGGCCGAGCTTTGTTAGGTGTTCTATGAGCACGCGCTTGGCCTATTCATGTAACTGTCATGGAATGTAAGTCATACAAGCTCGGGATGAGAATTACTTTGGGACGACAATGGTTTCAGTGTATTTGTCTGTGAACTTCTTTCTGTAGTCCGTCCCCGTTGCTAAGCCAGCGATGAGATCGAGTAGGAGAAGAGCCCAGTAGATCTTGCTAATGTTTCTGGTGAACGCTTTGTCCATGGTGAGCGTTTGGCCGCTATCTTTGGTCACCTTTAGGCCCATCAAGGATTTGCCTAGACTGCCTCCGAACCGTGACTCAGTAAAGGAGAAGTATAGAACAGAGATGACGCCTGAGAATAAAGGAAAGATACCAAAGCCAAGCATAGAATAGGGATTATAGAATGAACCACCGACGCCAAAACCCATGATCGGAAAAGTGATGATTGAGAATACTGCTCCAAGAACCACGCTCAGTATGACGGAATCGATGATGTAGGCTACAAGCCTCTTGACCCAATACTGTTGAACGTTCGGGTCTTTCGTAAGCGCATCAAAACCGCTCTTTGGAGGAATAGTGAATGGTATGCCAGGGCTCGATCGCGGAGGTGGAACCGTTGTGCCTGCAATACGCACCCCACAATATGGACATAGCGACGCATCACTAGGAATCTGTTTTCCACACTCAACACAGAAAGACATTCAGAAACTCCCTGACATGTTTAACCATGGCGCGTCAGCTTAAAACAGTTACCCGCAGGACTCCAACGATTCCTTTGTACATCTGTCGCAAGGTGTACGCACACACAAAACTGATCCTCACGACGACGATTGTTGAGGGAAGAACCCACCAGATATTCTCTTTTGCAAGCTACGTCTGTCTGAGAGTCGCCCTCGGACGAAATTGGGCACACTAGTGGGAGCGTTTCTTTCTCAGATAGAAGAACAAAGCAGCTGCAACAGCGACCACAACTACTGTGACTGGAAGGACAGTTTTGAGAGGGGAGGCTTTCACGGAGAATTGTACCAACTGACTCTCCGAGCCTTCGAGGTCTGAGTCTCCAGCCCATTTCGCTTTCACAGACCAGTCACCAGCAGCATCAGGTTTGAATGTGTCTGTGAAGTTTCCAGTATCCGTTGATACTTGTCTGGTTATCTCGGTTCCGGCAGGGTTACGGTAGATCAGTTGAATTGTTGCCGGTAAGTATGGCATCAGCGACCCTGCCACAGAGATTGATTCTCCTTCCTCAAGCGTATTCGGTTTTGTTGTGATGGATAGTAGGCTTGGAGGCTTGAATCTGTCAACGATCAACGTTACGCTTGTTGAGTTCAGTAGCGTGAGTGCTGAGCAGGTGACGTTGCACATGTATGTTCCAGGTGGAGTTGAAGGGTCGGTTGAGATTGTCAGATCTGACGAGTAAGGCGGTGTACCAGAAGGCTTGCTGAAAGAATAGGTGGCGTTGTCAGGGAGATCAGTCACACCCAGAGAGACTGCTGGCGCTGATCCGTAGACTAGTCGCGCGTTGATTTTGAAGGAGGCTGATTGTCCAGCGCGAATTGACTGTGTGCCCGGTTCAGGAAACAAAGCAACGCCGAACGGCAGAGGCTGCATCGGTCTTGGACGTTCACTTAACACGGTCAGCTGAACAGTCCGGGATCGCGGAGAAATGGGATCTAGGAAGTAGGCGTCTCCAGCTCTGTCTACAGGTTCACCCTTGACGACTTTCTGATAGGTTCCAGGCGGTACTCCGAGAGCGGTCACAGTCATTATGGATGTGAATGGTGCGCACCTATCGTTTATGGAAAAAGATGCTGGCAACCCTGTAGAGGAAAGATGAATCCTGTATGTCGTTAGGCCTGTAACACTGACAGTGTAGCTGACCGAACCTCCAGTCGCAGGCACACTGCGTGAGGTAGGAGTCACCGAGAGATCCCAACTCTGGTGACCCACAATCAGTCCAATCCAGACGACAGCCTGAGCTAACCCCCACTGGGCGCCCCATTTTAGGTAAGCGGATACAGCAATCCTGTATATTCCAACCGCTGGACTGGGATTGAGGCACGTCACGTGCAGCTCTGTCTGAGAAGAACCCGACCCACTAACAGGATCCAGATACAAATCAACTGAACTCCCCGCTGTAGAGTTCGCCTTGACGCCCCAGTGAGTTAACTCCCACGGTAAACAACTGACCGTAATACGCGTAATTAATGTATTTACGCCTGCGCTACGTAAATTCACTGAACCACTCGAAGGATACAGATTCACGAGCCAGCCAACCTGCGCGCGCGCTACCAGTTGACCAGACAAAGCGAAGACCAAGAAAACAAGGAAGACGGTCCTCTCCAAATGACGCAAGAATCTCTCCAAGTATCATAGCGCTCTTTCAGAGTATGAAACTATCCATTTCCATATGACCTGAACAGAAGCTCCGGAGTTTCGCCATTTTGGATCGTCGTGGGGAAGAGTTAGTTGTGTGTTATCGTCTAGCGCGGTCGGTTGAATCTGAACCGTCGTCGTCAGTAGTTTTTTTTGTGTGTGTGTGCGCGCACACACACCTAACTCCTTTCCCAACAATGAACGAAGACGGACGACCATAATCTCAAAGTACAGTATGTACTAGAGAACAATATTAGCGCGCAACCATAAGCATCAACTGGTTGTGGAGAGATGGCGGGAGAAGAGAAATGTGTCGTCCTTCTTAGTGGAGGGGTAGATTCCTCAATCCTCGCGTACTGGGCGAAAGACCAAGGATACGAAGTCTACACAGTGACCTGCAAGTATGGTCAGACTGCAACAAAGGAAGTAGAATGCGCCATCAGCATCGCAGAGAAGCTAGGTGCTCCAATAAAAGTAATCGACTTGTCTTCTTTGCAGGAAATCTTCATTGCATTGGCCTCGTCCAGCAATGAGACCATCCCCCCGACATCTAGATTCAGGTTGATCTTCTTCTCAACAGCGGTCGCCTACGCGATCACTATCGATGCCCGAAGAGTCTTCTTTGGAGCTCAAGGCTCAGATCCTAAACAGTATCACAACTGGAGGAGACAATTCTACAAATCCTTTCAGACCGCCGCCAGACTCGCCACAGGTCAAGATATACTCATCGAGGCACCCTTCGCCGAAACCCCAAAATCTGCCATTCTCAGATTGGGCTCTCGCCTTGGCGTCCCCTTTGAGCTCACATGGTCCTGCTATTTGAACGGATCAAAACATTGCGGTAAGTGTGAATCATGCATAAATCGTAAGAAAGCATTCAGAGAAGCTGCAATGCCTGACCCAACAGAATACAACGAGTGATGCGGTTCATAGCTGGAGCGTTTCTAGTCGTCAGGCCATGTCACGCGCTATTTTTTTTGCGGCATCCTTCGTCTTGTCTATGATAGAAGTGACGTTCGAGACGAACGTCGTAATTGCATCCTTTGCCTCCTCAAGAAGCGCGACTCCTGCGGTTCCTTCAACAGTCAAACGCGACTTATCTTGGTTCAATTTTGCCTTATCCTCATTCAACTTTGACAAATCCTTCTGAGCCTCGTCAAGCTTGTCCAAGTCTTTCGCTTTTGCTATGGAATCGAGATCCGCGAAGAGCTTGTCCGTATTTCCTGACCCCTCCTCTGGCTTTATCTCGCTCGCGCCAAGGCGAGGAAAAAGCCGAGAAGAAGCTAAGGCAGTTGCAGCCCCCACCAATGCCCCTCCACCAATCATCGCAGCATCGCTGTAGTTCCCGAACAACATGCTAGGTGTTGGCCCAAGTATTCCGCCCGCAGCAGTTGTCACAGTGTGCCAAAGACTGACGGTGTTCAAGAGGGTGACTGTGCCTAACGAGATGCTTACAGCCGTAGTAGCAAACGTTATGAACGAAGTGGCCACGGATGCAACAGTCACGTAGTACGTGACCGGCACAGGTATGGCTACGGTTTGGATCAACGTCACATAGACAGTCACCGTAACCGTCCTAACCTGCGCGACAACAGGCGCCGTAATCTTATCCAGAATCAGAAGGATAATTGCGGCCACAAAGGCTAACGGGAAATAGGATTTCAACAGTAGATGACGTAACCTAGGAAGGGTCACCTTGTTCCCTCAATGATATTTGAGTCATCTGGATACTTACGTCTTTCAGTAGTTGTGGTAAGAGAGGGTTTGGGGGATTCATCCCCCGACATGCGTCGTCGTTCAGTCGTCATAATTGTGTGTGTGTGGGTCCCTTGGTGCGCACACACACAGAAATCAAATTAGATGAAACTCTGAAACGGCGAAAATATTTCTTAGGGTTCAAAACCAGACCAAAATTAGGCTGATCCGTACAGCCTTTTGTATAGATAGCCAATAACTATTCCAGGAAAGAGAAACCTTGGTACGTTAAGCATTGCGCCGATGAGGAAGACATGCAAGGCATCACCCTGCCCAAGACGACTTGCGGCAACTTGGACCATGATTAAGGCAATGCCTAGGGCGACGAAGATTAATATCTCGGATTTTAGAATTGGATTCTTTGTTGGAATCTTATCAAAAAAACGAAGCAAGAAATAGCTGACGCAGCATCCGATAATCATACCACCAAGCAAAGATTCAACAAGAACCACTTGAATATAAGAAATTGAAAAGGCAGCTCTGAACTCCGCGGCGATGGGAAGCAGGGAAAATGCGATGGTAGTTGCCCAGAATGCTACTCCTCCCCCAATAGTCAGTTTGTACAGCCTCTTGTAGAACTCGTATGACGTCTGTCGCTTGCTTCGACCTGTGGCTCGGGTTTCCATGGTCGTTTAACTATTCCACATGAGGAGACAAGGAAGCGATTGCTGCTGGATTGAATCCTTTCACTATAAGCCATACCGCAAATACCATTTCCTGCACGGCTATCGGGAGGGCCAATATGGTCAAGATCGAGAAAAGCATGTCAGGTGTAAGACTGAACAAACTTAACAGGCCATACAATAAAACTAATGCGGCTCCAATGAGACCCCAGACTGATAAAAATCGAGGAACGAGTTTTGATTTATACAATAAATAATTCAGAGTCAGACTTCCTAAACCGAAAAAGATCAAAGTCCCCATCCAAATGGACCAGTCATGTAATGCCAGCAATAAAGTGCCTAATGGTTGATAATATGAAGCGTTAGACGCTCCTGCTACATATCCCTGACCTAATGTTAATATTATTAGCAAACTGAGTGCACCAACAATGTAGAAAATGTTCTCAATAAGTCTGAGAGCGACATACCCAAGCGCTAAACTTTCAATAGTCTTTTTGAGGACTGGAAACAGCATAACTGCGGTGCCTAAAGCTGAAACGGCAGCAATCAACTCAAATATCATTGCTATTATCACTTGGTTTTCATTTGCAGAAACAGAAGTAAGATAATTTGAAGCAGCAAGAGTAGAACCTAAAAAAACAGCTACTAGTAAAGACGCAGCTGTCGCAATTATAAATAATACTCCGACAATTATTGCGGTCTTTCGATATGAATTCATATTTTCCCGCCTCGTTTTGTTTCAGCCGTAACTCTACGCCAATAGGCGTGTCGCAAAACGTTAGGTCGTAGAAGCGGTGCGGAGGCTTAAGCTTTGTCGTTTAGCTGCGGCTAGTTTCCCACTGCACGGGTAGATCTCTTTACTCAGCCGTTCACGAAATGCAAATATGATGAACTGCGAAAGGTGCGAGAAGCACGGCATTGTAGCCTACGGGGCGACAGAGAGCGCATTCCGTATTGTGAAGAGTACCGTCGACCGCGTATTAT
>JALHTG010000037.1 GCA_022865705.1 Candidatus Bathyarchaeota archaeon | reverse complement strand
GATCACTTCGAATACAGAGTTCTGGAGAAAGCGATCGACCGACTAGAGCAGGTCTCAGATTCAGAGAAGACAGCCACGACAGAGAATGCTTTGGTCTCATTTTGTACAGTAGAAAAGGCAGATGAGAAGAATCCGAAGAACGTTGCACGCAACGCAGTCAATTCCATTCAAGAGGTTGCTGATTGGGTGAAAACAAAGAGGATTGTGATCTACCCCTACGCACACCTATCTAGTAGCTTGGCGTCACGGGACATAGCAATCCAAATCCTAAAGAGTATAGAGACGGATCTCGCGCTGAAAGAGTACAACGTCACAAGGAGTCCTTTCGGATGGTACAAGAGCTTCAAGATAGAGTGCAAGGGCCATCCGTTATCAGAGCTTTCTAGGTCAATTACTTCCGAAGGGGAGCCTCCCAAAGAATCTCAGGTGAAAGTGGAATATGCAATACTCGACTTGGATGGTCAAGTTTATGATCCCAAAACATATGTTTTCAAACCTGGTGAAGATGACCTCAAGATGCTCGTCGAAAAAGAGGCTTTCAAGACCGGGCTAATTGGAGGAAAGCCTCGATTCCTTGACTATTGCAGGAAATTCGGATTAGAATGGGAGCCCTACTCAGATGTTGGGCACATGAGGTATGAACCCGAAGCAAACGTCATGTTCGAACTCGTCGCTGACTACTCCTGGACGGTAGCAAACTCGCTGGACATGCCTATCTTTGCTGTCCGAGGCACGAACATGTTCGATTTGTCAGTAAAGCCTGTGAAGGAACATGCTGAGCTTTTCGGGGCTCGACTTTATCAAGTGAACATAGACGAGAAGAGCTACGTACTCAGATATGCGGCCTGCCACCAGCAATTCGCCATGCTAAAGGACTGGGCCATCAGCTACCGACACTTACCCTTTGGAACCTTCGAAGTGGCTGACAGCTACAGACTGGAACAGAGCGGAGAGCTTCTTCTGTGTTTTAGAGTCAGGAAACTCCACATGCCTGACCTGCACATATTCTGTCGAGATGTGGAAGAAGCAAAGATCGCTGCCATGAAGACTCATAGAAAGATCTACGAGGAGATCGGAAAGCTTGGGAGAGATTATGTTTCTATCTACAACACGACGAAGAGCTTCTATGAACAGAACAAGGTCTTCTTCGAAGAGCTTTTGGCAGTCGAGAGAAAACCGGTTCTCCTCAGCTTTGTCCCTGAATCAGTCTATTATTGGGTGATCAACGTCGAATATACGATAATCGACGAGCTTGGCCGACCTAGGGAGATAGCGACATTCCAGATAGATATTGGAAACGCAAAAAGATTCGACATATCATACACCGATACTGATGGGAGAAAGCAGCACCCGCCAGTAATACACACTGCCTTGATAGGTACGGTTGAGCGATACATCTTTGCTGCCTTGGACACAGCAGTCAAGTTGGAGAAAGATGGAAAGGTTCCACGTCTGCCATTATGGCTGACACCTGTCCAAGTGAGACTAATCCCAGTGAATAGTAGCCTAATCCAGTATGCGAATAACCTAATGTCGGAAATCGAAGAAGCCAACATCAGGGTTGACCTTGATGATCGTTCGGAATCTCTTGCTAAACGCATCAGGGATGCCGAGATGAACTGGGTTCCGTACATAGCGGTGATAGGACAGAAGGAAGTAGAAACGCGCCTCTTGAATGTCAGAAAGAGAGAGACAGGCGAGCAAACATCAGTTTCTACTGTCGACATGATCAGGGAGATAGCAGAGCGGACCAAGGGCTACCCACATACGCGCCTAAAGATGCCTCGGCTTCTGAGTCAAAGGCCCGTCTACAAACCCTAGTCAATGTCCCTGAGATGATTAACGTGCGCGGAAGTAAGCACAGTTTTATATGGAATCTGAATAACATAAGAAGGGATGATCTATGGGCAAAGATCAAGTCTACGGTGCATTAGTCTTTCTAGTGTCACTTCTGGTTGCAGTGGCGTACGTGTCAGTCTTCATCGGAGGATATATTGGCCTATCGTTTCTGAAGCAACTTCAGGAACTAGCGATAGCCATCCCGGTGGTGTTGGCGGTTCTTGCCGTTCTAGTCATATTGATGTGGATTGGTTGGACTATGCTAACAACACCTCCCCTTGAAGAAATAATCCCTCCACAAGCAACTAAGAGTTGAATTAGACACTCAAATCTCAGAAACCGTTTCCTCATTCAGGGAATGAATCAGCACTGCAACTGAGGCTACCATCACAAGCTATCGTTACGCCACACAAGTCGTCTTAAATGCTCGTAGACATGCATGTCATAGTATGGACACCGCCAGCTGTGTCCTATGCGCGATTCAGAAGATTAGCCCAGACAGGTGTGATGAAGATGGTGGATACGAGGTTTTGGATGTCGATAGTCGCGATAACAGCTATCGGAACCTTAGGCAGTGTGCTCTTTAAGTATGGAACGAACGCATTTGGAACTTTGACTCTCGATCGTCTTCTTCGCTTTGATTTTTCGAAGGCATCAGTTCTAGGATTGGCTCTCTTTTCGTTTGGCGCAGCCGCCGCCTTGCTGGGAGGGTATCTGCTCAGAGATGCGTCGTTTGCTGCAGAGTTTCTTTTCTACCCAGCAATATTCTTGGCGCTTGCTATGCTTTTCGTTTCTCGCTTCTTGATTGGGATACCTCTCTCAGTGACAGGACTCGGACGGCTGAATGCGCTGTTGACAGTGATCTCAATAGTCACAACGACTGTAGCAAGTGCCCTGATCTTCAAGGAGGCTTTCAGCGTCAGAGTAATTCTTGGCTTTCTGCTTGGCATGGCGTCGATTCTACTGATCGGAGAAATGTAGCGAGCTGACTAATGCCGTATGGGGGCGAAGCTGATCTGCTGAGATGGGTTGCCTCAAATTGCCATAGCCAGAGTAGCTCATCCAGACGCACGAGCCATGATGTGACATGAATCCCCCCAAAGAACTGACCGAACTCTACGAAAGAAAAGCGAAACACCAGAAAGGGTTTCTAGAGTTCAGCCTACAACTAAGACAGTCACTGCTCCGCACAGAAATGGACGAAGAGAAGAAAAGAAGAATTCGCCACCTCATGAGTAGAGGCATACGAAACGAAAGAGAATATCCAAGACTACAGCAAGCGAGTAGAATCAAGAGACGTCGTTCTGATCGCTACAATCCCGCTGCTGACTATTTCAGATGCTATCTATCAAAGGCAATATCCAATGTAATGACTCATCTGACACCCAGATACAAGAATGAGGCTGCGCGAAAAGAGTTCTTCACAAAACTTGCGGAGATAACAGAGGCAATTCACCTCAATGTATCTAATGACAGGATCATCGCCCTGTTCGGGAGAAGGGACTCTGAGAAACTAACCGAAGCCATAGTGAAGGAAGCGATGACACTTGCAAGATCATCTTTTGATCCAAATGAAGAGACTAGGCACAAGCTGACAACTGCCCGACGCGAACTGTCGGAATTCATATCATCTGCTGAGAACTTGCTTGGTGTGAAATGGGAAAGGTCGGAGAAATATGACGAACAACTGATGTTGGTATCTTTCTTCGACCCTTGGCATTCCGAAAACGACGAAACAGAGAGATGGGGGGCCATATACTACTCAAACCCCACTGTCATAAATGTAAACCCGCCAGTGATGTGCTTTGACGGACTAAGACGGTGCGTAATCGCAAGAGAAGCTGTGAATCTACTCACCCCTCGTATCGCAGACTCAGCGCACAGGCTATACGAACAGTCAGAATACCTCGTAACCAAGCTCCTTCAGGACAAGTATGAAAAGGAGTTTTGGCTTATTGCTAGGCACGGTCTTAGAGAAGTAACCAGAAAGGACACGGTGGGCGATCTCGCCGACTTCTTCAGCTACTACGAGAGCTTCGTGGGAGACGATCTCTACAAGCAGGCGTGGTCCAGACTAGAGGAGATGACCCGTCTCTCGCTTCAGATAAGCAGAGTGTCTGAGTATGCGAGGATATTGGATGCTATTGCCGCACGTCCCGTGAGAGTCAAACTCACCCAAGACGAGATAGCACTTTTCACTGTTCTGTCCGACAGGCCGAACATGCCCATGAGCGAAATAGCTCGACGTATCGGCGCAAGCATTCCAACTGCAACCAAACTCATGGAAAGGCTAACTCGTAAGGCATGTCTTCGTTTCTCCATGCTTGCAAATGATCGAGCACTGGGGCTTGAAGAACACCTACTTCTAATAAAGACACCCAAACCTGACCGGTTACCTCCAGTTCTCTGGAGAATACCATATTGCAGGGATATCTACCGGCTGTATGGGCCGACGGATTACTTCGCCGTTCTGAATGTTCCAGAAGGCAAAGGAAGCTTCATCCACAAACTTGAATCAGCACTGGTGAATTGTGGTCTCGTGTCAGAATTCATTTCACTAGAGGCAACAGACGATTACTCAAACATGAGTTTCGAATACTTCGACTCGAGCGAATCGGTCTGGCACGTGCACTGGGATACTTGGGGAGCAGGCCTCGCAAAGGCGCTGAACGATAGAAAAACCACGACTACCCCTCAACCATTCCAACACAAGATCGAAAGGATCCGTTTCGACAAACTTGACCTTCAGATACTGGAAAGGCTCATGTATAATTCCAGAAGCTCCTATTCAGAGATCGGAAAGGCGCTTGGAGTAACAGGAGCGTATGTCAGCAGGAAGATCCATCAGCTATTGAGGAATAGAGTCTTCAGACCCATAGCTAAACCCTGGAAGACAGGTGCTGAAGAATATGCTCTTGTGACAATCCCATGTGAGAATTGCTATGTCGAACCGCTTGTTGAATATCTAAACAAGTTGCCTGCATGGCGAGGGGCAGCAGTGAAGGGAGGCTTTGAAGGGATTCTCGGCCAAGTTGGAGTTCCGTCAGGAGAAGTAAATCAACTCTTTATGACTCTCGACGATAGACTGATCAAAACCCGCACTGCAAACTGCTCATTGAATGTAGTTGGAATGTGGTCGAGCCTTCGGAGATGGCTTCCCACTACACTCTACTCAAGGGACGAAGGCTGGAAGTTCGAAGAAAACAAATACCTAGACCTAGTAGACCAACATGGAAAATAGCCTACAGGGGACCCCAAGCGGAGTCCCCCCTAGATTTCACATATGAACATCTACCATTCTGGGCATGGCGGATCCCATTCTCCGATTGGATCATCTTGCGCTTTGACTCTCTTCTTCAATACTTTTCACCTCCTAGTTCCTTCCTGTGTCGAATTC
>JALHTG010000036.1 GCA_022865705.1 Candidatus Bathyarchaeota archaeon | reverse complement strand
GTGTCACCATGGAACGGCGGAATCATTGGTCCGACATAGACCTTTGGATATCCTGCTCGCCCGACAAAAACGCTTGGAGGACTGGAACCACTCACATGTTCTGAATCGATTGTTTCGCCAAGGCGAGCCAGAGCTCGCGCTTTTGCAACAAGAGGACAACTCCGCTTTCCACACAGCATACGCCCTCCCCTGCAGTGCAGACACAGCGAGGCGGAGGGTGATTGAGAAACCTCTATCGTATCAAATGACGGCATGTCTCCCATCATCTTAGAGGGAATGACGTCAGTAAGCCATCGTATCTGTTGGGAGGCCACGTCGACGTCACCGCTTCCCGCCTGAGGATCTCACTTGAGAATCAGCTCTTTCCGGAAGAAAAAGCATAGAGATGAAAGAAAGTGATTGCAAAAAAGAGTATACCTATTCAAGAAATCTCTATCCTTTTCTTCATCCTAAGTTGACACGGTACTATGGTTTCCGGACGGCTTGCGAGTTGCTCCACATGAGATTAAGGAACTCTTTGAAATGCGCTGCAACAAACCGATTGTCAACCCAGCCACAGGCAGAGTAGTCCGGCAGGCCTATCAGAGCCTCACTGTCATCAACCGAGAGATCAATCGCGAGAACATTTTTTCGCAGACGGATCCTCTTCAGCATAGACAAGGCTCTACGGCTGTCCGTTATCAGCTGAACCTCGACGCCATGTCTCTCCAGGTCCTGAAGTCTGGGCAATACTTGATTGATTAATTCTGTGTTCCAAGGCATGGCAAGTGTCGCACTTCTTTTGACGCGTTCGAGCATTTCGAACACTTTCCGGAGAACCTTGTCCTTTCCGATCACAGTGTAGATTATCTCAACTCTAGGAGTTCTGGATGAAACGTCTCTGTAGATCCTTTCGAGCTGCCCAAAGTCCTCTCTCAGACTTGCAATGGTTTCTTTTCCAATGGCTTCTGGCGATCTCGGACTGTAGATTGTGGGCCTTGATACCGCGGTTTCAGCCCACCCCTTTGATACCAACGCTTTCAACGCGTCGTAGGCACTTGGATAAGGAATCTTGGCTCGTTGGGCTACGTCTCTCGGAGTCGACGGACCGAGCTCGGCCAAAGACACGTAAGCTCGAGCCTCATATTCGGTAAGACCGAGTTTTCTGAGCGAACCCACAAGCCTCTCCAATGTACTGTCGCCGTGTTTCTTTATTCGATATACTTATATTAATTAGTAGCGATCACTACTAACAGAGGAACCTTGGAGAAACAGGATCTGGTCGTGATAGGCGCAGGAACAGCGGGTGCGGTCGCAGCAGCAGAGGCAGCCAAAAAAGGGCTGAAAGTCTGCTTAGTCGATGTGAAAGCCAAAGGACTCATTGGGCAGAAAGTCTGCGGCGACGCCATCGCAAAACATCACTTCGACAACTTGAACATGAAATATCCCTCAGGAGATGAATTCGAGCATGAAATGGTTGGTATACACGTCATTTCACCGAATCGAGAAACATCTCTCAGTATTCGAGGAGAAGGCGTAACGGGATTCGTGATTAATAGACATAGATTCGGACAGAGGCTCGTCAAAGAAGCGCTCGATGCAGGGGCGACACTTCTCGACGAAACGAGAGTAATCGGGCCATTGATTCGAGATGGATGTGTCGCAGGAATTGAGGCAGAACAAGGCGACAAAGGTAAGGTTGAGATTGATGCCTCGATTACTGTGGACGCCGGTGGATATTCAGGTGTAATTAGAAGCAAACTTCCTCACGCATTCGGCATAGAACCAACCATCAAAAGCGAAGACATGATCGTGGCATACAGGGAGATTCGATCAGATGTTGAGTGGTCCTCAGATCTCGGTGAGATCTGCCTTTCACAACAGTCAGCTCCAGGTGGCTACTATTGGATCTTTGACAAGGGTAATGGAAAGGTCAACGTTGGCCTTGGAATTCAAATGGCAGGTAGTCATCCCAACCCAAAGGAGCAGCTGTACAAACACGTTCTATCTCAAACCCCTTTCAAGGGATCAAGAATGAGAGAGGGGGGAGGAGGAATAGTCCCCACAAGAAGACCAATTGATTCTCTGGTCTCCAATGGTGTCATGTTTGTCGGCGATGCCGCATGTCTGGTCAATCCTATTCACGGTGGTGGAATTGGCCCTTCAATGCTAAGTGGAAAGCTGGCCGTAGAAACAGCGCTCGAGGCCTTGGAGAAAGGAGATGCTAGCAGAGGAGGGCTCTGGCAATACAATGTCAAGTATATGCAGAGCTATGGAGCTAAGCAAGCGAGTCTCGACATCTTTCGTCTACTGCTGCAAGTCATATCTGATGACGATTTGAATTTCAGCATGAAAAATCGACTCGTAAGAGAAGAAGACGTGCTGTGGACGAGTCTCATGGGTGATCTTCGTCTGAGCACAAAAGACAAGGTGGAAAGGGTATTGAAAGGTGCGGGACGACCCGGCCTTCTGATGAAAATGGAGAAGACTGCAAGTAAGATGCGTAAGATCAAAGCTCTTTATCAGACCTATCCCTCTCTGCACGAGTTTGATGCCTGGAAACAAAAGGTCGCTTCAATCTACAAGTCATAAGCTCACTAGAATCATCGGGTCAGGCGGGTAGGCAATCTAGGATCCAAATAGATGCGACAGAATGAACTTCAAGACAATGTAGATCTCGTGAAAACCTGCCTTACTTGCTCCTTTCTTTCTGTTCACGAAGTTAATGGGTACCTCCGCAACGTTCAGATTGTGCTTTCTCGCAACGTAGATCGTTTCGATCTCAAATGCGCCCATGCTTCTGTTTTCCTTCGTCTCATCAACCACAAGCTTAGCTGCCTCTGCACTGTAGATCTTGAAACCAGATGTTGGATCTTTTGCAGGCAATCGTAGGAGAGTACTTGCCAACCAGCCCGCGGTCCTGCTGGCCACTCTGCGGGAGAATGCCCATCCTTCAGTTCCTCCTCCAGGGACATATCTTGAGCCTATCACGATGTCAGCCTCCTGATTGAACATGGAAGGAAGATAGGAGGGATCGTGACTTAGATCCGAGTCCATCTGCAGAAATCGTCTAGCATCATTGTTCCTTAGGGCTTCTTTCAGACCGTCACGAATGGCGCTTCCGAACCCCAGCTTACTGCCTCTCTGAAGCACAGATATGTTGTCGTGAATGCTGTTCAATGACCGAACTATAGATTCTGTGCCGTCAGCGCTACCATCGTCTACAACCACAATATGGCAAATATGTTTCTTCAAGGTTTCAAGTCGTTCGATCAGCGTCTTGATGTTTTCTGCTTCGTTGTACGTGGGGATAACCGCGACTGCCATGACTATCGCATCCGTGTCGGTCAAGTAGATAGTTGACTGATCGGGCATGATAAGTTTACTCTGCATCGAAGATGTTTTCTTCTTGAAAGACGTGATTTAGTACGGGGATAAGATGGATCTTCTCTCGACCAACGTTAAGAACTCTTGCCTCAGGAATGCATCTCTTCTGATTCATAGTGCTTGCTTAGGGTCTGAGTGCAAGAAAATTCTTGATGACCTGACTAAGGGAAAGGTGCCACTTGAAGCTTGTATGGAGAAAATCCACATGAATACTGTAGGCTTCAAGATTGCCACCATGATCAGAATCTCATCACCGGCAGAGCTGGCTGTGCTAACGATGAATGGTTCCCCGCACTGTGTGCAACTCCACTTTGCGGTCGAACAAGCAGTTCAGCAGACAGGTTCAGAATTGAAGCCAAGACACTTTGTTGTTGAGAAGGATGAGATGCGCGAGGTTACTCGCGAAACTGTGTGGCTGGCTAGACATCTCAGAGACGTAGACATGCTTCTTGAATCCTCTAAGAAGACCTCCATGTCTCATAGTGGTAAGGCTCAAAAGACTTAACAGATCTGTTAGAAGACATTCTTGGTGGTCTGAATTGGAACTCAAGGTTGTTAAGGTGGAAACTCCGAAAGACACACAACTGATTCTTGGAACATCTCACTTCATTAAATCGGTTGAAGACATCTACGAGTCGATCGCAGGTTCGGTTCCCAATGTAAAGTTCGGAATTGGTTTCTGCGAGAGTTCAGGACCATGTCTAGTGAGAGGGGAAGGAAATGACCCCGAACTGAAGGAATACGCCAAGAAGAATGCCTTCGCTATCGGTTCAGGCCATAGTTTCATCATATTTCTGAAAGATGCGTATCCGATCAACGTTCTTAACGCGATAAAGATGGTTCCAGAGGTGTGTACGATACACTGTGCTACAGCAAATCCAGTAGAGGTCATCATTGCTGAAACTGAACAGGGAAGAGGTATACTTGGAGTGGTTGACGGTTTGCGATCCAAAGGGATCGAAACACAAAGCGATGTTGAAGAGAGAAAGAGGTTTCTAAGAAAGATAGGGTATAAACTCAGCTAGAAGTCTGACGCGCGCGCCCGTTGCCTAACCTGTCTTCTGAGAGAGAACACGCTAACGACCTATTCACCGATTTGTCCCAACTGCACAAAGAATTTTCTCTGCAAAAGATCTGACCTGCAGCAGTCTGGGTTCATAAGTGGCACGAAAGCCTTTTTCCCCAATCGCATACTGAATGGGATTCAGGTAACGCGTTCATGCGAAGATTCAGAATGAAACAGGTGGATGTTTTCACCGATCGTCCTCTGACTGGAAATCCGCTTGCAGTATTCTTCGACGGAGCAGGATTAAGTTCTGAGGAGATGCTGGCCATAGCAAGGGAGATGAACCTCTCAGAGACGACCTTTGTTCTTCCGCCGACTGAGCAAGAAGCTGACTACAAGGTGCGAATATTCACTCCTGCAAAAGAGATTCCTTTTGCAGGTCACCCATCGATTGGAACAGCGCATGCCCTGATTGAAGACGGGAGAATACCTCTAAAGAAAACAGTCACGACTGTACGACAGGAAGTTGGTATTGGTGTTCTTCCGATAGAAATCCAGTTGACTTCTCGTAAGAAACGACTTATCACAATGACACAGGGAAAACCCAGACTTGGTCAAATTGTAGAGGACATTGAAGGTGTTGCAGATATTCTTGGAGTCCCTAGAGAAGAGATTGCATCTACCAACTTGCCTATCCAAGTTTCCTCGACAGGCCTAGATCAATTGATGGTGCCGATCCAGTCTCTAGAGCGAATACGAAGCCTCTTGCCCGACTTCGAGAAGCTGAGAGAACTGGAGAGGAAACTTGACCTGACGGGTTGCTCTGTTTTCACTCTTGAAAGGTCAAGCCCTGATGCTTCGGTTCATGTGAGGTTCTTCGCTCCAGGGGCAGGTGTATTTGAAGATCCGGCCACGGGAAGTGCCGCTGGCGCTCTTGGTGCTTATCTTGTTAATCATGGTGTGCTTGGCTCCAAGAGTCCAGTGTCCTTCATCATAGAGCAGGGCCTGGAGATACATCGGCCAAGCAGAATAATCGTAGCAGTGGAGCATGAGGCGGGGACTCCAACCGTCGTGAAGGTAGGCGGAGAAGCGGTCACAGTGCTCGAGGGAGAGATCATTCTGTAGCGTCAGTCTGTACCCAAGTTGACTTGATCGAACTTCGCCGAATGATGATTAGATCGTTCCGGCTATTGCTCCGTGTATGAAAAAGAATCCCAGAGCTAGGAGGAAAAGGCCGCACGTTCCAAGAACCATTCGATACATGCGATTTGTCATATATCTTCGGCTTTGCCCAACTGACCATGAAACCAAGGTGTACCATGACAAATCGGACATCCAATGCGATACAAGAAACGTAGCCACGCCGACCAGCCCTGCGAGTTCAAACCCCTTCAGTGTGAATACGTTTCCCACAGTCGCCCACCAAACGTAGAAGTAAGGGTTTACAGAGCTCGCCACAAGGCCTGACAACACTGGGGCAGAGGAGATTCGCCTAGAACGGTTGTAGTTCGCTCTTGCGGGTAGCTCAGCATGTCTACTATTCTTGAGCAGACCAAAACCCATCCATAGAAGAAGAACTCCTCCACCTAGTCCAATGACCGTTCGAACGATTTGAATGCTCATTAATGTGTTCAACCCGAAAACCAATGCAATGCCCAACGCCGCCTCCAACACGACGTGTCCCAGTACTATCAGGGGCCCAACCTTCCACCCTTTCTCGGCAGCATGGAAGATCACTGCGACAAACAATGTCCCAGGCATGAGAGCGCCTGAGAGGCCTACCATGAAAGCAGTGACAGACAAGAGAGCAAGCTCTTCAAAGCCCACACACAGTATCTCCGCAAAACCATGATTGCAGTGTTTCCCCGTTCATAAAGCATAGTACGCAGGCGTTCTGGTGAATCCTGCATCATCTCCAGTTCTCGGCAAAAAGGTTATGCCGTCCAGTAGGTCTCTCATTTGTCCAAGAGGAGAATACTTGTCAAGCTCTGAGAACATTGCCATACCACCAGAAGTCGAAGAGCAGATCATGCATCTGCCGAAGACTCGAGCCCTCTATTACGATGACCCCTACCTCCGAGAGTTCGAAGCAAAGGTTCTCAAATCCATCACGTTTGGACAGCGCTCGTACGTTGTGCTTGACAAAACGGTATTCTTTCCTGAGGGAGGCGGCCAACCCGGGGATCAAGGTGTGGTAGATGCACAAGGAGCCAACTTCGGAGTCTCAGATACTAGAGCGGTTGGCCAAGTGGTGGTACACATCCTAAGTCGCCCCTTTCAAGGTGAAGGAATTGTGACAAAGGGGGCAATCGACTGGCCGAGACGATATGGCAATATGAAACATCACACGGCAGCACACATCGTCTTCTCAGCCACAAGATCAGTTCTGAAAATGAAGGATCTTCGCTACATGGGATTCCAAATAAGTACGGACAGAGTGCGCATCGATCTCAACCGTGACGAATCAATGACTCGAGACCAAATCAATGAAATAGAGAGGACTGCAAACCTGATTGCCCTCGAACAACTCACTGTGAAGACAAGCTTCACCACGAGAGATGAAGCTGTCAAGAGATTTGGAAGTGAGCTGGGGCTGACCGAAGTCACTCCAACCGGGGATGTCCGTCTGGTGGAAGTAGGAGATCAAGATGTCAGTCTGTGTTGTGGGACACACGTCAGATCCACAATCGAAGTCGTTCCGATCAAGATCCTAGGAAGACTAAGACTCCAAAAGGGGATTGAACGGCTGGAAGTTGCAGCAGCAGAACATGGTTTCGCAGAGTTCTCAAAGGCCTCTGAAACCGCTTCGAAGCTGACTGATTTGCTCGACAGTGAGATTGGGAGCGTTGCCCCCAGGGTGCAACAGCTTCTCGAAGAAAGGGAAAGAATCAAGGATGAACTGCGAAAACTGAGAATGTCCGTTGCTGAATCAGAAGCATTACAATACCTGTCAAATGCTGAAAGTGTTGGATCATTCAAAGTTGTGACAAGAACTTTAGAAGATTTGGACGCTGATACCTTGAAGAGAATGGCTCTCAAGATCACATACAGCGATCAAGACACAATCGTGATCCTTGGAAGCTCAAACGAAGCAACCCATCTTGTTGCCGCGGCCGGAGCCAACTTTTCGAAGCTAGGACTGAACATCGGTGAGATTGTCAGGGCCGTGGCGCAGAAGGGGGGATGCAGAGGGGGCGGTACGAGCAATTTGGCACAGACAGGAGGATTCCCAGGAAACAAGACTCGAGAGTTCGTTCAACAGGTTCGAGAAGCGATCATCCATAGTGTTCCTGAGAAGGGCTGAGCTGTTGTGACAGCATCTTCATGACGTGAGGACCGCAAATTCTTATTACCTTTTGATACTACGAGACCTCTGATACCAATATGCCACGGGTAAGAGTGATCTAGTTGAGTCAAGTGGGCTTCGAAGAGTTCAAGAAACTTGACATGCGGATCGGAACAATAGTTCAGGTCGTAAGAGTTCCGAGAACCGAGAGATTGTACAAGATTGCTGTAGATCTTGGGGATTTGGGTCGAAAGCAGACAGTCTCAAGCCTCGTGGGATACTATGCGCCTGAAGATCTCGTGGGCAAGAGAATCGTATTTCTCGCAAATCTGAAGCCCACAAAATTCGCCGGTGAGTCTTCGGAAGGGATGCTGCTTGCCGCCGAGAAAGAAAAGAAGCTGGTCCTTCTCACTACGGACAAGGAAATCGAGAATGGGGCAAACGTGACGTGAACAATGTTTATTTCGCATGCAACCATATTCCACAGTGCAAGCAACGACAGCCCAGGTGTGACTGATGCCTAGAAAGGGTTCGACAGAGCAAGACATGCTTCAGGTTGTGAATGACGTCGGAGAATCTGGCATACTTCAATCAGAGCTGTGGAAGAGACTGAGCGCAGACAGCCGCGAAGGATCAAGGGCGGTCCTAAGACTTGAGAAAAAAGGTCTGATAGAGAGAAGACGCGAGCTTCACGGTGGCCGTTGGACCTTCCGAGTTCTATCGAAACGCAAACTCTCTCATATCGACAGCATCGCAGACGTGCCTTGTGCATTCTGTGAGGACGAATTCAAATGTGGCCAATCAGGAATAATCACTCCAAACAAATGCATAAAACTAACACTATGGCTTGAGGGAGTCCCTCCGCCTGAACTTTCGGCACAGCAGCCTTCCACAATCTAGCTGACCGGAGCCGGATATTTGTCCGAACGCTGGAAGCGAGAAAGAAGAAAAGATCAATTCTACAGACTTGCCAAAGAGCGAGGATACAGAAGCAGGTCAGCCTTTAAACTCCTGCAGGTCGCTAGAAAGTATCGATTCATGAAGCGGGGAGACACGGTCGTTGACCTTGGGGCTGCCCCTGGAGGATGGCTTCAAGTATCCAGGCAGATCGTAGGAAAAGAAGGACTAGTTCTGGGCATAGACATAGAACCAATACCAGGATTCCCTTCGTTCAATGTCAAGACAATGGTGGCAGACATAACAAGCGAATCAGTAGCCCCCATGATTTTGGACCAAGCCCCGTCGAAAATCGATGTCGTGATCTCAGACGTTTCACCGAATATAAGCGGGGCCTGGGACGTTGACCATGCTAGACAGATACATCTTGCCGAACGATCTCTCGAAATCGCAAGAAGAATACTCAAGAAGAATGGTAGCTTCTTCTGCAAACTCTTTCACGGACCATACTTGAAAACATATGAGAGCACTGTATCAGAGTTCTTCAGAGAAGTCAGATTGGTGAAGCCTCCCGCAAGCAAACAGAGAAGCTCTGAGATCTATCTCCTCGCGCTTCAATTCAGGGGCTAAACCTTGGCAAGCAAGATTTTCCTAACTGGAACGCCCGGCGTTGGAAAGACCACTGTTCTCAGGAGAATTGTTCAGGAATTGAGGGGAAAAGGAATCTTGGTTGGCGGAATGATCACCGAGGAAGTGAGAGAAAGGGGCGTGCGAGTAGGGTTCAGGGTTACTGATGTCTTGACTGGGACAGAGGGGTGGTTAGCATCGACAAAGCAAGCAGTAGGACCTAGAATCGGAAGATACGTCGTGGATCTTGGAGGGCTCGAAGGTATCGGTGTCAAGGCTCTGACCAATGCTCTTAGCGACTCGAACGTAAGGGTAATTGTTCTTGACGAAGTAGGACCAATGGAGTTGTTCAGCAAGGAATTCAAAGCTGCAGTCAGGAACACCGTCAGCAGCACGAAAAGCGTCATTGGAACAATACACTACAGAGCAAACGACCCGCTTCTGCATGAGATCAGAGCCGCCCGAGGCATCAAAACAGTAATCGTCACAATGGAGAATAGAGCCAGTTTGCCTACGCAAATCGTGGAAGAAGTCTTAAGTCAAATGACTTCCGTCGAGCACTCGCCAGACTAACGAATCAATATGAACCGGGAAAAGGCAAGATGCAATCGCCATGAAGTCGTTCACAGGCACAACAGTCAAGAAAAGAGATTAATCTGCAGACCAAACCATCTATCGAAAGATAGAAGAGAACGTGACGAAGACATTGTCTGGAGGTAAATGGCTTTAGCAGCATAATCTGTGGAGTGGACGACGCTGGGAGAGAGCTGACTCACCTATAGGCTCCCCAATGGGCTGCGTCATAGGTCCACTCGTCATCGCAGGGGTTTCGATCAAGAAGGAGGCGACCCGCGAACTTTCATCGATAGGGGTCAGAGATTCCAAGGTTCTGAGTCCAACACAGAGAACCAATCTGGCGATCGCCATCAGGAATATTGCCCACGACATTTCCATAGTTGAGTTACCTCCGGAAGAGATCGATGAGTATGTCTTGAAGGGAAGGAAACTTAGGAAACTGAATTATTTGGAAGCAACTGCCATGGCAAAAGTCATCAGAAAGTTGAATCCAGCTATTGCCTATGTTGATTCTTCAGACGTTCGACCTGAAAGGTTCGCTGATGATATTCAAGAACATCTCGTGAAGAGAATTAGAATTATCTCTGAGCATCATGCAGATCAGAAGTATCCGGTGGTCAGTGCCGCGTCCATCATAGCTAAAGTGACAAGAGATCAACGAATAGCCGAGATAGAGGATCAATACGGAGATTTTGGAAGCGGGTACCCGTCCGACGAACGAACAATTCGTTTTCTCGAGGATTGGGTAAGAAAGCACGGGTCTTTTCCGGGCTTCGTGAGAAAGTCTTGGAAGACTATTTCACGAATAGAGCAAGGAATCAGACAAACGAAGCTCTAGAATCTACCATCTCAGTACCGCGGTCGGAACGACCTTCCAGAAGACTCATGGTCTCATTTTCCCTTGTAGATCATTGAGACCATTACGTGATCACGATCGAAAGGTTCGAGTCTAACCACAGACTTAATCTGGAAACTTCTTAGGCCAAGCGTTCTAATCTCTTTCTCAAAGACTTCGGAAGGGGGAAGAGTCACGTCGATACTTCGGGACTTTATCGACAACATCAATCTGGAATCTCCTTTCAAGTAGAGATCTGCGTTGTCTGCCAGAATCCTTGCTTGATCAGGCTGTGCTATGTCACAGTATATCGAATCAGCTCCTCTAACGATTTGGCCGTATCGTTCTGGAAATCTCGCGTCATCCAGAATCGGATAGATGTTTCTCCGGCCACCGCACAGATTGATGATAAGCTCTCTCATCGCCCTGGAAGCGAACTCCACGCAGAAAACCGCGCCATTTTCCCCAACTATGTCACTCACGTGAGAAACAGTCGTTCCAGATGCTGACCCGAGATACAGCACTCTAATCCCCGGAGAGATAGATACTTCACTGGTCCCTTTGAGCACAGCCGCGGCAAGTTTGCTACGATATGGGTCCCAGACTCTATACTCCTTCTTTCTTATCCGTACCAGTCTCTCACCGTAGACACTTCTGCCCGGATCGAGGTTCAAAGTTGCAAGATGTCTAGAGCCATCTTCCAGCCTGGCCCAGTAGATTCCCTCAAGTTCAGCGTGAGGTTGAACGTTTACGCTCAGCATGTCTTCCCCTCATGGGGGGAGCCTTGTACTTCTCAGCAATCTCCTTGACTCTCTTGTCCAGTTTCTCCCGCATAACATCACCCCTGAACTCTCCACCGAAGAAGTCCAGTCGAGCCGCAATTGCAAGTCCTCCGGACAAAGCCCTGGCGATCTTTCCTCTCTGCCAACGAGGAGACTGGTGAATCGCTCCGAACTGGAATATCGCCCCATGTTTTGGAGGACGAGCCCCAGTTTTCAGAGCCCTGAAGAGAGCTTTCTCAGCACCTAGAACTTGAATGGTACTCGCAGGCATCTTCGCCAAGTTTCCCAGGCCGCCGGCTATGGATACCAGTCGGGCGGACAGTACTGATCCTGCGAGGCTGGTCATGTTGGGGGCCACTTCGCTCATCACTTTCTCAACATATCCTGCTAGTTTCTCTCTGAACTTGAACAGTTCCGACCAGTCTTTGCAGAAGGATCTCAACCATTCCAAGTCCTCGTCAGAGACATCAGCACCCATCGACCGTTGAGCAGCTTCTGCGATGTCGTTGGCCCTGTCCTTAGGAATCCCCTCTTCTATTAGACCCTTCTCGGAGAAGTTCTCTCTCTTCCCGAGATCTGAGATCAGTCTGACGTAGCTCTCGTGTTTCTCCATAAGCCTATCCAACTCAGGGAAGTGTAGGCCATACCATTCACGGATTCTGCCGGCGAGAAGGTTCAGTGTCTTGTCAATGTCATCTATGGTCCGCACGGCCTGAACCGCGTGTAGATCTCTTTCCCGTACAGCAATCGTGACTGCGGCCTTGGCGAGCTGGACAGAGACTTCTCTGACAAAGCTGTCAAAGTCCTCTTTGCTCTTGAACACTCGGAGATCTACTGAGATCGAAGGCAGCTTATCCCTAAACTTCTGGACAACTTCGGGCGACTTCTCAAGCTCTACATTCCAGGCCAGGTCGTCTTTGATCGTTTGAGCTAATGCAGAGTTCTCTGTGACAAGTAAGTCGAAGCGATTCTTCTGCAGCTTCTCCAAAACACTCGGGAGCTCTTCTATCACTTTGCCTGATTGAAGGTCTCTGAGCTTGGAGGCAACCTTCTCCTTGTCTTTTGCAAACAGAACCTTCTCTACTATCTTTCCCTTCGCATCAAGAGCGAAAAGCCCGATTGGGGATTCGACTAGGTATGCTTTCAATTGCGTTTCCTCCGTCTAGATCATCAGCCCCACACACAATGGGGGCTTCAAGGACCACTACCGTTATTTCTCATACTTGAATAAACGTTTCCAACACAGTGAACCTAGATGGACCGGGACATAGGGATAGAGATTGTAGGACTGCGGCTTCGAAACCCGTTCATTTTGGCTGCTGGAATTCTCGGAATTACCGGACATTCCTTGCGCAGAGTGGCTGAGGCCGGCGCAGGAGCGGTAGTGACAAAGTCTTTTGGACTCGAGCCTCGAACCGGATATCCAAACCCGACTATTGTCGAAGTTCAAGGGGGGTTGCTGAACGCGATGGGTCTTCCGAACCCAGGGATTGAAGCTCTAAGAGAAGAAGTTGAAGAAGCGAAGAAGGCAGGTGTCCCAGTCATTGCTAGCGTCTACGGTTGCAGTGAGGGAGACTATGCCGAGGCAGCGCGTCGAGCTGAGAAGGCTGGAGCAGATGCAGTGGAACTTAATGTATCGTGCCCTCATGTCAAGGAAGTGGGTGCGCAGATAGGCCAGGATCCAGATCTCGTAAGATCCGTTACTGCATCAGCTAAGAAGAGTGTCAAGCTGCCAGTAATAGTCAAGTTGACTCCTAATATCACTAGCATAGTGGAGATCGCCAAGAAGGCCGCTGACGGAGGAGCTGACGCAATCACTGCAATCAACACAGTCAAGGCCATCTCCATCGACATAGATGTTCAGAAGCCAATCTTAGCAGCAGGAATCGGCGGCCTATCTGGACCGGCCATCAAACCAATCGCACTAAGGTGCATCTACGAGATTCACAAGGAGATTGACATACCGCTCATAGGATGCGGAGGTGTCACCACTTGGAGCGATGCTGTAGAATTCTTTCTTGCAGGCGCCAGTGCAGTCCAAATTGGAACCGCCATAATGTACAAAGACCTAGGCATTTTCTCAGAGCTGCAAACTGGGCTAAGAGGATATCTTGAGGAGAAGAAGGTAGAAAGCATCAAACAACTTGTCGGTTTGGCCTGCAGAAACAACAATAAGACTGTTTGACAGGTGCATACAGTTCCATTTCTGGGCCGTACCAGTCAGCGCCGATGGCTCACTGGGTCACTTGCGTTTGGGCTCTCAAGCCTGCTGAACTAGGGAGATTGGTTTGAAAAAGGCTGAATTGAGGCTAGGGCCGATCCGGTTTGATTACTTTTCCTCCAACTATGACTGTTTCAACCTTGATCGACTTAAGCTCGTTCGACGGCACCTCGAATGGGTCTCTTGAGAGCACGATCATGTCGGCCAACTTACCTTCGGATATTGATCCTTTCTCATTCTCTTCAAAGCTCGCATATGCCCCGTTCACCGTGTACATGTGAAGGACTTGATCTACGGACAATAGTTCGGCTGGCAGAAATCCACCTCTAGTTGTGGCGGCCCAGATCCCTTCCAAGGGGTCCAGGTGTTCCACAGGGCAATCAGACCCGGCAGAAGCCACTACCTTCTTGAATAGTGTCTTGAAAGGATAGATCCAACTTTCTCTGGGCTTTCCTACTCGGTCAATTGCCCAGAAGTCTGAGGTTACAAACGCGGGTTGTACCGAAGCGATCACTCCTAGTCTTGTCATCTTATCTATTTGCTGTTGGTTGATTATTGAGGCGTGTTCTATTCGATGACGAGGATTCTCTCTCGGAGTCTTGTTTTGGGCTTCTTCGATGGCGTCTAAGGCCAGGTCTATGGCGTGATCTCCTATTGCATGAATCGCCAACTGACAATGAGAATCATGCGCTTTGTCTATCAATTGACGCAACTCATCTTCACGATAAAGAAGAAGCCCCTTGTTACCAGGATCATCAGCGTACGGTTCCTTCAAAGCAGCGGTCCTGCCACCCAGAGAGCCATCAAGTAGCATCTTGACACACCCGATCTTCAGCCAATTATCACCGAAACCTGTCTTAAGCCCAAGGTGGATCAAATCGTCCAGAAGCTCAACGGGTATGCCCATGTAGACTCGGACACCTAATTTCCCTGTGGCGCGCGCCTCCTGGAGTGCCTCAATACACATTGAATTCCTTAGAAGGGCATGGACCGAAGTCAATCCTGCTGAAAGAGCCTTCCTGCTTGCAGCTTCAATCGCGGCCACAAGTTCCGACTTCGTAGGTTCAGGCACACAACGCCAGACGAGTGACATTGCTTCGTCGCGCAGGATACCAGTCGGTTCTCCTGTCTCAGGGTCCTTGTCGATTTGACCGCCTTGGGGGTCGGTGGTCTGTTTTGTGATATTTGCGAGCTGAAGAGCTTGACTATTGACAACGCATATGTGACCACAGACTCTGCTGAGTACGACAGGATTCTCAGGTGAAACTTTGTCCAGGTCGTACCTGTTCGGATATCGTTTCTCCCGAAGCCTTTCTTGATCCCATGATCGTCCAACAATCCATTTTCCAGCGGGAGTTACCTTGACTTCCGACGCAACCTTTTTCTGAACTTCGACTATTGATCGAACGTTTCTTAGATCTATTCTCTTGAGAGAGAGGCCGTAGTCAACGAAATGTATGTGTGAGTCAATCATGCCAGGCACGATGGTTCTACCGCGAAGGTTGATGACTTTGGTATTCTTCCCTATCAGTCGCTTTATCCCCGAATTCTTTCCAACTCCGATAATTCTTTCGCCTGCAACCGCGACTGCTTCCGCTCTCTTCCTCTTTCGATCCATTGTTACTATGTTTCCATTCAAAAGTGCCAGATCGCAACCCATCTTGACTGTGGACATTGAGAATCACATTATCCAGTCAGGTGCATACCTTTACGATTTCAGGCTTTAAGATGAGTCGGGACACGCTGTGGTGAGCCCATGGAGGCGGAGAGACAAGCCTTAAATACGACTTCGTCAAGTTATGTGGGAACTCGTGTAATCGCAGTAACCCGAGGCTCACACAGATCGGTATAAGCTTCGTGAAAAGGGAACTCCGATCCGTGATCGAAGTCAACGGATCGCAACGCCCTGCCTCGGTTACACCTTGATATTTTCGGAATCTACTAATGGACGAGGCATTCCCAGATTTCTCATAACCATTGGCGGATAGCACACGCGCTGGTGCCAAGTGCACTGCTGGGATGTCGAAACCATGGCGGGCCCGTCGGGAGTTGAACCCGAGACTCCCGGGTCGCTTCCGGCTCACGGTAAAAGCCTCACCGATTTCAGCCTCAGCGAAGGCACATGTATCACCGGTGCTCTACCTTTTCAGGATCCATCAAGGATCTGGCTGAGCTACGGGCCCACGAAGAAGGGAGAACCACGAACAGCCAATAAAAACTTTTTCGGAATAACTGAGACTTGACCGTATCCCTGTCGTAGAAGAATTCCACATTGTTTTTTACTTGAAACTGCCGAGATGCAAAAGAAGAAAAGTCAACCTCCACAGATCATAGACAAGCTTTTCTTAGACAAGGTCTATCAGGATTCGCGTTTGGGCCCGTAGCTCAGACCGGATGGAGCAGTAGACCGGAAAGACTGAACCTCCTAAGTCGGTTTGGCGAAAGCTAAAGGTCCGGGGTTCAAATCCCCGCGGGCCCGCCACAAATTTTATCCTTTATCTTTTCCCCCGCATCGATGATTTACCGCGGTGAATTCGGAAACGACTGAAACACCCCCAAAGAAATGTCATCATGTGACTTGGCTTCAGTTTTCTTTGATGGAGCGCGGGTTTCCGTGAATGGAAAGAAACATAAGTCTGACGTATCGTTTTGACCCAGAGGCAATTGGGTGACACGGAATATGAAGTTTGAAGAAAGGGTTTGGAAGTTTATGGAGAAGATACCTAAAGGCAAAGTCACAACCTACGGATTGATAGCTAGAAAGCTGAATACGAATGCTTACAGAGCTGTCGGTAACGCTTGTCGTGAGAATCCATATGCCCCGAGAGTTCCATGTCATAGAGTCGTGAAATCTGACGGCACCATCGGCGGCTTCGGAGGAAAAACCTCAGGCAAGACAATAGAAAAGAAGATTCAATTGCTTAGAAAAGAGGGTGTTGAAGTCAGGAACAAGAAGATCGTAGATTTCGAGAAAGTCTTGTTCAAGTTCTAGAGAAGAAACAGACTACGCTTCTCCATTGATGAATGTGAGGATTACTGTGCGACTGGCTGATGACTATGAAGGCTAAATTCACCTATGTCGGAATAAGAGTGAAGGATCTGCAGAAATCAATCGATTTCTATACAAAGCTACTCGGCATGAGGGTGAAATTCAGGAGCAAAGTCGAACAGACCAAGGGAGAAACTGTCGGCCTAGAAAGCGAAAAAGGCGGCTTCATCTTAGAACTGAACTATTATGAAAAGAGTAGTCCTTACTACGCTGAGTACGCTGTTGGAGAAGGACTGGATCATCTGGCTTTCAAGGTTGACGATCTCAGCAAGGCCTTAGAGGAAGCCCTATCAGCCGGGTATCGAACCGTCCTGGAAATGAAGGCAAATGGCGGCCGATGGGCCTACATAGAGGACCCAAACGGTATCTGGATCGAACTCTTCTAGGCATTTGACCTGAGAACATCAGCAATCTGAAATCACAGCACGCTAGAAAGCGCGCGCTCATATGTAGACTTGACATCCACGAACGACCGTCATTCATGCGACTTTCCAGAAACGTATTGACAGAAGCCGTAGCTAATCGGACCTTCTTTGGTTGTTTCGCAAGGAAATTCCGAACATTCGAAGCATAGAGCGATTTTCTTGTTGAAAGCGCAAGTTGAGACCTTGCAGAACTTGTTCTCCTTCGGGCTACACCCTTGCTCTCCGCTCGGACATTTTCCTTGAACCATCCTAGGACATTTCTCACATGCGATGCCACAGACACCAATTCTCAAGTCATCACCTCCAAGCTAACTGTGCCTTCATCTGGGCGAATTCTTGCCCTGCCTCCGTTATTGAGCCATATCTACTTTGGCTTTACTGAAGTGTTCTTGGCCCACAAAGACGTCTCAGCATTGAAGATGAGTGGGTTTACAGGCATGCCTTTGCCAGTTGTAGCATGAATGTCTATGAGAGTTCTTTTGAGATGTCCTCGATTCTGATCTCTTTTTCTTTCCGATCCTGCATATCTCTGATCCTGACGATTCCTTTCTCGAGTTCCCTTCGCCCGATGATAATCACATATGGTATTCTCATAGAGTGGGCGTATTCCAACTGCCTCTCGAGACTTCTCTCCTTCAAGTCAAAGTCAGTGGCGATTCCAGCCCGTCTTAGCTTTGCCACAGTCTCCCAGGTCCTTGGGAGAACGTCATTGGTTGCTGATGCAACGAAGACCTTCGCTGCTTCAGGCAGTTTCGGATAAAGTGAGGCCCTTTCCAGTGAGATCATGAGTCGCTCTATTCCGCCAGCTACTCCGGTTGCAGGTTTGTCTTGCTTACCGTAGATGCTACACAATTTGTCATATCTTCCACCTCCGAAGATTGATCCGATGTCTTCTCCGCCTTTGTCGTAGGCTTCGAAGACGATCCCGTCGTAGTATCCTATTCCGCGAACCACACTGAGATCGTACACGCATCGGTTCTTTCTTCCGAACGAGGTGAGAATATCTGACAGTTTTGCCAGTTCACCTTGCCCCACGTCGGCACTCTGGTCCTTAAGGGTATTTGACAACTCAGACAGAACTTCCTCGGGTGGCCCCTTCAGCGAACAAAGCTCACTGATCGAGTCAATCTGTGGTCCGGAGAGCCCAACCTTCTCGAACTCCCCTTTCACATCACTGGGAGGTAGCTTTGACAACTTGTCGATAACAATCAGTGTCCCTTCGAGCTGGGCCTGATCGTCTACGCCAATCTTTCGAAGAAATGATTCGATGAGCTTTCTATTGTTGATTCGGACCTCATATTCCTTAAGCCCCACGCTGTCCAAAATATCCATGCCGACACAGATCGCCTCAGCATCAGCAAGCGGGTCTGCGCTGCCAAAAATCTCTGCATCCCATTGGCGAAAGTGTCTGTATCTGCCAAACTGAGGTTCATCATATCTCCAAGCGTCAGTCACTGCACACAATTTGATGGGCTCAGCAAGATCATACCTGTTCGCAATCATCCTCGCCATTCCGACAGTAAGATCGAATCTCAAGCCCAAGTTCCTCCCGGCCTTATCTGAGAACCAGTAGATCTCGTTCTTGATCTGAGGACCAGATTTCGCTTCAAGAGTCTCCAAGTGCTCCATTGGAGGGGGCTCCATCATCTTGAACCCGTATCGCTGAAGCACTTCTGCTATCTTGCCTTCAATCCACACCCGTTTGGCCATCTCTTGCGGCTCAGTATCCCTCATTCCTCTTGGCACAGAGAACTCCTTGGGCAAGCACAATACCTCTTGCTTTTACAGGGTTGTTTTGACACTGGCATAAGGTGTCGTTGTTGGCTTAACTATGTTTCCTCACGTCCAGACATCACCCGATCTCTTATCCCTCGCATCAAGGAAGTGGCATACTGTAGTCTGATGGCCCTGCCTTAGCCAGAGAGGCCCTTCGAAACACGTTTATTTTCCAAACGCACTACGTGAGAAAGAGGGAACAAGAGATGCCTCGAGAAATCGCACTGGAATGGTTGGCGAAAAATGAAACAAGAATCATCGCGATAAGTGATAAGATCTGGGAACTGGCTGAAGTCGGACTCCAAGAACATGAGTCATCAAGACTGCTTGCTGAGGAAACGAAAAAGGCGGGATTCAAGGTCGATCTTGGAGTCGCGGGCATGCCTACAGCCTTCGTCGGATCTTATGGGTCAGGAAAACCTGTGATCGGAGTGCTGGCAGAGTATGACGCGTTGCCCGGAGTGTCTCAGAAAGCCCAGCCAACACGTGAACCGTTGAAGAAGGGTGCTCCTGGACATGGTTGCGGCCATAATCTCTTTGGCGCTGGAAGCCTAGCAGCCGCAATGGCAATCCGCGAGGCAGTTCAGAGAAGAAGCTTGAAGGCCACTGTGAAGCTGTTTGGCTGTCCGGCCGAGGAGACCCTTGTAGGAAAGGTGTTCATGGCAAGAGACGGGCTTTTCGATGATGTTGATGCTGCCCTTTCATGGCATCCTTCAAGCTACAACTCAGCCTGGATGTCGTCCTCAAATGCACTCAACTCGGTGAAATTCAACTTCCATGGCCTGACATCGCATGCAGCGGCTGATCCGGAGAGAGGCAAATCCGCACTGGACGCGGTTGAACTAATGAATGTTGGCTCCAACTACCTTCGCGAACACATCAGCGAGAAAGCTCGAATCCATTATGTCATTCCTCACGGCGGAGGAGAGCCAAACGTTGTTCCGGATTACGCACAGGTCTGGTACTATGTGCGGGCGCCAAAGAGAAATGAAGTCGCCAGAATTTACAATCGGGTTGTGAACATCGCAAAAGGCGCGTGTCTAATGACTGACACGACAATGGATCTTGAATTTCTTGTCGGATGTCACGAGATGCTCCCGAACAAGGCGCTCAGCGAGATCATGATTAGAAACATGAGAGAGATTGGCCCGCCCAAATGGTCTGAAGAGGAGCACCGCTTCGCGAAGAAGCTTGCCGAGTCGATGACACTTGAGGATAGACGGGACTCTATCTTGAAATCACGTATGCCGAAAAAGGAAGAGAAGGTGGAGAAGTACCTCGACGACACGATAGGAGAACCTGAAGACGAGAAGGAAGTGATGGGAGGATCGACAGACGTGGGTGACGTAAGTTGGATTGCACCAACAGCGAACCTAGTGACAGCAACTTGTGTACTAGGAATGCCGGGTCATAGCTGGCAAGAAGCTGCAACCTCAGGAATGAGCATAGGTCACAAGGGCATGCTTCTGGCGGCCAAGACCCTCGCCCTGACGGGAATAGATCTCATCACTGAACCGGAGGAGCTGAAGAGGATAGGAGAAGAATTCCAAACAAAGACGAAGGGCTTCAAGTACAAGACTCCCATACCGCCTGGTCAGAAGCCCCCCCTGGAACAGTTGGCACATTAAGAAGAAACTGGGACAGGCCCCGAGGAAATCCAGAGTACAAAGCAGAAGAAAGGCAGAGATCTCCGCCATCATTTCAGCAACAATTCACCTAATGTGTAGTAGACGATGTCGGTTCTTCGATCTATGACCGCCAGAACAAGCTCCTTCTTCTCAGAAACGGCCACCTTTAGAAGACGCTGTAGCTTCTCAATGCTTGCCTCTCGTCCCTCATAGACGATGGACACGAGTCTTCTCACCGCGCCTTTGCCATAGATCTCGAAGTCAACCGATTCTTCCTCCCGCACAATGTATCCCCTGTCTCTCAAGTCTCTGTACACAAGATACTTCATCCAAACCTCGGGCTTGCCTTGGGAAAGCTTTCTAACCATATCAGCGAACTTGATTTCTATCTCAGTCGTTGAATCCAGAACCTTGGTTCTCTTCTTGTCAGCAAGATAGATCGCCTCCAAGACTGAGAAGTATATTCTCTTGCCCCTCAAGGTTCCAAATCCCCTCTCTCGAAGTTCTGCCGGCATGTCTGAGAGAGGAACCGATACCCTGTTGTTGGCAAGAAAGGCCTCGACTGGTTCAGGCTTTGCTGTTGTTTCCATCAAGATCAATCACAGGAAGGGTGTGTAAGAACCCTAAAATCTTTGGCATAGGGAAGAATCCCAGGAGAAATACACCTTGGGTGCATGCTCCTTGGAAGATAATGGATTTGAAGAAGATGGCGTGGCACGCGCGCTTTTGATTCGTTTGTGAGGCGTCAGAGATTGTTGAAGACTATCGAAATGAAGAAAGGAGCAGTTGTCACAATCGATCAGACGAAGCTTCCAAGTGTACGCGTAGAACTCAGAATGAGAACATGTCAAGAAGTCTGTCGAGCAATTCGAGAAATGAAGATTAGGGGGGCACCATTGTTAGGGGTTGCAGCAGGATACGGACTGGCCCTTACTGCGCGCCGAAGCAGATCGAAGACTGTTGGCAGAATGGTCAATGAGCTTGAACGATCAGCGATCATGCTTGTGAATACAAGGCCAACAGGAGCCAATCTGAAATGGGCCGTTCAAAGAATTATGGAAAAGGTGAGTAGTTACAGGGACGTCGAAGATCTCCGGGCCTTTGTACTAGGAGAGGCAGACAGGATTCGCGACGAAGATATTCACTCAAACCTCAGTATAGGCAAGTACGGCGCCACTCTTCTTGACGACGGCGACACCGTGCTTACACACTGCAACGCTGGAGCCCTCGCCACTGCCGGGTATGGGACTGCACTTGGAGTGATTCGAGCAGCGATTCAAGAAGGAAAGAGGATCAAAGTGATTGCCACAGAGACTCGCCCACTCCTTCAAGGAGCAAGACTGACAGCATATGAACTCACTTCAGAGCATATACCTGTCACACTGATCACTGACAACATGGTTGGATACTCAATCAAACAAGGATGCGTGAATAAGGTAATCGTGGGAGCTGATCGAATATTCAGTACGGGCCATGTGGTCAACAAGATAGGGACTTATACTGTCTCGTTGGCAGCCAAGGAACACCGTGTTCCTTTCTATGTGGCAGCGCCATTGTCAACATTTGATTTCATGGGATCAGTCGAGTCCGTTGCAATAGAGAATAGAAGAGAGGAGGAGGTCCTTTTCTTGGAAGGAAGAAGAATTGCCCCCCGGGGCGTTCACGCACTCAACCCTGCGTTCGACGTTACTCCGCCAGAAAACGTCACTGCCATCGTCACCGAGAGAGGTGTGCTGTGGCCGCCATATGAAACAAACTCCAGAAGAATGGCTGAATCTAGTAACTCAGCTAGTTAGGTGTCTGCCTGACTCAAGACTTTCTTGACTTTCTAGGAATGTCCAAAGCGATCTCAACTTGGCAGTTGGCCGCCACTTCATTGATACATGACCTCCACTCATTACCAATGGATATCAAGGCGTACATGCCGGTTACCTCCGCCCTGGCTTTCTGAGCTATGCGAATCAGTGCCTTTTGAGTTTCCCCACTGTCTATCACGTCATCGATAATGAGGATACAGTCATTCCTTTTTATCGCGTCTCTAGGAATGAATAGGCTGTGGACAGTGGCCGCCTTTTCTGGAACGTAGACTTCTTCAATGAACTCTCTTACACCGATCTCCCTCGTCTGCTTCGCTATCACCAATCCCACGCCGAGCCGGTGAGCCACAAGTGTTGCCAGAGGGACGCCGTCAACCGCGGCAGTAAGCACCTTTGTTACTCTTTTTCCTGCAAACGCGTTGATGGCCTGCTGTACTGCCCTTTCGAGCAGCATGGGATCTGATATGATTGCAGTGTTGTCAAAATAGTCGTCATCGTCGAACTTCATTCTCTTCTGAAGTTCAACCTCTAACTTGAGGATCTTCTGGAGCGTCTTGTTCATCTCTCTGGCGCGGCCAATCGTTGGCAGAACATGTCCCTTGACGTATCGGCTTAGCACGGTCTCGGGAAGACCGATTATCTGCGCTAACTCCCTGTACGTGTAGTAGTTCTTGGCGAGATTCAATAGGTCAATGGTACCAAGTTTGTACTTGAGGTCAAAGATTCTTGAGCTCGTTTTTGACACAATCCTACAGTTAACTGTTTCATGCGTATGTGTATAAGCTCTTCGCTTGGGATTTACTAGGCCATGAATTAGACATCTCTTTTTCGTAGACATTTCAAGATAGGATGGCATTTTTGCGAAATCCTTTGACATTAACGAGGAAAGCAAACTCCTCAGAGGACAATCTCCGATCCAAACAGGGATCAGTGCACGCTTTGAAAACTAGCATAAGCTGTCGCGGCACATTCCCCAAGAGATGCAGGCATGTCAAGCTCTGAGAAACCGCCGCAAATCTCTTGCCCACGCGATGAGAGGCACTTATTACCATCAAGTCTCACTAGAGAAGAAACATACTATTGGGCCCGTGGTCTAGTTGGACTAGGATGCTGAAGACAACGGTCTGCATAGGCCTTCGAAGCCGGAGGTCGAGGGTTCAAATCCCTCCGGGCCCGCTTTTCGTAATCATCTGGAAGCCCGCATCAGGCTGGCAGAATCAAGTGTGTGACGCGAACGTGTTGAGACCACAAAAGCGATGTGGACCAGAAGCAATGCCGCGGCCAATTGAAATGGTGTATGTTTGCCCATAGAGTCATAGACGACGGTGAAGATGACTGGGCCGAGTATTCCACCGATAGCCATGAAAGTTCTGTACAATCCAAGGGCTGCCCCTCGCATGGAGGAAGCGACTGCTTCAGACAAGAGAACAAGCAGCGTCACTGAAACCATTCCACCTCCAACTCCTTCCAGAAAGCCTATGATGGAAATGTTTGTCAAAGAACTAGTTGTGGTGTAAAGGAAGAAACATGCCCCCTCAACTAGCAGGCCACAGGCTACAACAGGTTTGCCTCCTAAGCGATCGGCCAACCGGCCAGAAAGAAAAGTCATCACGCAAAATCCGGCAGTTCTGATACTCATTATCACACCTATGGTTGCAACATCATAGAGGAGAATTTGGTTCAAATAGAGTTGAAAGACGGTGGACATTATGCCCTGCATTACAAACATTCGTGACATGACAACCGAACAGACAATGACAAGTGTCCAGTTCTTCATGCCCTTTAGGGCTTCTTTGACAGGTGTCGCTTTGTAACCCTTGCCTGGCTTGCCAGCATGTTGCTTCAATCCTTTGGATAGGAAGGCTAACCAGAAAGAAAACAGAGTCATCAATGAGGCAACGTAGAACACTGAGTAATATCCCAATACGGCCGCTATGAGTGCTCCGATGGGAGCTCCAACGAAACTGCCTAGGAACTCAACCCCTTGTAGTGTCCCAACTGCTTTCCCTCTTACATCCGGCTCGAACATATCAAGCATCAAGGCCGTGATGTTTGTGTAGTAGAATGCTGCTCCCAACCCCCACAGAGCGCGGCCAAGAATCAGTTGATATATGGAGCGAGATGTAGCGCATATGAGAGTCCCGATCGTCGATAGTGCCAGGCCGGAAACGGCTAGTCTTCTCCTTCCGATTCTGCCTGAAAGAAAACCAGAAGGTAGTTCCGTGAATATCCGAGCCAAGAACCATGCAGAAGTGACGACTCCGACCAGTACGCCTGTGGGATCAAGTTCCCATGCAAAGATGGGAAGAAATGCGCTGGATAATCCCATGCCCAGAGTCAGAGAAAAACCTACGAAAATCAGTTCGAAATAGAAACGAGAATACGATGTGGTTCTAGCCATTGTCTTTTCATCGCACACCTGGCTACAAGATACACTTGTTCAGTCCTACTACCATGTCAGTTGTCATTGCTGCAAATGGGGGCGTCCTTATAACACTCACTTTGATTCCTCGCTCAAGATCTTGAAAGAGTTTTCCGAGAACGGATCAAGGAAGTTCAGGTAAGGCTTATGTAAACCGGCTATTGTCTATATCTGCGGTCCCGCGGTAGCTCAGCCTGGTAGACTCGCATTTCACGAGACCGAAAGCTTCCGGCTGTAGTCCTGTACCTGTTTGGTATGGGGAGGTCAGCCTACTAGGCGCACAACGACTGAAACCGGAGTTTGGCGATATGCCAACCGGAATGTCGCCTGTTCAAATCAGGCCCGCGGGACCATCTTATCCTCCTGACCGAGTCTGTTCTCCCAGGGACGGAGGGGGGACGCAGATTCAGGAGACCTGCAATATTCTCGGGTCGATGTTCCGAGTTCCTCAAGTCATGGCCGCGGGGATCGTTCTCGTTTTTATCTCAAACATGGTTTATTCTACCTTGGCGAGGACGATGAGCAAACCAGAGATCGAGAAGGAGTTCCTCAGCCTGCTTCTGAGAAAAAGCGGCCTAAGAATCGCGCCAAACAGTCAAAACTGTTTGTGTTCAAAAGCGGAAGAAGACCGCCAAACTTCATCAATACTGGAGCCCTTACCGACGGAGAGTCTCTGGCCAAGGTAAAATGGGCATTCGGAAACTTCATAGCGAATCTCTTGAGTGAAGGCAAGCTCCAGGATTTTGACTTCATATTTGGCCCTGCCTACAAAGGAATTGCTCTAGCTGCGTTAGCCTGCGAAGGTCTAAGGGAGCTATGCGGAATCAACAAGAGGTACCTCTATGATCGAAAGGAAGAGAAGGCCTACGCGGACAGAAAGATGGATCAGATCATCGTAGGCTCAGGCTACTTCAAACCCGGAGACAAGATACGGATCATAGACGATGTGATAACCACGGGAGACACAAAGCTAGAAGCTATAGAGAAACTGCGGATTCTCGGCGAACACAAAGTCGTTGGTCTGGTCTTAGCAGTAGACCGAGAGGAAAGGATGGGAGACGCTGAACACGTTGAGCAGAAGAGTGCCGTTCAAAACATAGAGGAACAGTTTGGGATTAGAGTCTTCTCCATTCCGGGTATGCAAAGGATATACGATCTGGTCAAGAATGAAATCAGCGATGACATCCGAAGGGCTTGGATAAACTATTATGATAGGTATGGTGTTGTGAGTCTAAGATAGGTCAGCTGCCTCTAGAATGGCCGACTTAGCGCTGTTTTCGTGATTGCACCCATTGACTGGATCTTTGACCCGCATGCGGATTCGAAAGCCAACTGAATTGGCGCCCTTCGCCGAGGGCCACTTTCATGGCCATCTTGGGCGGGATTCGAACCCGCTTCACGCAGCTGCCTGCGTCGTGCGGGCGACAGCCGCACATGTTAGACCGGGCTGCACCACCTTCGCCGTCATCAGACTCCGATGACTAGGGCGGTCCAGGGCGAATAGCTATCCAGACCTTTCGGAATCTTAAGCCTTTCCTAGATTGCCACTTGCTTCTGGCAAGGACAGATTTGAGCAAGCAGAGAAAGCCTTATGCGATGTGCTCTGTGTGACCGGCGATTCAATGTTCAACCGTTTCGTTATGCCACATTCATGACAGTGTGACATCCTTGATTCTGGCTTGAGTATAGAGAGGAGCTTCGTCGCAAGTGATTTAGCTTCAAGACGATTAAAGCTGAATCTGTGATTAGGATGAGTCTGTATAAGTGGGAAGACATCCCTGAAGAGCAGGTGACGGACAAGCTTTCGCGAAAGTTGATCTCAGGTAAGAACGTGATGCTTGCTCAAGTCTTCTTGAAGAAAGGGTGTTCCGTCGCTCCACACAAGCATGAGAGTGAACAGATGACATACATTCTGAAGGGATTGATGGAGCTGACTCTGCCAGACAGAAAGGTCAAGCTGGCTGAAGGTGAAGTTCTCCTTATTCCGCCGAACCTAGAGCACAGCGCGGTCGCGCTCGAAGATACAGTGGACTTGGATGTCTTCAGTCCCATCAGAAAGGATTGGTTGACAGGACAAGATCACTACCTTCGAAGAAAGTGAAGAAACGATAAGAAAGAGAGGTATCAGTGATAGGAACGAGAGTTCGAGAGGTCAACATGGGTTGAGAAGACCGACGGTTGTCCTATTTTCATACACCGGAGACGTCGAGAGAGTCTGCGCGGCCGCGATGCGATCGTGCTATTCGAACTTTCCTGCGTTTCACGTCTACACGATCAGAGATAGAGGGGATCTGAGCGAGGCTCCTTTGACAGACGAACGCGTTCAAGAGTTAATTCAGAGGGCACGAAGGCTGGGCCACCTGAGTGTTCTCGAGCACGGCCTGTTCACATTTGATCTCGAGAACATATCCAGAGCCTGTACACACCAGCTAGTTAGACACAGAATTGCTTCATTCTCCCAGCAAAGTCAAAGACATGTGAGGATCGATGAGGAAACTGACTGGTACGCGATTCCACCTTCACTGGACGTTGACTCTCAGCGAAAATTCGAGGAACGTATGAGAACTGTGGCGTCATGGTACTCAGAAGACTCGAAGAGGGGAAGAAAGATAGAGGACGCTCGGTTCTATCTCCCGAATGCAACGAAGACGAACATTGTGGTTTCAATGAACCCTCGCGAACTGCTACACGTATATGAACTTAGATGTGGAGCAGAAGCCCAATGGGAGATCAGAGCAGTCGCGTGGGCAATGCTAGCTTGTTCAAAACTTGTCGCACCTAGCATATTCAGCAAAATCGCGCACAAGGCAAGCAATGCATACTTGGAGGAAAAAGAGGAAGAACTAGGAAGAATCCTGTCAAAGCTGCGCCCACATTTCGAGAAAGCCATTCCTGGAAAGAATATGGAGATTCCTCTTGCAACCCTGAACCTAGGGTTGGATGTTCAGGCATTCGTCTACAAGCGTTAGGCTCCGAGATGTCAGCGCGCAAACAAGGCATACAAAACACATTTACAGTCCCGGCACGATCTTTGAAACAGACGACTCCCTCAATTGCGGGGGTTCCCGAGACCCTAAGATCTGGAGGGCGGGAGTCAGGTCAAAGGGGCAGGGCCATCCGCTAATGATGGTGCCACACTTAAGATCAAACGATGAGGGATCCTGTGGCGCAGGCCTCCGTGGGTTCGAGTCCCACCCCCCGCACCATGTCTAGCGCGCGGCGTGCGCGCAAAAGACTTAGATTCACTCTCGGCAGAGGTCATACCGGTCAAGATGAATTTTGAGGATCGGTTGAGGCGAGCTCGTGACGACATGAGAAAGAGTGGCATCGGAATGATGTTCCTCACATACGGTGCCAACCTCTGGTACCTCGCTGGAATCCGACGGCAAGTACCGCACACGACCGACAGCAACGCGTATGGCGACTACCTCTGCGGGGCGTACATAGGAGCAGACGATGGTCTGATCCTTCTTGTCCCCCGCATGGGAAGCGGTTTCTACCAGCTAGAGGCCGAGAAGAAACCCTGGATAGATGAGGCTAGAATCATCAATGAGAGTGAAACGCCGAGAAACGTGCTGGCTGACATAGTCAAACAGTTCCAGCTAGACCGCAGAGGGATCGCACTCGATGATCGTGCATGGATACAGGGCGCATTGGAATTTGAGCATGTGCTGCCCCGTAGCAGGATTTCCTTGGCATCAGAGATTGTCGCACCTATGCGTATGATTAAGGACGTGGATGAGATAGCCGTGATGAAGAAGGCGGGCCAGATCACTGACGCGGTATACGGCGAAGTACTCGGCTTTCTCAAGGAGGGTGTTACTGAGTACGATGTCTCATACGAAATAGATCATCAGTTCGCCAAGCGAGGAGTGGAATATCCTTCCTTCGCCACTGGCGTGCGGTTCACCAAGCCAGGTGAAGAACAGCGGACTGACATAAGGAGAGCGACAGACAGACCTCTGAAGAGAGGCCATTCAGTTACCTTCGACTTTGGCACCTGCTACGAAGGCTATTGCTCAGATTTTGGACGAACCGCATTCATGGGCGAGCCTCCGCCAGAGTTCCGCAAAATCCATGACTTGATCATTCAGGCGCAAGGCTCAGCCATAAAGGCAATGGTCAGCGGGAAGATCACGGCTGCGCAGCTAGACCGCGTGGCGCGTAGTATGATAGAGAAGGCCGGCTACGGCAAGGGGTTCACTCATCGTCTTGGGCACGGGATCGGTGTGACAGTACATGAACCTCCGTTCCTGTATCCGCCAGATGAAACGAAGCTGGCTTCGAACATGACCTTCACGGTAGAGCCCAGCATACGCCTACCCGACAGCTACTCGTGCCGTGTTGAGGACGTTGTGATGGTAACAGAGAAAGGTGGCCTACCTCTAAGCAATTTCCACAAGGAACTCACACTGATCTGAGTGTGAGTTCTTTACTGGTCTACCTCTTTTTCCGTCTATCTTCCCCGAACTTGCTTGTAGATCCTCAGAACATTTCCCTCCGAGAATCTTGAGGATGTCTTGGCCGGAATACCCCCTCGTAAGCAAACCCGCTGCTATTAACCATCAATTGAATCCGTTGGGCCTCCCTACTTCCTTGACATACTAATTGTCAAAGCCGTGCTCATACCTGCCAGACTTTGCCAGCGCGCGCTTGCTTTTTGCTGTCGATCTCAGTCAGTATGTTTGTTTTTCTCATTGCCGCTAGTGCGCCCTAGTGTGATTTCGAAGGATTTTCCTTGTTTCCTCCAGTGGAAGAGCCATTCTCTTGTTCCCGTCCCTACCGATCATAGTCTCAGCCCTGAATAGTGAGTTCAGTATGGCTTCTTCTGTTGCTTCGGCAGTTGCTCTGAACAGCCAAGTCATGTCTTCTTCGAAAACCGACTTGATCTGTGCACTGGAGTATTCCCGATAGTGAGAGCGACGGTTCACTGTCGAGAATGCTATGACAACATCTCCGCTTCCGTGACCAGAGATTGAACCTGTTCTTGCAAGACCATGCGTAGCCCTCTTTGCCATTCTCTTCAGCTGCCTTGAGGAGACCGGGGCATCTGTTGCCACGAGAATCATGATCGATCCATCTCCCGTTGCAGGAGCCGGATGAGAGGCCAATTCTCTTCCGACATGCACCCCATCTATCATGAGGTCATCCAGTCTTCCGAAGTTTGACAAGACAAGAACACCCGTCACATATCCGCCAGATTCTTTCGGTATGATCCTAGATGAGGATCCTATGCCTCCTTTCAATTCGAAAGCGGACATGCCTGTTCCTGCTCCGACCGCACCCTCCTCCATTTGCCCGTCAGTTGCAGTCCGGATAGCTTGCTTGACGTGTTCAGACTTGACGTGTCTTCCTCGAATGTCATTGAGGAAGGAGTCGTTGCACTCTCCTACGACAGGATCGACTGTACCAGTGGTCACTCCTATGTCAGGATTCATCTCTAGCATGTGTTCGATCAAAGCGTCCGCCACAATCCCAACATTCAACGTATTGGTGAGAAGGATTGGCGTCTCCAGCGTCCCAAGCTCATCAATCTGAATGAGTCCCATTGACTTGCCAAACCCATTGATAACAAACGATGCCGCTCTCACTTTCTCCTTGAAGATATTGCCTTCATGAGGCAGAATCGCAGTGACTCCGGTTCTGATCGGACCTTGCCCCGGTCTAAGGGGACCTTCTCCCTTGATGAGCGTGGCATGGCCGACGCGAACACCTTGGACGTCGGTTATGGAGTCATTCGCACCTGGTTCAAGCGACCCGATTTTTATGCCGAAATCACGAACCCGCGGTCGGTCCTTTGACATTTCACCCACAGACTTTCCTTTGAATCGACATTGAATTTAAGCATACATAGAAATGAACCGACTGGGAACAGTCACTCTGGTGAAGCCATTTTCCGTAGTCTGCAAGAAAATGGTTCGGCGCAAATTGGGGCACTGTCTCATTTGAAAACATAGAAGTCTGTGTGGATCTAGAATGGTTTAGACACGTAGTGGCCCAGTAGAGCGATGGGAATGAGAAGTGGGTGATGACGGTACCGAGTTTCTGAAGTCTCTTGGATTCTCTGAAAACCAATGCAAGATCTACTTTGCGCTACTGGAATCCTCACAAGGAGAGAGTATTGACAGAGTGATAACGGAGTTGGGCGTTCCTCTGGCCGAAGCTGAAGAAGCTGTCAAATTACTGCTGGATAGGGAAGCGGTAAAGGTCATCAGCAACAGGTTGGAAGCCAATCCCCCAAAGCAGTTTCTCTCGAGACTTATCGAGAAAAGAAGAGTGGAGAGCGAAGAGCAACTTAGGGATCTTTCAGAAAGGGCTCTGTCGCTTCAGAAGATCTTGGAACCAACATATTGGGAAAAGAGAAGAGGACTTAGGCCTGAAGATATTCTTGAGCCTCTGGACGACCTAGCGACGATGGAGATCAGAACTGTCAAAGTAATTGGGAACGCTGAGAAGAATATTCTGATCTTCACCCAGACCTTTGGCTGGTACCCGAAAATTCGTGAAGAGCTTTACCGTGCTACTGAACGAGGCGTCAAGATGCGTGTGATCATGACCAACATCGATACTCATTCCGACAAAATCTGCAAAGAGCTCAGGGACTTAGGCGCTGAGGTACGACTCTCGGGTCAAGACTGGTATCCTATCCGAGGAACTTTGATTGATGACTCGGAGCTTGTGTTTCTGATATGGGCTAAAGACAAGAGGCAGATACCTAAACCTGTCTACTACAGGCCACACTATACAAAGAACCCCGGGCTTATTCGAGTCTTCGCTGAAGCATTTGCTAGACGATGGGATCAAGCTAAGCCCATATGATTAAGATTCCACAGCTTGGGCTTGAGGTGCAGCGTACGATAGGCGTTCGTCACGCTGGCCAGGGTTGTGGCAGTATTGTATGATTGAAGGTAGATGAGATGACTGCGGCAGTTGCAGTCTGATGATCCGAAGCCGTACACCGGGAAGACACCGTCAGTCAATTCCTGAACCCTCCTACTTACAGCACACTCAACATATCTAACAGTCTCAGAATAGACACAGGCAGAAACCTTACAACCTCTGAGACTCAGAAGATAATCTATGTGCCAGAACACTCGTCCACGCTTACCTAGATGTTTCCCAATCCTTCCTTCAATCGAAGCAGACCCCGAGCCTCTGGCCGAACCGGTATAGAAATATATGCCACTTCCTAAACCAAATGAGCCCAGGGTTCCGACTCTGCATCTTGTGTTTTTCTCCAATGAGATAATCAGCGTGTAAACTCCCCTCAGACAACGTCCCTCCAGTTTCCCGCTTGTTCCGCGTCACTTGTCATCAATTTGACAATCCAGAACTCACTTTCGATTTCGCTTCATAGTGAGATGGCAGAGATGTTTGCGTTTTCTTGTGTGCCCCTTTGGCAAAGCGGGGATTCTTGAAAGATAGGCTAAGCTTACATAAGACTGATGCGGGGAACTTACAATTCGCTGAGAATAGTCTGTGTAGAAGCCTTCGAAGGTGAACGGATTGCAGCTCTTCGGAACCAACGGCGTGCGAGGAGTGGTGAATTTGGACCTTACACCAAGCTTGGTTCTCGAACTCAGCCAATCAATCGGGACTTTTTTCAAGAGCGGCAAACTGCTTGTTGGTAGAGATGGCAGACTGAGTGGCCACATGCTCTCAGAAGCAGTAATCGCAGGACTGACGAGCGTGGGTTGTGAGGTTTGCGATATTGGCATGGCCCCTACCCCGTGCATTCAATATTTGACGCAGCATTGGCGGATGAATGGTGGAGTAGCGATCACGGCGAGCCACAACCCTCCGGAATACAATGGCGTAAAGGTATTCGCCAGAGACGGAGTGGAGGTATCTCGCTCGGACGAAACTCTGATCGAGCAGATTCATCAAAGAAAAGAATGGTCTGTAGCCGACTGGAAACATGTCGGCAGGGTCTACTCCAGAAGTGATGGAATTGACAGGTATGTGCGTGACGTTGCGAGACACTTCGATCGGGAGACCATATGCAAAGGGAATTTGACTGTTCTGGTTGATCCGGGAAATGGGGTTGGAGCACTGACTACTCCATACGTTCTTCGTGATCTGGGATGTGGTGTTCGCACGATCAACTCGAATGTGGATGGCACTTTTCCGAGTCGGCCCTCGGAGCCAACTCCGGACAATCTGAAACATCTGACTGAAACCGTCAAGGACCTGAACATTGATTTCGCGGTGGCTCTCGACGGCGATGGCGACAGGGCAATATTCTTTGATGAGAAGGGCCAGGTCTACTGGGGTGACAAGACTTTTGCTCTGATTGAGAAGTTCTTCCTTATGGACAATCCAGGCGAAAAGATTGTTACCCCGGTGAGTTCCTCTCAGATCATAGAGGAAGTGGCCAGAACGCACGGGGGCTCAGTCATTTGGACACGAGTCGGAAGCGTCGATGTTTCTAGAAAGATGATTGAGACTGGCGCAAAATTCGGTGGCGAGGAGAATGGTGGGATCTTCTATGCACCTCACATACCAGTCAGAGACGGAACGATTGCAGCAGCCTTCATAGCAAACATACTCACGAAGACGAAAGAGAAGCTTTCTGGCCTGATCGAGCAACTACCGTCATACCAGAACGCCAAGGAGAAAGTATTCTGTCCCAACGAAAAGAAAGAGAAAGTTCTCGAAGAAATAAGACGAAAGGCAGATGGCACGAGGATTGAGACAATCGATGGTGTCAAGATCTGGTATGATGATAACAGCTGGATTCTGATAAGGCCAAGCGGCACGGAGCCAGCATTCAGATTGTTCGCTGAGGCAAAGACCAAGCACAGAACTGACCGGCTTATTTCTGACTACAGGCAGATCACGGAAGATCTTGTTAATCAATGAGGAGCATGAAGTTGCCTGCCTCGACAGACTTGATTCCTCTGGCAGTAATGCTCTGCACAGGTTTCTTGGTAACGTTTCTAGCGACAGCCCTGCTGGCCAAATTGAATAAGAAGCTGGGAATAGTTGGAATCGACGTTCACAAAATAGAGAAGCCAAAGCTACCAGAAATGTGTGGACTTGCCATTGCGATAGGCTTGATCTGCTCCGCTCTCTTGGCCGCAGTTGTCTTACCGACAGAGAAGGGGCACCTTCTGGCATTCATCACATGTGTCAGCATCGCTGCGGTCATAGGAGTAGTTGATGATCTAAGACCGCTCAGTTCCACCGTCAAACCTCTACTGACCGTGGCAGCAGCAGTTCCGATGGTTCTTCTGGGAACCTACGTTCCCTATGTGGCAATACCTTTCCTTGGAACCGCAAGACTTACAATAGTCTATCCTTTGCTCGTGTTGGCTGCGATACCAGTTCTTGCAAACGCCATCAACATGTTGAATCCCTTCAATGGCGCCATGAGTGGAACATGCAGCATACTATCCCTGTCAATGATCGTCTACCTCTTGTTGCTGGGACGAATCGATAGCGCCATAATGCCCTCGGCGCTTCTGGGATCATTGTTAGCCTTCCACTGGTATAACAGGTACCCTGCAAAACTGTTCTCAGGAGACGCAGGTGACCTTACAGTGGGAGCGGCCATTGGCGCGCTGACAATTATGGGACAGATAGAAGTTCCAATGTTGATTGCTATGATTCCCCACATCACAAACGCATTCTACTTACTTTCAAGTGTTGGAGGTTTGCGTGAAAGACGAGAGATGCCTGACAGACCGACTAGGCTGCTTGACAATGGAAAGCTGGAGGCGACGCAAGAAGATAAGGCGCCAATCACCTTGTCTAGGATTATTTTGGCTGAAGGACCTTTGCGTGAGAATGAGATAGTGAATATCATGATTGTCTTGACGGTGGCAAGTTCTTTGCTTGGCCTGTTGACCCTTCTTGTTATACCCAGGTGAGACTGACGTTGAGAAGATTGGTATCCCTCATCGGATTGGTTATTGTTGCCTGGCTGACGATAGTTTTCGGTCTTTTTGCAATATTCAGATTGATCTTTGAATTCACTCTGTCATCTGCAAGCGAATTCCCGATGGGAGTCGTAGGCGTTTTGAGAGTTCTGTTAGGTGCGGCAGTTGGTATTGCGTGGCTCCTCATTTGGCAGAAGCTTGCGAGTGTCTACCTCTGGAGAAACTTGAAGAGGCATCGATGATATCATCTCAAATGTTTTTCGATAACTGCCATAGGATCCTCCATCTTGGATCGGATCCTTCTTGATGCGGCTTTCAAGGTTTCTTTCTGGGCCTCATCGCCAAGAATGCGAATCACATACTTTACGATTCTTTCTAGATCTCCGATTCTTGTGATAAGACGCAGCCTAGTTAGGTATCTCTCCACATACGTAGGTGACGCTGGGTAGAAAGATACTGAGGGGATTCCGAGTAGGGCTGCTTCAGTCGTCATGGTTCCTCCTCCTCCGAGAAAGACGTGAGAGTAGTGGAGTAAGCTTGTTGCGTCGATTGCGTGATCAGCCACAACAATCGACCTGCCCACGAGTTTCTTGGTTGATGGAGCCAGATCGTATCGAGGTATCAGGACCACTTGACTGTGAGGCAGTTCTTGCCTTAGGGCTCGGGCCACCAGAGCTGATAGAGGCTTGTCTGAACTGTACCTGAGAAGGTAAGATGCTTGGATCTCCTCAGGTCTTATGGTGATGATTGGTAGAGAATCATCCAAACCTAGTTCGTCAAGTATTTTTGGGTTAGGTCTGAAACCCCTGAGCCAGACAATCGGATCTAGTGCGTTGTACCTCACTATGCGGTCCTCATCTATGCCATAGTTTCTCCATGCGTCCATTGGAACTGCCTTAGGTGTGAATAGCATTTTGGAAAGAGGTATTGTGAGTCGGGACGCTGCTTCGGCATGGGGGGAGTCACTGATGCAGTAGTGTGGAATCGAAAGACCGTAGGCAACGCGAGCTGCTTCTGGAGAGGAGAAGGAAAGAGCAATGTCGCACTTCTGGCTAGACAACAAGACAGCCAGACGTTTGATCCTTTCCGCACTTGAGATCAATTTTGTCTTGAGAATACCGCCTCCATGTTCTCCGACTTTTAGCGCAGAGATCTTCCGTATCTCCATCAACTCATTTACTTCTCGATACTGCCGAGTGGTTACGAGAGGCTTCTTCCCTCGTTGTGAAAGTCGTCTGATAAGGGGCGCAAAGAAGTTGACCTGTTTTGGTGTGAGTATGTCGATCCACAGTCTCAATTCATCTAGCTCCACGTGGACATTCTAGTTACACACTGTCGACCTATCAATCTTGTTTAGAACATTGTTTGTTACAAAGATATGGAAAATAGATGCCGTTTGTTCCCTAAAGCAATAAATGTGAGAGGAGGGCACTGTGCTAGGAGGCCCCTTGATTGGTCAACCTGTTAGAACTACCACCAGAGGAATTGAAGAGACTTCTGGCAAGAGGTGACATTTCTATTGCTGTTGTCGGATTAGGATGGATGGGGCTTCCGACAGCATGCCTCTTGGCGGAGGCTGGAGCTAAGGTTGTAGGAGTCGACATAAACCCGAGTGTTGTCGAGAGACTTAACAAAGGAACATCGCATCTCGATGAGCCCGGTCTTGAACGACTCGTAAAGAAACATATGCGCTCGGGAAAGTTCAAGGCAACGACGAAGATAGAGGAGGCTTCGTCTCAGAGTGACGCAATAGTCATAGTCGTCCCAACATTGATTGACCAGTCAAAGAAACCAGATTATTCTGCAATTGAGAATGTGTGCAAGGAAATCAGTAAGGGAATGCATAAGGGCTCTCTGATTATATTCACAGGCACTTGTGGGCCAGGAGTCACCGAACGGATCACTAGGAGCATTCTGGAAAAGCATTCTGGATTGAAGGCGGGAGAAGATTTCGGTGTGGGATACAGCCCGCTAAGAGCCATGGGAGGAAGAGCCTTAACCGATCTTCAAAATTACAATAGAGTAGTAGCCGGCATTGATAAGAAGAGTCTTGACTCAACCTGCGCGATACTTTCAGCGATGACAGAAGGCGAATTGATCAAAGTTCGGAACATTAGGACAGCGGAGGCCACAAAACTGTTCGAGACAATCTACAGAGACGTAAATATCGGATTGGCTAACGAATTCGCGATCTTTTGCGAGAAAGCAGGAATAGACTACATGGAGGCAATGGCTGCAGCAAACTCCCAACCTTATTCTCATCTGCTCATACCGGGAGCAGGTGTTGGCGGACACTGCCTCCCAGTCTACCCGTACATGCTCTTGGATGAGGCAAGATCTCATGGCGCGAAACTGAAAATCGTGAAAGCATCCAGATCAATAAACGAAGACATGCCTCGGCATATTGTGGGCCTAGCTGCGGACGGGCTAAAGTCAATTGGAAAGTCGCTGAGAAGGGGTAGAGTGACTGTCCTCGGGATATCGTACAGACCAAATGTAAAGGAGGTGCGATATTCACCTTCTTTTGAACTGCTTTCTCTCTTGAAGCGAAGAGGGGCTCGGATAACTATCTATGATCCGAGATTCTCCTGTGACGAAATAGGTAGATTTGGATACCGTGCAGAACCTACTTTGAAGAAGGCCATAGAGAAAGCAGACTGCGTGATAATCGTCGTGGCTCACGACGAGTTCAAGAAGCTAGATGCTAGGGAGTTGGCTGCGTTGATGGGGCGTTCTCCGGTGATTGTTGATTGTACTCATCTGGTTGATTCAGTGCAGGCTGAAAAGAGTAGAGCGATCTATCGGGGCGTGGGCCAAGGAATATGGACAAAGTAGGGTCACAGAAAGGGGTATATCATCTTACTCGTATGTATGAGAGGGGTCTATCACATTGAAGAAATGGTTGATGGATATTCTAGCATGCCCCATTGACAAGCATCATCCGTTGGAGCTTCACGTCTTCGAAGAGAAAGATGAGATAGTTGAGGGCCTGCTGGTGTGTCCAAAATGTAACCGGTTCTATCCGATAATTGAGGAAATTCCGCACATGTTACCAGATGAACTCCGAGAGAAAAACGAGGATGTAGAGTTTCTCAAGAAATACAAGGAGAAGATTCCAGAGAAGATCTTGAAAGAGGGGAAACCTTTCAATCTTGGTGCAGGCTAAGAGCTAGAAATCTCTGCCAAAGGCCAGCACAGAGACTCGGGTCGCCGGACCTTTATCGCTCAATTGTTGAGGAAGCCAAAGTGACTATGACCCGAAATGCTTTGTAGACTTTGATGAAGTCGTCTGAGTTGTACGTCACTACCCTGGGGGCGATCCTTTTGACATCCGGGATCAACCCTGCTGCATCCGCCATACCTACATTCATCAACTCAACCCGAAGCTCAAATGGAGGCTTCAGTTTGAAAGGACGTATCTCGCTTCTCCTTTTGAGGGCTGAAATCGCTCCTTGCCTAATCATCTGTCTGGCCTTGTTTGGATGCAGGCATTTTGCTGACCACCTACTGAACGCTTCCTTGACTGTAACAGTCTCCACATTCCCCAAGAGGCTCCTCGCTTCACTTGTGACCGCAGAATCTCCTGTGACAAGAACTATGGGGACATCGAAGCACCCTGCGATAGCGGCGTTCATACCGGTCTCTCCGAATTCCTGGCCGTTGACCACAAAGCTACTGACAGTTGCGCCTGAATATGTGTGGTCAAGAATAGCGCGAAGCGTACCTCTCCTTGCATGATATCCGACGAGGAACGCTGCATCGAAACCCAAGTCTATGCCTTGCATCATGCTCAGAGGCTTCGTTGAACCAGTGATCAGTTTTGCTTCTTCGTGAAGTTCTTCAGGAATCAGGTTTCTCATTGTGCCGTGTGAATCGTTGACAACCACTTCTGACGCCCCCGCCTCCAAGGCACCGGAAATGGCTGCATTCGCTTCTCCAGTCATCAGCTTCCTTGCTCTATCGTGCTCTCTCCCATCGCGCCGCGTATGCTCTTCATGAACTACGCCAGAGATTCCTTCCAGATCAACTGAGATGAAGACCTTCATTCGACTCACCCTGTACAGCGGTTTGCATTCCCCCACCTTATAACAACATCTGAGTTCTCGAGTGGATTGTTCTTTCGTCAGGGCATGACCTAGGCGACTGCCATCGAGAGCAACCTGTCGACTGGAGAACGGACGAGAAAGAAAGGAAACTGGGTGATAAAACCTGTTTCGGAAAGACTCCTACTTTGTTGGAAATCTTCCGTGTGTTTCTCCGGATACCTTCACGTTTCTGAAAGCAACATAGAAAATCGTTGTAGAGGTGGCGTACAATGCTGCCGTTATGTAGAAAGGTACGGAGAGAGAAACATTGCTCATGAAGTACCCGCCGAAGCTAGGACTCACGGCACGGCTGATGTTCGAAGCAGTTCCGGCGAGAGCAGATGCTGACGCTCTTTCCTCTGGTCTGACAATGCCCATTATGAATGAGGTCTCTATCGGAGAAGACATATTCATCAAGAAGTTTCTAGCCACATAGAGAATGGATACGATGACGTAATCCGTTGATTCCGGTATCGCCACCAGTAGCATGATCGCCAACGCTTGACAGAGAACCAGACTTCTGACGCTTCCGATCGCGCCTGCAAGTTTGGATGAGATCAGATAAGAGAAAGCTAGTGTTGCATTTGAGATCGCGAAAAGTGGACCCAACACCGGCCCTCCCACTCCGAAACGGAGATAGAACCAAAGCGAAAAGAGAGGAATTACGAAGCCAGCGCCGAAACCGATCACTCCTCTTGTAAGCGCATAGACGAGGACTCTTCTTATGGATTGAAAGCGAACCTTCACAGATTTCCTTCTCTTGTGACTCTCTTTGAACAGAAGCAAGAGCCCTGTCCCCGCGACGGAGATGAGACATGCAAGTAGAAAAGGTGGCCTATAGGAGGAGACTATCTCAAAGCCAAGCCTCATCTGTAAGGCCTCAGGCATACCACTGACCAAGGCTCCTCCAGTCGAAGCAATTTGAGAGACGAACGACGAAATACTGAATACCCTGGTTCTGTCTTCGTCTGAGGAAACATCTGCTAACGCCGCGTTGAACGGGGCTGAAGTTAGCGCGTTCCCGGTTCCCATGATTGCTCTAGAGACGGCAATAACCGAGAAATCTGTTGTTATGGCCATAATAGCCCATGAAATCGCCGAGAGCACACTTCCCAAGATCAGAAACAATCTTCGACCGTATCGATCTGAAAGAATTCCGAATGGAACAAGGAGAATCGATGTCGCCAAGAGAGAGATCGTGGTAAGGATACCTACAAAGACAGGCGATATCCCAATCAATTTGAGATATATTGGAAGTACAACCTGCGAGTAACCTCCAGGCAGACCAACCAGAGCATTGTAAGAAAACAAAAGCATTCTATTTCTGCTGGAACCTGCTGAATCCGCGCTCTGGACTCTCTCCATTTCATTCCATCCAAGCTATGAAGCTCACTTGTTGCTCTAGACCGCTACAAAAGCATACCATGCCTCCGAGACTCACAGCAAAGGTACATGCAAGATGGTAGCCCGGGGGAGATTCGAACTCCCGTCAGCGGGTCTCTTCTCCTCGAAGGGAACCAAAGCCCGCAACTCAAGGCTACGTCATGCTTGTGCGGGCAGGAATCCCTGCAGTCCGCTACACTCGGCGGAGCCACCAGTCTCCTCCACCGGGCTGCGACATTTCCGGGCTGAAAAGCAACCTGCCGGCCATACGTATAAGCATTAAACCTCGAATTGCTTCATGCATTCCAGTTGTTCGCCCAAGTACATTTTCAAAGAACCAGTCCAGTAGAGCATTCTAACGATCAGACAAAAGGTGTCCACACACTGGCGCCAGCTATCCTTGAAGGCTAGGGCTTTGGAGTTGCAAGGTCGCTCGGACCTTTACCCGACAGTTTTGCCTCTGGATAGTTCTTTTCGACTAGTTCTTTGACTATTCCAGCTTGCTTGACCTTTTCTCGACCGAAGAAGGCCAAGCTGTCAGGGCTGACCCAAGGCCTATACAGAGAGGAAATACTCGTGCCGGGTTCGATTTTCAAGTAGCATGGAGCGGCTATCCTTGCAAGTTCAGGGCAATCATAAAACCTGATGAAACCTCCCCATGAGTCGAGCAACTGCACGTGAATATCGATTGGGATGTCAACTGCTTTTCTTATGGCTGAGATCATTGGAAGGGTTAGGTCAGCTACTGGGTTGAACGTGTCCGCTCCGAGACTTTGAAGAAGCTTGGCACCTGCAGGGTTTGCGTGACCTGCGAATATTGAAACCTTGAATTTGACATCTTTGGGGATTTCACCGATCTTTCTCAGTTCATTAAGTGCCCAAAGCAACCCTTCGTCCACTATTAAGAATCCTCGGAATCCCAGATCTATTGATCTCCTTATGTCGGCTATCACGTACGCCAATTGGTCTGCTCCTCGGAAACGAATCCCAGACAAAGCACCTTCGGGAGTCGCGACCTGTCTTCCAATATCCCAAGTAGCTCTCGGGCCGGGGGTCAGTATTACTTCCATCTTTGCGTCGGCCGCAAGCTGAGAGAATTCCTGTAGTTCGCTTCTGGAAAGAAGTGTTGATCCCATCACCGTGCTGATTAGACGATGAACTGGCACACTCGTCCTGTCAGATTCATCAATAATGGCTCTTAGAGTGGAGGGTCGTTCAACACCCGAGATCTCAACGCGCCAATGACAACCGTCTGGGAATCTCTTTGTTGACGTGGGAAGCTCGTAGAGGTTCTGCCGGGTAGACCTATTCGCTCAAGAGCCTTGGAAGCATCCCTAATCAAGACTCGAAGGTCTCCCAGTTCCAACTATGACTTGCATCTGATATAACATTTGGCTCAAGTTTCGAAATCCCTTTTCACGCTACAGAGTACTCGGACATCAATCCCTCCTTTGGAAATGCTCAAGGACAAACCAGATGCGAAGGCGCGACATACTCTTAAGGTTCAACAGCGGAACGTAGCGCGCGCCATCAATGTATAGGAAGCAGGTCCGGCCTGACATCCTGCTCACACAACAACTCAGAGTAAAGGAGATCAACAAGGCAATCGATGTCCACAGGGCAGGTCAAAGCATCAAGGTACTAATCACACCGTGAGAAACTGGATCGCAAACGATTGACTAGGCGATCAGCTTTCTTTCGTAAGACTGAATGGCTTCCGAGATGAAGCTCTCTGAGATCCGACCTACAGGAGTGGCGGTCTCCAATATTCTCTTCGGAATCCGAAGCTTTCTGAAGTCGAAGCTCTCTCTCTTTTTGAAACAATGCTTGGCCTTCAATACTTCCCTGCCAAGTTTCGCAAGATCCTCAGGCGCAAGCTCATACCCTACAAGTCTCAGGGTTTTGAGCACATTGTCAACAGTGTAGATCTCCCTGCCGAAATAGCAGATTACCAGACTTGACAGAACCTGCCTCCACGACTCCTCTGAGAACACTGCCTCGGCTACTGTGTCAGCCGTTTGTCTGCTGGCCGAACCGAGATGTTTCTGGTCCACACTGTATCCTGCGCCGTCAAGATGGCTATGCCTTGCGCCAGTCAAGTAGCCTATGTATGCAGCGGGCCCAGTGTGGTAGCCGGGCATCTCATTGCCGCCAAAGGCTAGGGCAAAGTCGCCTCCGCCATAGACCGATGACGCATAGTCAACGCCCTTTGCAAGCGCTCCATAGAAATCAGTGGGCTGTTCAACAATCAGTCTAAGCACCTTTAGGTATGTCTCATGATCACCCCATCTCAATTTCAGCCCACCTGACTCGCCATCAGATACCAGGCCCTTCTGTTGGGCTTCAGTGGCCCACGCCAGAACTACACCTGCGCTTATAGCATCCAGACCCAGTGCCTCCACCTCGTCAGAAAGTCTCAGTAATCCTTCAGTTGATGACACACCAATCATGGCACCAAGAGCATAGATAGGCTCGTAGTCGTAGCACACCATTCTCGTCTTGTAGAAGTAGGGCTCAGTCTCGTATGGCTCCCTTAGCGCGGCCAGATGGACGCAGCTTACGGGACAATGTGCGCATGCGATTCTTCGACCCAGATGCTTCTCCCTAAATCTCTCTCCCGAGATCTCATTGGCTGATTCGAATCTCGCTTTCTCAAGATTTCTCGTCGGTAAGGCCCCGGCCTCATTCAGCACGTTCACGTTCATGGCTGTTCCTAGGTCGTGATACTTCCTCATTGCCGGTGACTTGACAAGTGATTCGAAGATCTCGCTGTACACTTCACGGTACTGGACCGGGTCCGTGACCTTCAGTGAACGTTTGCCGCAGACCATGATGGCCTTTAGTTTCTTGCTTCCAAAGACCGCTCCCAATCCGAGCCTTCCAAAATGCCTGTAGGTCTCCGTGATGACACAGGCATAGCGAACAAGACGTTCTCCGGCACGGCCTATCCGCATGATGGTCCTAGTTCCAGCTCCGGGCTCTTTCTCCCGTAAGGCCCGACCTGCGGTGAAACTTGCCATACCCCAGAGCGCCGAGGCATCTCGGAAATGAATCCTGTCGGATTCCACAACTAGATAGACTGGGGTTTCACTTGCGCCTTTCACGACGATCGCGCCGTACCCTGCCATTCTAATCGCGACTGCGCTTCGGCCTCCGGCGTGGCTTTCTCCCAAGTTGCCAGTGTGAGGTGACTTGAACATCGCAACGGTTTTGGATGCGATTGGAAAGACTCCGGTCAATGGCCCAACGGCGAAGATGATTGGATTGTCAGGACTGAAAGGGTCTATGCCTTCAGGGCATTCCTCTTTCAGAAGCTGAATGGCTATCCCTGTTCCGCCGAGATACTTCTCAAAGAGATCTCTTCTGTCAGTAACCCAGAACCGTCTCCGTGACAGATCAATGTGCAGCACTCTGCACAGTGGATCTCCATCTATCATGACTATCACCGCTCCGTTTGACGGAGTTCAAGAACATGGTATGGACAGAATCCCACGCACAATCCACAGTGAACACAAATCGTAGGTTTGTTCATCTCTTCGTCCCAGAAGATTGCCCCGATTGTGCATGCTTCGACGCAGTTTCCGCACCCTATGCATCTGTCCATATTCAGAATGACTCCTCCACCTTCGGCTCTCTTTTCCAAGGCCTCAGTGGGGCATACCTTCATACATGGCGGATCGTCGCAGGCCCGGCAGACAATGACTACATATCCTCTTTCCACTCCGCCTGCGGATCTCACGTGAATAGCTGATTTGGCCAGGCCGGCCTCGCCAAACCTTCGAGAACATGCGAACATGCAGCATTGGCAACCGACGCACAAGTCAACATCGAGGACGAACAATCTCTTACCGTGCGTCGTTTGAACTATCTTCTCCGCCAACACTCTTCAATGCATCTCTATTGTCATCCCAATGTTTAAACTTCCAGTCATTTCTGGGAACGGTTCCGGTTGGCCTAAGATGTGCTACAAGGCTTGCTAGCGCGCGCTTACCAATCGACGATGTCCGAGAGACCTTTGGTACTGGGCCAGACGGGCGCATCAATGTGTTTCGTTTCTGAGTCTTTCTGAGAGCTCTGTAAGGTATGAGACTCCTCTTGACAGAAGCATTCTTCCCCGAGGGGTAATCTGATAGTACTTTCTGGCTAGTCCTTCCCTTCTAGGTTCTGTCCTGAGAATTTCCACACAACCTTCTTTCTTCAAAGCATACAAGACCACGTATGCTGTGACTTCTCCTATCTCAAAACCGAAGCGACGGCGAATCACTTCTCTCAGCTGATACGCATACCTCGGCTCCCGCTCAAGAATGCTCAGGAGATATAGCCAAAGATTCTCTTTTGTAGTCTTGCGAACAAGGCGCTCATAGGCCATGGGCTGTTCATCGAACGCAAAGGCACAGTGCCATAAAACCTTTATGACCATAAAATATCCTCTATAAAGAGAGGACGAAGAAGAATGACCAGAATCAAGGTAGGAATCATAGGAGTCGGTAACTGCGCAAGTGGCCTCATCCAAGGGGTCGAATACTATCGACAGAGCAGAAACATGCAGACGGGACTCATTCACGAACGAATAGGCAAATATTCAGTGAACGATGTTGAATTCGTAAGTGCATTTGACATCGGCGAGACGAAACTGGGAAAACCACTCGCAGAAGCAATCTACAGCGCACCAAACGAGGTCCAGTGGGTAGAAAGAGTCCCTGGTTGCGAAAGAATCGTAATGGAAGGCCCCATATTGGATGGCGTCGGAGTCTTCGCTGAGAAGATGATTAAACCCATAGAACAGACGAAATCTGTGGAAGAACTCCATAGGGAGATAGTCCAGGAGATCCACGGTACTGGAACAAGTGTGCTATTGAACTATCTTCCAGTTGGAAGCCAGAAGGCAACTGTGTTCTGGGCAAACGTTGCTCTTGAAACTGGCTGCGCGTTTGTGAACTGTATACCGGTCTTCGTGGCTTCTGACAAAGAATGGAGCAGACGATTTGAAGAGAAGAAACTACCAATTATCGGTGACGACATAAAGAGCCAGGTGGGATCAACCATTGTTCACAGAGTTTTGATGAAGCTATGCAGAGATCGGGGAGCCGCCATAGATAGGACCTATCAAATCAACGTCGGCGGCAATACTGATTTCATTAACATGCTTGAAAGGGAGAGACTCGAAAGCAAGAAGATCTCAAAGACGGAGGCCGTGCAAAGCCAGCTGAAGGATCGTCTCGAAGAAGGAAATATCTACATTGGGCCAAGTGACTTCATTCCCTTTCTCGGAAATAGAAAACTCGCCTTCATTCGAATAGAGGGAAGAATGTTTGCAAACATTCCCTTTAATATGGAGATGAGACTGGATGTCGACGATAAGTCTACTTCAGGCGGGACCGCTATAGATGCTGTTAGATTCGCACAACTCGGCTTGGACAGAGGAATCGGCGGTTGTCTGACATACCCATCTGCATACCTGATGAAACATCCCCCTGTTCAGATGAGCGATGAAGAAGCTCGAAGCAAACTCGATGAATGGATGAACGCGTAGCGCACGTTTGTATGTGTGCCTATCAGACTTTCCTTATCGCATCTGACCGAGAAGAGAAATTCAGCAGAAGCCGAGAAGATGCTCCGCGAGCCTATCTCGACTGAAAACATCGAAATCCCGGTAACCAAGACCCTCAGCCTTCGTGTTTTTTCCAGAAGCAACCTCCACGATAGTCCTGAATATTCTTTCTCCGACGGACAGAAGAGACTCATTTCCATCGAGAATAGTGCCTGCGTTGATGTCCATGTTGTCCGTCATCCGAGTGTAGGTCTCAGAGTTTCCGGTAACCTTGATCACTGGTGCGATTGCATGCCCAGTTGTAGAGCCTCTCCCGGTTGTAAATACGACGACCTGAGAACCTGCGGCGACCATGTGCGTCACGGAAGAGATGTCTCGTTCTGTGCCATCCTGCAGCCAGAGCCCCCCGTGGCTTGGTCTGTCGAGTCTAAGCCAATTGTTTTCCAGAACTCCCTGGATGGGGCGAGTTCCGCCTTTACGTATCGCACCCAAGCTCTTCTCCTCGATAGTAGTAAGACCACCCTCGATGTTTCCTTTGGTTATGAAACGGCTGTCAATGCCCATCGCCTTCATACGCTGCTCTTCTCTGTCAACCATCTCCCGGATCGCCATACCCACCTGTTCGTTGACAGCCCGTTCGGCGAGAAGGTCTTGGGTACCAGTCATCTCTTGAGGCTCACTGAAAATGACAGTGCCTCCTTCGTCGATGAGCATATCAGCAGCGATGCCTGTCGCAGGATTCGCGGCTAAGCCTGATGTTGCGTCTGAACCGCCGCACTCAATGGCCAGCGTCAATTCCGAAAGGAAAAAAGAGCTCCGTTTGAGGCTCGCGGTTTCCTGCCTCATATTCTGAAGGATTTGTTTCCCTTTCTCGATCGTTCTCAAAGTGCCGCTTTCACGCTGGCAGACTAGAATCTCAACCTGTTTACCAGTCTTCGCGATGCTCTCCGCCAACGTCTCGGATGTTAAGGTCTCACACCCAAGTCCCACGAGCAGAACACCGGCGACATTAGGGCTACACCCAATCCCAACAAGAGTGTTGACCACCATCTCATTGAGCCCACATCCATGGTGTTGAGTTATCGCGACAGCGTCATCCACTTGCTCCGCGATCCTCTTTGCAGGTTCGAAGCTGCAGTCTACTGGCGCGATAACCAGTAGGTGGTTGCGGACTCCAACTGATCCGTCAGGCCTTTCGTATCCGTAGAACACTGTCATGCGTGCCTTCCTCTGAATTTGGATGTAGGAATCGCAGCGCTCTCAGCATTGTGAGTGTGGACCCAAGCGCCGACCCCGATGCTCATGGACGCCAACCCTATTGTCTCGCCATACTTGATGACTCGATCGCCCTTCTCCAAGTCAGCTAAAGCCATTTTGTGTCCGAAGCGGATAGCATCAACGGCCTTCGGCCTGAGGATTACTGTTCCTTTGTGTGAAACAACTTCTACGATCTCGCCTGAGGAGACATCTGATGTGACAGTAGCAACGTTGTCTTTCTCGTCGATTTGAATGGCTTTCTTCATCAGGGTTCCTCGAGGTACTATCGGGATGACGAGTGCTATGACTAGCTTATTTAATCCAATGCAGGGATTGCTTTTCTGAGGACATCAAGCTTGTTCAGGCCAAGCGGAGTGATACCTGCTCTCGTCACGCCTTTCACTGACGATGGAAAGCAAGTTGATGAGAAAGGACTCAGAGCGCTGGTCAGATACGTTTTGGAGAAAGGTGCGACCGGAGTTGTTCCATGTGGAACAACAGGAGAGTTTCAGAACCTAACGGTTGAAGAAAGAAAGCTTGTATCGAAGATCGTTATTGACGAAGTGAAAGGCAGAGTTCCAGTGATCGTTGGAACTGGTTGCTCAAGCACCGATCTTACCGTGGAGATGACTAAGCACGCCAAAGACGCTGGAGCTGATGCAGCGCTCATCGTGACGCCATACTATCACAAGCCGGCCCTCAGAGGCATCTATGAGCACTATAGGATAGTTGCCGAGACCGTTGACCTGCCCATAATGCTCTACAACATACCACAAGTGACAGGGGTTCAGCTCCCTTGGCAGGTGGTCGAGGACTTGGCCGAAATCCCCAACATAGTCGGAGTAAAGGACAGTAGCGGGGAACTTCGATACATACTGGCCCTAATCGAGAAAACCAGTCCAAAGCTTTCAATTATGTGCGGACATGATGAAGTGGTGCTTCCTGCTCTAGCGGCAGGATGCTCTGGGATGATCCTTGCTAGTGCAAACATCATCCCTGATGTGTGGAGGGAACTGTACGACTCGTTCCAAAGAGGAGAACTGCAGAAGGCCAGAGAGATTCAACTGAAAGTGCAGAAATTCTGTCGAGTCATCGTCAAGAGTGGTTCGGTGGGTCCGAAAGCTGCCATGGACATGATCGGTGTGAAGGTTGGGCCTGCTAGGCTTCCTCTGACCCAAGGAGGAGAACTGACCTATGAGGATAGAGAAGAGCTCAGAATAGATCTCGAGAAGCTTGGCAAGATCCCACTAAGAAGTGTGGCGTTTGAAATCACTCCAGGGAAGCCTTTGGAGCAACGGTTCTCAGCCGTCGACATAACGCCTGAAACTATCCGGGATTTCAATCTCAAGGTTGGAGAGGCATTGGTTGGAGAGGATTCGGACGTTGCTCACATAGACCTAATGATGGGGAGAAAGGATGGGCCACTTGGCGAGGCTTTTGCAAAAGCCAAGGCTTCACCGTCACCGGGCCATGAACCCCTCGTGGCGATATTGGAACCGAATCTCGCGGTCAAGCCCCTCACCCTTATTGTGCCAACAGTGACTGTGAGAGGGATGCGTCAAGCGAGCCTAGTGTATGGGCCGGCTCAAGCTGCTGTGGCCAAAGCAGTTGTCGACACAGTCGATGAAGGATTTATTCCCAAGTCCGCTGTTGATGATCTGCTAGTAATTGTGAATGTATTCGTTCATCCTTCGGCTGTGGATTGAAAAAGAGTGTACATAAACAACTACAAGGCAATGAGGCACGCTTTGAGGAAGGCCGTGGAGAACAGACCTGGTATAGAGGAACTTCTTCAGAACAAGGAGAGAGCCAAGCACCCGTTCCGGTACACACCGTAGGATGCAAGAACATAGAAGAAGATGTGTTTCTACTCTAGCACCGTTAGAGCGGTCTTAGGACATTGAGACTCGCACGCCTTGCAGACAAGACAGCCGTCTTGATTCACTACAACAGACTTGCTTTCCTTCACCTCGTAGACACCGACCGGACAGACGCTGGCACATGTGCCACATCCGTCGCATTTCTGAGCGTCAACCTTTACTGTTGCCATCGCAGATCACTTGGATCGCGGCATATGTTTCCGAGGGAAATATGAGGTTTACCGATCTCACACTATTCTTGGAAGAGCTGCTATCGAGTCTCTTCGCGCAGCGTGATTATCGTTGAGTTTACTGTATCTCTCGCCCGATCTTGACGCTTTCTAAGATCGGACATCATACTATCGTGGACCTGACGCGTTATCCTGCCGCTCCTATACTGACTGCGTAGTTGAGCTGCGCTTGCTCTTGTCGCGTCGATTTCAGCCTCAGCTCTCTCCATCCTTCTGATCATTTCACCGTATCTGGCTGATGCGGCACTCAGATCTGCCTTGATTAGTTGCAGTTCTTTTCTGGTCTCTTCGATCCTCATCTCAATCTCGCGATTTCTTCGTCTGTACTCGTGTCGCGAAACTGCTCCGCGTGCCATGTCTTGCTCCATCTTGTCCAGCTCCAGTCTCAGGGCCGTTCTTTCGTCGTACAACTCCACAAACTGCAGGATGCGGCCAACTGGCGCTGCAGCAACCATCTTCGCTGGTTTCTTGACTTTCGACATTGCGAGAGCAGCTGCTATCACTACCTGTACCACAAGAATCCACATTAATGGCACAAGTCCCGACCAGAAAGGAAGATACCTGTATCTCAGGTCTAGCGTAAGATCTTGAAGAGGTGTTGCAGGTTCAAACGAGTAGGTGAGTGCGGTTGCGTACGGTGACGCCTCTGTTCCGCTACTTGGAAGGCTATTGGATTCGACAGCAGTTCCTTTTGGAAGGACAATTTTGACGTCCTGTTTCTCGATCACCCATGGAGACTCCGTTATCAATCTGACACTTAGGCTGTACAGGCCCCACCACTCAAGTTGTCGGATAGTTTTCCCTGACGAAAGTTTGTACTCCAGCCGGAATGCAAAACTCTCGTTCTGCCGTACATTTTTGAATCTAGGTTCGATCGAGACATCAGATGTTTTTTTAGGAGCTGCCCACAGGGGGCCGACGCTGTCATGTGCCATCACCTCTGTCGTCTCCTTAGGGAGAATCAATCTTACAGACGAGAACGAGCTGGCGAGATTGTTCAGGTGATAGTAATCTGACACCGACAGTTCCCCTTGAGGGGAGACTGATATTTGTCTTGTGGCCCAGTCACAGGTGACCAAATGCTGAGTCACAGAGCTGAAGTTGAATGCATATCTCTCATCGGTCAATGGTTCGAGAGGTTTCCGAGAATTGATCAAGACTGGTCTCTCAGCGATCTTCGCTGAGATGAATGCTGAATTGGCTGGGAGTTGGACTTTGGCATCCCACGACAGATATACGGTGACGTTGCATGATCCAGCTCGAACTTTGAAGATTGGGTATGAGGAAAAAGAGACACGATAGAGCTCTTCAGTTCCTTCTGTCCCTTCGACCGTCAAGAACTTTATGATATCAGAGTAAATTGAAGCAATGTTGACCGTGAGACTCTTTCCGGCAAGCAACGTTTCTTTGAAGCGAATCTTCAACCAGTAGAAAATGGATTCCTTTTCGACGTCTCGGTCAATCTGTAGCAAGTCTGAACCGGACTTGGCCACTACGAACCGTAATCCTTCGATGTTGGATCTGGGCACTCCATAAAGGAAATCGCTCACTGCAGAGGTGCTGTTGTTCAACACGGTGAAAGTGTCATTGAAGACAACGACGCCCCATTCTCCTATCGTTATGTGTCGCCTCACATCGACAACAGAAGGTGAGACAGGGGCACATGAAACTGGCAGAATCGATGCAATTAGGATCACTGATAGAGCGACGACACCGATGAGATTTCGCAAGTTTCACCACTCTTCAAAGACCGGAACTATCACGTAGACAAGGTCACCGTTATTTATTTATTCTGTGCCGCATCTGTTCCGTTATATGGCTATCTTTACTGTTTTTCGGCGGCTTTGAGCTACGAGACTTGCCCAGCATATTGACCTGTTCCCGCAATACCGACGCCCCGCGCTAAAAAACTTGCTTATCTCTATCCTAATCGTCGCGGGGTATTGGAAAAAAAGAGCGCGCCAGCTTCTTGCAAAACTATCTTCTCCATGTCAATCTTGTGAAGTGGATTGATGAGCGCATTCTGTGTGGCAAACCTTGTTTGATGGCTGATAACGCGTTTGCGAGTAGGGCTATGAAGCAGAGGAGCACGTGCG
>JALHTG010000035.1 GCA_022865705.1 Candidatus Bathyarchaeota archaeon | reverse complement strand
CGCCTATCCAGCCTACTGCGAAGACGCTTTTCACGTCTAAGCGTACCTCAAACAGGGTTGCGGAGTGCTGTATCATCTGGACTATGTTCTGTACGTTGCTTAACCACCATGGCGGTGGAAGTCCTCGTGCAGCCAAGTCGTATTGCAGCTGGACGAACGTGTAGTTTATGTCAGCGAATGTTATTGGTGTTCCGTCAGACCAGAACGCTGCGCGTCGCATTGTGAAGTTGATAGCAGTCTTGGTGCCGTCGTCCCAAGTTCCGACGACGAAACTGTCACTTAGCCAAGGTTTGAACATCCTGGTGTATGGTTCTCTGTATAAGAGGCTCTCGTAGCCAACGAGGTCTATCACGGTGTTGTCCCATAGCCAGTTTGTGTAGATCGGGTTCATTGAGTTCAGGCTGAGAGTCTTGAAGCCGTATCGGATGGTTGCGCCTGCTGCTCTCGGGGCTATTTCGCATGGTCTCATGCTCATGAAGGTGAAGCCGTTGTCGACACCGAAGCCTGGGATGTTAACGAAGTTGCGCCACCATCTGCCGTGGTAACCCTCTTCAGGAAGCGTGTCCCCAGTGTACCAGCGGTGGACGGCTTTGTTGCCTCCAGCTGACCACAGGGGCACACCAATAACGCATTTGGCGAATTCTTCCTGGGCTACGTGCGCGTAGTACGTGGCTTCTTCGATTGTGTGCGCGTATTGTACACCGTCAGCGGCGTCGTTGAATGTTGGACAGTTAGCGCCAACCGTGTTGTAGCACTGGCCTGGGTGCCAGTAGTAGTCCCAGTGCCATAGAACCAGGTGATCTGGGTCCATGGTGAGGCTCCAGCCAGCAGTGTAGATGTGGAAGTTCTTGTTGCCCATTACCTGAACCAGAGCGGCTGCCCTGTCTCCGGGCGTCCATGTGACGTGGATGTTGGCTGTGTTCTCCAAGAGGTCGTACAGCTTCTCAGCTATCTTCAGCCTTGGAGGAGTCTCGCTTCTAGCGAAGAGCTTCAGATTCAGTTCCTCATCTGCATCTTTGACGCAGTTGCCGTTCTTGTCCCAGTATCTCCAGCCGTCTTCCCCAATTGGAAAACCGCCGCAGGTACAATCGGGGCAGCAGTAACAGCCACCACAGGAACCATCGTTGAACCGCGCCTTACCAGTAATGACGTGAATCTCAGCATCGGACTCAAGGCAAAGCATAGTACCTGTGGGAAGCGCGTTGATGACGCCCACTACGAGAAGTGCGCCTGTGTTTCTATTCCTCACAACACCTGCTAATACCTGAACCTGTGACGCGGCCTCTAAGTTTATGCATGAGCCATTATCGTATGTCACAGTCGCGCTTATTGTCACTGGATCGCCAAACAATGCAACTTGTGCTGTCTCAAGGTTGTACAGGTAGCACAGCGCTTCTAGATCACCGCCTGGTCTGATTTCTGGGTGCACGTAAAAGCCGCTGGCAGGCGACATTGGCGTGTAGACTGGAAAAGCGAATCCTTCACCGATGACCTCGTTGATCACGTAGGTTCTGTCCGAAAGATAAGCAATTGCCATTCGCAGACATTCACAGCTCATCGGGTTCGGGTACACAGGGTTTGGATAAGCTATGTCTGGTGGATTGCCCAAGAACTCGTTATTGTTCATGTTCAAGTCGAACAGGAACAAGCCGAACTCTGGTCCATAGCTGACTACCTTGATATCTGCGTCCATGGGCGGGGTACTATAATCGGTGTAGCGCTCCGCATCTAGGGGCCAGTCCGTAACGTCAATTTCGTGAGCCTCAAGGGCATCCCATTCAGCTGTCTCTGAAGCGTACAGTTGGATCAGTAGGTTGTCAACTCTTGGCCCAAACGTCTCGAAATCCGTGTTGTCAGGGTGGGCGGGGTTACCGTATTCAAAAGCAAAGACCATTGGAAACAGCATAGCAATGACCATTAGCATCGAAAATCCTACTAGTATAGTCTTTTTCATTTTTCTTCCTTCCTTTCTCCTATATTCAGCACCTAATAGCTACTCGTACGCATTTAAAAGTCTTATGGAACATTCTTACAGTCGGAATACGTCCGCGGCGGATGTGTAAAATCCTTCCAAAAAGGGCAAAACTAGTAAAGATGACATGCGACGAAACGCTCTTTCTGGACCTCCTTAAGTGCTGGTTCTTTTGTACGGCATATGTCACCAATGTATGAAGGGCACCGTGTATGGAACCGACAGCCCCGGGGCGGAAAGACGGGGCTTGGTATCTCGCCTTTCACGTTAACCTCAATTCGAGTCGAAGTCGGGTCAGGAACAGGAACGGCCTCTATCAGGGCTCTAGTGTAAGGGTGAAGCGGTTCCAGGATGACGCTCTTCACGTCTCCCCTTTCCATCATCTTGCCAAGATACATCACTGCTATCCTGTCGCACATATGACGAGCCAAAGCCAAGTCATGAGTGATATACAGAAAAGACACATTGTATTTCTCTCTCAAATCG
>JALHTG010000034.1 GCA_022865705.1 Candidatus Bathyarchaeota archaeon | reverse complement strand
GCATCAATCACGAAAGGTCCTCCAATCGGAATGACTAGGTTCACAACTCTCAACGCATACGCCGCTCCGCCAAACGAAGCACACAAAGCAGCTTGCTTCGAATTGAGTTTCCAGAAAACCCTTACTCCCAAGCCACACCAACACCTCTATGCAGACAGTCCCCCGCCAACCCTGCGGACGTACGCCTCGTATAGGAGGTATCCGAGGAGCACAGTTATGGTCCCCTGAATAGCGTTGAACACCCCGATCATCGGCAACAGACCGACCACGACATTATATGGCATTCCGTAGTAAACAGGGAGGACGATCAGGTTCGTTATACTCTGGGTTGCGATACGCAGCGCGACGCTAACAATGACGGACAGAATCATCCTCCATCGAATCGGCAGACGCAGACCTATCGCGATGCCTGAGACCGTTGAGAACTCCGCGATCGCCTTCATGGTAGCGCCTACTAGGTCGCCGCTGCGGGCAAGAATGGCAAGGGAGGCGACGGCAGAGGTCGTGGCTCCTGAGGACAGTCCGTATAGCAGCAGGGAGAGGGCGATAGGCACGCCTGTGAAGTCAAACTTGAGCATCGGTAGCCATGGGAATGGGATCTTCAGACCTGAGAACTTGAGACCGTAGTCGAAGACTACCACAAGCGCCGCGAGTATCGCCGTTCCTGTGAGGCGTCTCGTGAACCGCCCCGGCACACTTCCCAATCCTGATTCATGCCCCGATAGGAGACCCATCAGATTGGTCTGTATTCCCGCCACAAGAGATGCAAGCAATCATTGATGCCTCCTTCCTCGATGCTTCGTTTATTCACCTAGCCTTTGAAATGGCAACGGGTTTATCCAGCCTTCGAGCTAATATAATTTGGGTATCTACTCATTTTTGGGATTATACCCCCTAGACCGGTCCGCAGGACATCCCTGCTTCACAAGGCAATAATCTTCACTCAAGCTTGCCACTTTCTCATGAAGTGTTACCCTCCTGCTTTGGCGGATTTTATGATTGATTTGCCTTTATCGGTTAAGTGGTAGTAGTATCGTTCAGGTTTTCCAAGCACGGTCTCCACCTTTGTCCTCCTGATTAACCCCACCTTCTCAAGCTCGGATAGATGCTGATATATGCATAAAACTGCTATGCGTCACCGGTCCGGCTGAGATCTCTCTTGATGTTTCATCTTTGATATGGAGTCGTTGATCAGGAGAGTGATGTAGCCGCTGGCAACACTGTTGATTGCTGCCTGAGCAAATGTTGTTCCGCCCACGAACAGTGCAAGAGCTACAGTCATGAACCTCTCATTGTTGAGAAGTGGGACTATGTACAGGATAGCTGGCATCGCCACGAGAAGCGTTCCTCCCTGTATGCCCGGTGATCCAAATCCGATTAGAGCAACAGGAAAGGCAAGAAGTAGCATTTGCTGCCAGGAAATCGCAGACCCAGTGTAGTGTGCAGCCACAAAGGTCACGATGAGCACACCCATCACGCTGCCACATCTGTTTAGTGAAGCTCCGAGAGTCAGGACGAGATCTCTGATGCCCGAATCTGCATCGAAATGCTCTTTGAACACCTTGAGAGCCAGGGGAAGAATTACGTATGATGATCCAATGGACAGTCCAATACCCAGCATTCTCACTGAGTATCTGGCGAGTTCTGTCAATCTTCGATGTGTGACTCCTGCGACCACTATGAGAAGGATGGACAAAGTGGCTAACCCAAGGAGAAAGGTTAGCAGCATAGACACAACATATGCCTCTACTGACACTCTCCCTAAGGTGTAGTACAAAGATGCGCCTAAGGACATGGTGATGATCGGGAAGATCTTGAGAAGAAGCTTGAACGATTGCTCTTGAAACGCATGGATCTTCTTGGAGAGTTTCAAGACCTTTCCGAAAAGAGGTGTGGATGAGAATCCGAAAGCAAGGGTGACTCCGAGAAGCAGAGCCACTGTGACCGGTCGCAGCAGGCTGGTCAGCATGATGTGGACAACGTATGAGAAAGCTTCATTTGAAACCCAAGTTGAGGAGATTGACGCAGGCAGCACAAAAGAGAGAATGATTGACGCGAATAGCGAGCATCCGACCACGAGAGAAACGAAGACAATGACGGACGATTCAATGACTCTTCCGGCAACGTCACTATTCTCCATCAATGAGCATGATGAATTGAACATGATCAAGAAAACTATGACTGGAGCAACAAACATGAATGCAGCAATGAAGCTCTCGGCGACAATTGGAAAAAGGTCAATCTTGATAGGAATGATGGATGCGATCAAAAGCCCCGCTAGAAAGGATATCAGCAACGAGTACTCAAAGCGGATTCTTATCATTGCAACCGAACTACTTAACAGCCAACCTTTGTGGCAAGTATCACTACACATCTCTTAATGCATTCGAAGCGACGGCGACTACTACTTCAAGCGCGCGCTTCAATTTTCTACCACAGAAATGAATCCATGATGTGTGTGAGATAACCTTATTAGGAAAAGACCAATGTCAAGTTGTTTTCAGTGAAGTGAAATGAGGGATAGCGTTCACAACGGGCGATTGCTATCACTGTTGAGTGTGTCCGCTCAGCAGGCGCAAGCTTAGTTCTGTTGCTGTGCTATTCCGATTTCTGTGCATTTCTCTCTGTGAATTCGCAATCACTCTCGGCAGACTCTATATTGCTTCATTTCACTCAAGATTTTCGTCAGGTAATCTGGTGAGGAATAGTGGAAAAAGTGAAGTTTGCAATACCTTCAGGTTCTCTGGCAGAGGCAACGTTCCAAATTCTGCAACGTGCAGGATACAAGATCTCAGGCCAAGAGCGTACATATAGGCCAACTATCAATGATCCTGGAATTGAACTGAAGGTTTTGAGGCCTCAGGAAATTCCAATTCTTGTCTGTGAAGGGCTTCAAGATGTGGGTATCACAGGCACAGACTGGATTCGAGAGACTGGCGTTGATGTGGATGTTCTCCAGGACCTGGAGTATGGAAAGACGAGAATAGTTGCGGCCATTCCGAGGAGATGGACCAACATCAATTCGTTCTCCAGTTTCATGGAGAATCTGTGGAGCAAAGGAAAGAATGTCAGAATCTCAACTGAGTATCTGAACATCACAACGGAATACGTCAAGAAGAACCCGTCCTATCGAAGGTCAGTTGGTAGCTCGGAACCTTTGGTCGTAACACCTTGGTGGAGAAGAGGAGATAACCCGAGAGTCAGTATCTTCTTGTCCTTTGGAGCCACGGAAGCCAAGCCTCCTGAGGACGCCGACATCATTGTAGACGTTTCTGATACGGGTGCAACGCTTCAACAGAACAATCTGAAGGTGATTGAGACGATCATGGATTCTTCAGCTGTACTAATTGCCAACAGAAGATCCCTAGCTGCGCCACAGAAGAAGGAGAAAATCTACGATATTCTGACCTTGCTGAAAGGGGTCGTGGATGGCACAAAGAAGCTTCATATCTTTGTCAACGTTAGAAAGGAGAATCTCCCGAGAATTCTTGAAAAGCTCCCTGCCCTAAAGAACCCCACTATATCGCCCCTTTCTGACAAAGATTGGTACTCAATCAACACAGTGATCGAGAAGGATCTCTTCCTGAAACTCCTGCCTACAATTCGCAGACTAGCTCAAGGACTGGTTGTATACGAACCAAGACAGGTTCTGGCTTTGGATGAGATCAATCGGAGAGGAGATCAGTGAAGTCTATCGGAACGAAAATCTGGAGACCCCAATCACTTCCACCATACTGGTCCACGAGAGGAAGAATACCGCGAGAAGAAGCTCAACTTCTCAAGAGTAGGGTCAAGCCAATCATAGAGAAGGTCAGAGCAAAGCAAGATGCTGCTCTCATAGAATACACAAGGAAGTTCGACAAGGTTTCTCTAGATCCGGAAAAGCTACTCGTGACTGCCAGAGAGCTCAAAGAAGCATACAGAAAGGTGAGTGAGGACCAGATCTCAGCTATCAAATCGATCAAACAGAGAGTAGAGGCCTTCGAACAGCGTATCTTGGATCAAATGAGGTTCCAGCTGAGACAGAACGGTCTTCGCATAGAAACCGTGACACGGCCAATAGAAAGTGTGGGTTGCTACGTGCCGGGAGGAAACGCTGCTTACCCAAGTACTGCGGTCATGACGGTTGTTCCAGCAAAGGTGGCCGGTGTATCCAGAGTAGTAATGTGTTCGCCCCCAACCGCGAAAGGCACCATCAACCCCTTGACTCTTGTTGCAGCAGACATCTGCAAGGTTCACGAGGTCTACAAGATTGGCGGTGCACAAGCCATCGCAGCTCTGGCCTACGGAACCGAGTCCATCAAACCGGTAAAGAAGATAGTTGGCCCTGGAAACAGGTACGTCACAATGGCCAAGATTCTCGTTTCAAGAGACATTGCCATAGACATGCCCGCAGGCCCTAGCGAAATACTCATTCTAGCGGACGAAACCGCCAACAGCCGATTCATTGCTCTTGATATGATCTCTCAAGCAGAACACGGCCCAGACAGCATAGCCGGACTGATGACTACTTCAGATGAACTGGCAGAAGACGTTCTCAAAGAACTGGAAAGAGCAGTCTCTTCCTCAAAGAGAAGCACTACTGTCCTGAACGCTCTGTCAAACCATGGATTCTTGGTTATCTGCAAAACAATCAGTGAGATGGTCCGACTTGCAAACGACTTCGCACCAGAGCACCTCCAGATAGTTACACGAGAACCAGAAAGAATCGCAGACAAGGTAACGACTGCTGGTCTAATCCTCATTGGCCCGTATAGCCCCGTTTCAGCAAGCGACTACTGTTATGGGACAAACCATGTGCTGCCAACAAGCGGATACAGTCGAATATACTCAGGTCTGTCGGTTCTAGACTTTGTCAAACGAATTGGAGTTGTCGAGTGTTCCAAAGACGGCCTACTCGCTCTGAAGAACATGGCCAGGGTCGTCTCTGAGGCCGAGAATCTGCCAAATCACTACGCAGCCATAGAGGGAAGGTTCGAGCTTGAAGAATAAGGATGGGCTATGTGGAATGGTGCTTGAAAGACTCCGACTTCTAGGTGGTTACGCAGTTGAAGACACACTCAGAGAACTCTCAGAGAGATATGGGATAGATTCAGGAGAAATCGTGAGACTTAATTCCAATGAGAATTTCTTCATGCCTGCGGAGAGGATTCGGGAGCTTCTGAAAGAGGTTGCGGAGGAGTGCGATCTGAGAGTCTATCCTCTGGAAGAAGAGTACCAGCTCAAAGAAATGCTAGCGGACTACGTGCATCTTGCTGCAGATCACATAATAGTCGCAAATGGGAGTGACGAACTGATACAGCAGATCTCGTGGCTGTTCCTAGAGAACGGGGAGCAAGCGCTTTCCGTTATGCCAACGTTCTCCATGTACAGACACAGTGTATGCTTGTCAGGAGCAGAATACTTCGAAGTTCCACTCATGAGAGATTTTTCCATAGACGTAGATCGAATCTTGAATGTCACTACTCCAAGAACGAAGGTTCTGTTCCTATGCTCGCCCAATAACCCCACTGCTAATGAGTTTGAACCTAATGCGATTCGATCTCTGGTCGAAAAATTTCCCGGACTCATAGTCATTGACGAGGCCTATGTAGAGTTCGCAAAGCGGTCAATGTGTTCTCTATTGGATGAGTTCGACAACGTGATAATTCTGAGAACTTTTTCCAAAGCCTTTGGTCTAGCCGGAGTCCGACTTGGGTATGCCCTGGCGAGCGAAACCCTCGCAACAGAGTTCTCTGAGAAGGCACAACCACCTTACCCTGTAGGCTCGATCGCATTGAAGATGGGGTTGAAGATAATGTCGAACGTTGGTCTTGTGAAAGACGCAGTGGAGCAACTGAAAGCTGAGAGAAAAACATTGGTAGCGAAACTCAACGAAATAGAAGGTGTCAAAGCCTTTGATTCACAGACAAACTTCATCCTTTTTCGGACGGGCACACAGTCTGACAGGATCTACAAAGAGCTTCTGAGCAAAGGCGTGTGGGTCAAGAACCTGGGTCAGATCCTTTGCTACTCCAACTGTCTGAGAGCAACTGTTGGAAAGCCACAGATGAACCTTAGGCTGCTCTCGGCCTTGGAGGGGATTCGCGGATGACGAAAAAGAGTCAGATGGATCAGGCTTTCCATGAAAATGGGGAGAAGGCCGCCCTTCGATATGACGTGTCTGAATCGAAGAGAAAAGAAAACAGCATCATTTCCGAAAAATGGCAAGCTCTAGAACTTGCAAGAGAGGAATCAGCATGAGGACATCAAGAGTCTCAAGAAAAACCCGAGAAACTGAGGTCTTGGTGAATCTGAACTTGGATTCCGAGGGCAAGGCCGATGTTCAGACAGGAGTGGCGTTTCTCGATCACTTGCTTACCTCATTGGCAACACACAGCTTGATTGACTTGGAGGCCAAAGTGAAAGGAGACTTGCGGCACCATGCCATCGAAGACATGGCGATATGTCTCGGTGAAGCCCTGAAGAAGGCATTGGGCAACAGAGAAGGAATACGGAGATTCGGATCGGCCGTTGTTCCGATGGACTGTTCCTTAGCCTTTTGTGCAGTGGATTTGGCCAGACGGCCCTATGCAAAGATCAATCTGAAACTCAGAGGAAAGAAGATAGAGGACATGCCTTCCGAAGACATTCAACATTTCCTCGAGACACTGGCGTACTCTGTGGAAGCAAACATCCATATGTGGGTCGAGTACGGTGCGAACGATCATCACAAGGCGGAAGCTGTCTTCAAAGCATTGGCCATTTCGCTGAAGGACGCAATGGCCATTGAAGCAAGAAGGAAGGGAATTCCCAGTTCCAAGGGGGTCATCTAGTTGCCTAGAGCAGTCATAGTTGACTATGGTATTGGAAATCTCTTCAGTTTGAGATGTGCCTTGGACAAGGTGGGCTTTGACTCAGTAATCAGAACGTCGCCACTACAGCTGAAGGATGCCGATCTCGTCGTCCTGCCCGGCGTTGGAAGCTTTCCAGCAGCCTCAAGAAATCTATCGTCCCTGAGAGATGAGATCCTGACTCAAGTCAGAGATGGTATGCCTCTTCTAGGAATATGTCTAGGAATGCAGCTTCTATTCTGTAAGAGCGAAGAGGGAGAAGGACGGGGACTGGAGTTACTTCAAGGTAAGAACGAACGGTTACCTGGCTCTGTCAAGGTTCCTCAGATGGGCTGGAACACGCTTGAAATTCTCAGGCCAAGCAGAATCCTGGAAAACATCGAAGACGGATCATACATGTATTTTGTTCATTCCTACCACTCGGTCCCCTTGGACAATGATGTGATTGTCGCTGAAACAACATATGGAACGGCATTTCCTTCAGCTGTTGAGAAGCAGAATGTCTATGGCACACAGTTTCATCCTGAGAAATCCGGCCAGTCAGGGTTGAAGATACTCAGCAATCTCTTTGAGATTACTCGAAGATGAGGGAAAATGGAAGTAATCCCGGCTGTCGACTTGATGAAAGGTAAGGTCGTGAGACTTCTCAGGGGCAATCCAAAGACTGTCAAATCATACGACCATCTAGGAGATCCGGTGGGAATAGCAAGAAAGTGGGAAGAGCAAGGAGCAAGTTCTCTTCACATAATTGATCTGGATGCTGCGCTCGGCATGGGAGAGAACATGGATACAATCAACGAAATAGCCCATGGCGTGAAGGTGCCTCTTCAAGTTGGAGGAGGAATCAGAAGCCTCGAGAGAGCGAAAAGCCTTCTCGAGCACGGAATAGGTCGCATCATTCTGGGATCTTTGGCATATAGCGAGCCTCAAGCTGTAAAGGAACTTGAAGAGAAGTTCGGCCAAGATCGTCTGATTGTTGCTCTGGATCATCAAGATGGAACAGTTGTTGTGAATGGATGGAAAGCATCAACTGGCCTCAACATAGACGAGGCTCTGGCGGGGTTTCTAGATCTTCAGATCAAGGCTTTTCTTGTGACATCAACAGCCGTAGATGGAACACTCGCTGGACCAGACTTCAAAACGCTGGGTAGAGCCTGCACGTGTTGCCGTGCACGAGTAATCGCTGCAGGGGGAATAAGTAGTCTGAACGATCTGATGGTGTTGAAACGGATTGGTGTTGTGGGAGCTGTTGTGGGAAAGGCGTTGTATGAGGGCAGATTCACCTTGAAGCAGGCACTGGACGTTGTAGGAGGAGACGGCGATGCCGCTGGCTAAACGAATCATCCCATGTCTAGATGTGGATAAAGGAAAAGTCGTCAAGGGAATTCACTTTCTAGATTTGAAGAGAGCTGGAGATCCTGTTGAATTGGCTAGGCGGTATTGCGACGAAGGTGCGGATGAACTGGTTTTCCTTGACATAACCGCTTCTCCGGAAAAGCGTATAATACTGAAAGAGATGGTTGAGAACGTGGCATCAGAAACAGACATTCCGTTCACGGTTGGAGGAGGTATCCAAGATGTTTCAGACGCTAGACTCGCGCTTTGCAGCGGGGCTGATAAAGTATCTGTCAACACGGCTGCTGTCGAGAACCCATCTGTGATAACCGAGCTCAGCCAAACCTTTGGGCAACAATGTGTCGTGGTCGCAATAGACGCTAAGAGACGACAAGAAAGAAGACGGTATGCGATCATCATGGAAAGCTCGGAAGGAGCTTGCTGGTTCGAGGTCTACACCTACGGAGGAAGGATGCCGACTGGGTTGGATGCGATCGGATGGGCAATGAAGGCGAAGAAGCTTGGAGCAGGAGAACTTCTCGTCACTTCCATGGATGCCGATGGAACTGAGAACGGTTACGATTTAGAGTTGACCAGGAATATCTCAGAAAATGTGGATGTTCCGGTCATTGCGAGTGGAGGAGCTGGGAAACTTGAGCATTTCCTTGACGCGTTCACGATCGGAAAAGCTGACGCTGCTCTGGCCGCGTCAGTATTCCACTACAAGAAGTATCCGATACGTGTAGTGAAAGACTTTCTCAGAGACAATGGTGTGGTAGTTAGGGCATGATAAGTGAAGGTGTGAACATCAAGAAATTGGACTTTGGCAAAGGCGGTGGCCTCATACCGGTCATAGCTCAGGATTCTCAATCAAACAGGGTGCTTATGCTAGCGTACACGAACAAGGAGGCACTTGAAAAGACCCTCAGCACTGGCTTAGCTCACTACTGGAGCAGATCTCGAGGTAGGTTGTGGAAGAAGGGCGAAACCTCAGGAAGCACACAGAGAGTCAGAGACATACTAGTTGACTGCGATCACGACACGCTACTGTTCCTAGTTGAACAGGAAGGAAATGTCTGCCACACAGGAAAGCCAACCTGTTTCCACAAGAACTTGAGGGAATAGCTTAATTCCTAGTACGTACGAACGTTGCGGCAGTATACAGTGGAATCGTACTCCCGAGTAAGATCCAGTGTATAACTAGTTGAACAAGGGAGTGAGAAAGCGAATGGGTTTTGAAAGGCGTAGATTCGGCGGCCCGAGAGAGATGACCAAGGCCACTTGCTCTGAATGCGGAAAAGAATGTGAAGTTCCGTTCAAGCCAACCGAAGGCAAGCCAGTCTACTGCAGAGAATGCTATCAAAAGCATAGGAAATACTAGATAGGCCAATCCTTGGCAACTAGTCAATCCGTTTAATTTCTCTTTGTTTTCTTTTTCCAACTCATTTCGAGTGTAGGCATAAGCCGGAAGTTGCGCTAGAATCGCAATTGATAGCGCTCAAAAGCTCTTTTTGGAATCTCGACTCGCACAGTCTTCAACGGATCAACTATCTGGCTGATCTGCAGGTTGCAGACCAAGCTCATCAACATAGCTATCTCATTGATTGACAATGGAAGCCTTGTCTTCAGGAACTCTGCGGTGTAGTCAAGGGAACTTGCGGCTGCCTTGTCTAAGCTTTCGGCTGAAGCTATGCAGTAGAAGTTATCCTCAGTTTCCAAGACTGGGGAGGTTAGAGTTTTGCCTTTGACTATGTTCACCTGTATGATTACCTCTCCAGGGGATTCGATCCCACAAATTACTACTTCTCCATCGGCCATTACTGCGTGCAGATCACCCACAGCCAGGTTTGCTCCTTCAACGAAGACGGGCAGATACAGGTTTGTTCCTTCGGTGATCAATCTGGTATCCATGTTGCCTCCGTGTGCACCAGGTGTACCATTTGGAATATCCTCGGTTTTTGGCGCGGTGCCGATTACCCCTATCATGGGTGAGATGGGAAGCCTTATTCTATCGTTGAACATGGCGTAGCCATCGATTATGGGCATGATCTTTGTTTGCGAATGCGTAATGATGTGGCCTAACGCTCCCATCTTGGGAACAGCGACCATGTATCCCTTTTCTGAGACTTTGATGTCCAAGATCTTCGCTGCGAGCACATCGCCTGGTTGCGCTCCACGTATGGCTACAGGGCCGGTTGCCGGGTTTATCGTAGCCCATCCCACATTCGCGAAGAGATCTCTTTCCGTCTGAATCCGATTGCTGAAGCAGTCTTTTGTCTCGAAGACAACAGTCTCTCCAGGATCGACCTCGGTGACTGGAGGGTTCTTTGGGTTCATTGAGTAGATGCATTTGCTACTTGGTATCCGAATCATGTTCTCAATCCTTGTGAATGGCTGTGATCATGTCCGCCCGTTGATATGGCACGTTCTAGTCATCGTGGTCGTTTCACTTGCCACGATATATAACGGCGTTGGCTGGTCGTAGTTAGCTTGTGTGACAAGTCGGTCTACAGGCAGCGCGCCCTTAGGTAAGCTTATTTCGTTGTCTTACTAGCTGCCAGAACTCGATACGGATTGATGACGCCTAGTGAAAGGAAAAGAAACAATACTGTCAAGATAGTGCTCGTCGTAAGTCTCCTATTGAATGTCGGTCTGTTCTATTGGACAATGACTCTTGGAAATCAGATTAATAGTCTGGTCCGAGAGAACCAGAAGTTGGCCACAGACCTGGGAGGAATCAAACAGCAAAGCGAGATCTTGCAGAGCCAACTGGCCTACTATCAAGCCCAAGCAGACTATTACTCCCGGCTTTTCCGCTCAGGGCCTACACAAGCGGGGCTGGTGGGACGATCGTCTGTGAACATGGTTGCTGTGCAACAGATCGATCAGGGGTTGTTTGCTGTATCCTACAAAGGGGTGGTCATGAATCTTCTCGTCGAATTGAGGAACGGCGAAGGGAGGCTGCTCGTGAATACTCAACCAAAGGTGGGAATCGACCTCCAGACGAGTGGAAGAACAGCGACTCTGGTGGCACAGAACGTAACAAGGATCTCTTTGACTACCACGGATGTCATATTGACTGTGATAGCTGTTTCGGACGTCGATGTAGTTGATGGGCCAAGTGCCGGCGCGGCGATAACAATAGCAATGATCGCGGCTGTCAGAAACCAAACCCTTCGAAAAGACGTTTTCATCTCAGGAACAATCAATCCTGATCAAACTATAGGGCCAGTCGGAGGGTTGGAGTACAAGGCTTTGGCGGCAGCAGAGAAAGGCGCGACGATGTTCCTCGTGCCTAAGGGTCAGAGTATTGTGACCATGTACAAACCTGTTGAGAAGCAACTTGTTCCAGGCGTGATAGTCGTTGTCTATGAAACGGTTCGGCTCAGTTTGGAGAGCATACTGAGAGATCGGGGCTATCATGTTGTCGTCATGGAAGTTACAACTATCCAAGAGGCATACCTTTCGTTCACAAAGTAACTGCAAGTGCTAGATCATGATCGCAGACCTGCTCGTCCCGTTGGTTGCCATAGGTCTGGCCGAATTAGGTGATAAGACTCAGCTATCCATCCTGCTTTTGTCCTCAAAGACGACCAGACACTCGCATCTGCTTCTTGGTGTGATTCTTGCCTTCTTAGTCGTGGACGGCGTTGCGGTCTTGGTAGGGTCATGGATAACAAGTATTGTTCCAATCAATCTTGTGAAAATGGTTTCTGGAGTCCTCTTCGTGATCTTCGGAGTTCTGACGCTAAGGGCCGATGACACGAAAGAAGACAGTAGACTTCGTTTCAACAGCCCGTTTGTCTCAGGTTTCGCGATCATCTTCATGATGGAGTGGGGCGACAAAACTCAAATCGCCTCAGCACTTTTCGCGGCCAAATACGATCCTTTGATGGTCTTGGCAGGGACCATGACTGCTTTGGCTCTGTTGTCGACTGCAGCGGTCTACTTGGGTAGAATTGTCTCAACAAGAATCAACAGGAAAGCATTGACGAAAATCGCTGGAATTGCTTTCGTACTGATAGGCGTTTCTTTCTTCTTCCTTTGAGTATGCTACTGGCGAACATATGTTACGTTGTCCGATGTTCGCGCGAGCTGGACTCATCACAACATGTGGTATCTTCATCTGACCAATGTTTGCCATAGATTTTCTGACAAGTTGTCCCATGTCTTGTGGGTCACAGCAACCTGACCTAGTTAGACAGAGCGCCTCATGTTCACCTTTTCCAGATGCCTAGCCATTACTTGTGCGCCAGTCGGACAGGCGGAGGTGAACTCCACTGATCGCTTCACCGTGTCTGGCACCTGAGATCTGGAGACTTGTCGGAAGCCAAAGCGCAAGAAGAACTGGCTAGCTGTCTCAGTCAATAGAAAGACAGTCTTGATTTCGTGTCGTCTCGCCAGCTCTAAGGCTGCATCAGTGAGTTTCCGGCCTATCCCCTGGCCACGTAGCGGTTCGTCTACGGCGACGGAGCGCAACAGTGCCCCAGTGCCGTAGAGTTCCAGAGCCGCGCTTCCAACAATGCGGTTGGCGTTTCTGGCTACAAGTGTCGTCGTCACATGGTTGGCTATGCCGTCTTTCGGGAGGTCGCTTCTTTCCAGCAAGGTCAGGATATCAGGAAGGTCGTTTCTACTGGCTGGTTCGATGGAGATGCTCTCGCCGGCAAAGCTTTGAAGACCAGTCTTGTCCATGAACGGCTCCTCTACCTACAATCGATAGTAGAAGGAGACATAAGGATTGACTCGCACGTTCTACGAGAAGAGAGTAGACGCAATGAAACTTGCATCCCGAAATGCGGAGAGCCCCATAGATGAAAGCATTCGATCAAGCCTTCGGTCTCTTGGGCTTACGTCAAGAGCAGCAAAGCGCCCGCACAAACCCTATCTGCCGCACCGAAGCATGACTCTGCTCAATTGAGAATGAGTCTGCTTGGATCCACGAGGGCAAGCTTGAAGTCGACAGTCATGCCTTTTGGCGGAAACGTCGTCATAATGCAGATGAGCTGGGAGTCAGTTTGACAAAAGCCTGGTTACGACATTGGCCCGAAGATGTTCCCCAGAACATAGCATACCCAGAGATTCCTCTCCCGGAAATCCTGTCAACAGCCTCAGGGAAATACGGGAGCAATGATGCGATCGTCTTCTTTGAGAAGAGCATAACGTACGGGGAACTTGACGATCTCAGCAACAGGTTTGCGTCTTCTCTGAAGGGCCTAGGCGTGAAGAAAGGTGACAGAGTAGCACTTCTTCTACCAAACACTCCACAGTTTTTGATCTGCTACTTCGGGGCCATGCGTGCTGGTGCGATCGTTGTCCCTTGTAGTCCACTGTACAGAGAGCGAGAGCTAGAGTTCCAATTGAATAACTGCGGAGCGGAAACCATCATAGTCCTCGATAGTCTGTTCAGCTTGGTGGCCCCGGTTGAAGAAAGAACAAAGATCCACAATGTGATAACAACAGCACTCCTGGACTTAGTGCAAGACATCGGAGAAACATCAACAAGGGCTACTCGATCGCCTCGTACAATGCTGCTCAAAGATCTTTTGAAAGAGCATACAGATCTGCCGCCGAGAACAGCGATTGATCCAAAGCAAGACCCAGCCCTTTTCCAGTACACAGGCGGAACGACTGGGACTCCGAAGGCTGCGGTTCTTACTCACTACAATCTTGTGGTGAACACAGTTCAATTCAGTTCATGGTTGTCGACGCTTCGGAATGGAGCGGAAATCGTTCTTGGCGCTCTTCCCCTGTTCCACATTTTCGGCATGACTGCTGCAATGAACACGTCGATATTCAAGGGTGAAACCCTGGTGCTCGTCCCTAGGTTCGATACCTTTGAAGTATTGAGCGCGATTCAGAGACATGCTGTGACATTCTTTCCAGGTGTCCCAACAATGTATATTGCTCTTCTGAATAACCATCGCACTGCCGAGTTCAATTTGAAATCGGTTCGCCTGTGCATCTCTGGGGGCTCGCCTCTGCCTGTAGAAATCATGCGAAAGTTCGAGGCTGTTATCGGTGGCAGGCTTATCGAAGGATACGGATTGACAGAGGCGAGCCCGGTAACCCATTGCAATCCGGTGGACAGGCCTGAAAAAATCCGTGCAGGTTCGATTGGAATTCCGCTCCCTGACACCGAAGCCAGAATCGTCGACATAGAGACCGGAGAGCATGATCTGCCTGTAGACGAGAATGGAGAGCTTGTTGTTCGAGGACCCCAGGTCATGGCAGGGTACTGGAACCAGCCCGAGGAAACAAGGCTGGTCCTAAGGAAGGGGTGGCTCTACACTGGTGATATCGCAAAGATGGATGAAGACGGGTACTTCTTCATCGTGGACCGGAAGAAAGACATGATCAATGTTTCGGGATTGAAGGTCTGGCCCAGAGAGGTTGAAGAAGTCCTGTACGAGTATCCTGCGGTGAAAGAAGCAGCTGTCATAGGGGTTGCAGATCCCTACAGAGGCGAAGCAGTAAAGGCATGCATAGTACTCAAGGAGGGATTCAGAGGAAGAGCAAGCGCAGAAGAGATCACCCAGTTCTGCAAAGACAAGATAGCGGGCTTCAAGGTGCCGACGCAAGTTGAATTCGTCGAGGATCTTCCGAAGACTTCTGCAGGAAAGGTGCTGAAACGCGCTTTGAATTTAGAAAGCAGAAGGTAGCCCGTGAATCTCATTTCTACGAAGGCAACTCAACCTTCCTCTTCTCAAGCGTGAAAAGAGGAACGATGGGAGCTAGGGCTGTCACCATCACAACATGCACCGCTTCGGCTCCGGTGAAGCCGGTCTTAACTGTACCTGTTGCACCCGTGGCCGCATTCGTAGCAGACGTATTGGCTGCGAACATTTTTTCGGCATTCCTGAACCAGATCTTCTCCACCGTTTCAGTGGAAAGATCTGACAACAGGCTCCTAAAGACAGCGATCATGGTGCTATATCTGCCACTCTTTTGATTACTAGCCCAAACCTCCGGGTGGGCGAAGTCGGTGCCTATGCCGACGATTCTATCAGCATACTGCTCGTAGAGTGGCTTCCACTCAGGGCGTAAGTGTCCTTTGCCATCATCAATGGGGTTCTTCATGTACTCGCCTGAAGCATATCCATAGTGACCAAGACGGGTCATACCGCCTAAGTCATAGAAGAGATTGGGGTAGTCGTCGAGGAGTGCCTTCCAAGTTATGGGGTCCGGTCTTCCACCGTTGTGAGCCAAAATGATGGTTACCTTACGGCCGTACGTAAGCATCTTCTTCAAGGAAGGAAGAGATTCCTCATCTATCTCATAGTGAATTATGACCGGAACGCGGTATTTTGCTGCCAGATCTAGGAACTTTTTCATCAACGGGGCATCGGCAGGAATCTTCACTGTTTCTCCCTGTTCTCCATCAGAATATGAGTAGGAGTAGTGCCAGAGAATGAATTCGCCCATGCCCCTGAAGTATCCAGTGCGAAGCTGGGACTCTGCAAGCTGCAGAAGATTCTCCGCTTCTGCGTCAGGTTGCAAGCAGTGTTTCCTATCAATGATCCTGCGCTGCATTCCTAGAAAGGGTATGATCCTATCCGGCTGCTCCTTGTAGAACTCCACCACAAGGTTCTCATCTGATATCCCTTGGCCATTCGGCTTGTCGCCATCGTAGAAGACAGGCATCAACAGCGTCTTCCGCACACCGGCATCGTTCATCAGCTTGATCAAGGCTTCCAGCGTCACCCCTCTTGGAAGGTGATTGTGGACGTCTATTGCGGGGTCTGCAGGCGCTGATGCGGATGTCAATCTAATGAATGTCGGGCATGCTGACAACATTGCCAGAATAAGAAAGATGGTGATACATGGTCCAGTAAGCCGCTGGCCCATCATTACAATCCACTAATCGTGCTGTCTCGTTCTCGCCTAAGTACTTGCCGCTGATCTGGCGAACGACATATGTCCAGCTACACGCGCGCAATTGGCTGAACACACTTTATGCTAACAGAATTGTGAGAATCGGAAAAGCGGCAGGTCAAGGTCCAGTAGGCCGCTGGCGCAGAACAATTCCCTATCCCAGATCTTTCAAGTATTGGTTAAGTTTGTTGTCTATCAGGGTGAAATGGGGTTCGTCCATCTTTCCCTTCCTGAGCAGTTGAATCGATTCTTCTTTCATCTGCGTGAGGCGTTTCTTACACTCTTCCCGGTTCACGGAGTACTCATTGTAGGTGGAGTCCACCTTCATCAAGTAACTTGACACGAACCTTCGCTTTCTCGTCTTCAAGAACCATCCCAAAACCCCTGCTCCACCAGTGGCAGCTACACCGCCTATTTGCTGTAGTGTTGACATGCTTATGGAGCCGAGAAACGGCACTGAGATCTCGGATGTGGTCGTAGTCATGGTTGCGGTTGAAGCAGGTTTCAAAGTTCCACCTCCACCAACCACCCTTATCATCCAGTTGGTTTCCTCTTTCTTCAGAGCAGGCTTGAATCCAGCTTCGGTCCAGTCCGTTAGGATGTTCCCACCTGAGACGACCTCTGAATGCCTATTTGGGATGCTGGTATCGCAGCCTATCTGAATGCCTCGTTGCGGGCTCGAACCGAGATAGAGGACAACGTAGAAAGTCCCCGAGACTGTCGGGCCAGCGATGTCAATGTCAACCCACGAAAGTGCAGTCCTGAACTTCGCGTAGGAATGCGGTGCGCTGTATAGCACGGTGCGATTCTGGGCCCAGATCTCGATCATGAACTCCATGGTTTCCGTTTGGTTTCCGAAGCGAAGTCCGTACATCCTTACCCTCTGAATCGGCCAGCCAGCTGTTGGTGCAGAGAAAGAAACTGCGAACCCGTACCTACCGCCTACCAGCCTAAGGCTTGCCAGGGTCGATTTATCGTGCGCAAGTTCAACTGACTCGACAGCTCCCGCTGAAGACACGATCAGGAGAACTAGTGCGAAGAAACCTATGACTATCCCACTGTGAAGAGCCTTCAAAGGAGCCTCCAATCAACTTCTCCTCGTCAGCCCTACATAAGATTTTGCAGGAGAATTGGGCGCGTCGTAGTCCGGCTATTCTTGAGTGTTGAGGACCTGATCTCCATGCTCTCGTCGCTCATTCTATGCTCGCGGTGCCTGTGGCTAACGTGCGGTATGGGCTCTTGGCGATATCTGGCTTCATGTGTTTGCTGCCGAAGATCTTATACTGTCGATCTGCCGTACTTGCGTTTCATGGCAAAGTCAAAAAGGAAGTCAAGAAGAAAGAGAAAGCTCAAACCGAAAACTCAGGTAAGACGGGAATTACGAAAGGTAAAGCGAGGACTCGGCAAGAGCCTGATCAAGATAGGCAGAAAAATGTCGAGGTAACGTTGTCACGCGTCCGTTTCAGGGCTGCCGAATCCTCAGGTCAAGGAATCTCTGAAGTCCAACAAGTGTGGAGCCCGAAGTCATCAATGAACACGGAATATCTCAGAAGTGGTCTAGACCAGCGCGCCAGCTTCTTGCAAAACTATCTTCTCCATGTCAATCTTGTGAAGTGGATTGATGAGCGCATTCTGTGTGGCAAACCTTGTTTGATGGCTGATAACGCGTTTGCGAGTAGGGCTATGAAGCAGAGGAGCACGTGCG
>JALHTG010000033.1 GCA_022865705.1 Candidatus Bathyarchaeota archaeon | reverse complement strand
GTACGAGGTGCCCTGCAACCTCTGGAAGTGTTGGTACAGCTACAAACGTCGCTATAGGTTTGGATGCCACGTTGCCGCACGTCATGACCGCGCTCTTCACCCTCAGAGGCTGAGGGATATCGCGATACTCCTGGTACTGCTCACTCCAAGTTGCCAGAAACGAAGCGAACCCACTCGAGAACGCCGATTGCGTGGCAGGGTTGCTTCTGGTCGCTATCTGTATGGTTGCAGATCCATCGTTAAGAGCAGTGCAGTTCACCTTGCAGAGCACCCCGTTTGACACTGAGACCTCCCCCACATAACGTGAATTTCCGAAGCCAGCGTAGCCCATGCCGTCTCCAAAGTCTACTCCGTAGTCTGGGGCAACCGTTTGCTGCTGATATACTGCGGGGTCGCCGAATACATTGTCTGTTGGAACCCACATGCCTGTCACATTCATCACGGTCAGATTGAACTTGAGCACTACTTGCCAAGCGCCCATCGAGGCAACATTCGTCGCGTTGATTGTCAAGGTGAAGTTGTCGCCTGGAGAAACCTGGATCAAGCCTGGATCAATCAGCATGGTTGCTTCATTCTCCGCTCTAGTTACGCAGATTCCTATGAACGGTATCAGCAGTAATGAGGTGCAAATCATTGCAGCAACGATTTTCTCGTAACTAATATCCCGCATTTGAGTCATCAACCTTTTAGCTGATCTCCCTGTTCACGGCAAAGCATGCCACGTAGTGCTGGTTCCCAGCGTCGATGAGTAGGGGTTCTTTCTGTTTGCACACGCTCATCGCCAGAGGACATCTGGGATGGAAGCGGCAGCCGACCGGAGGGTCAACCGGACTCGGGACTTCGCCCGTAAGTGGTGCACGTTCTCTTCTCTGAGTAGGGTCTGGAACAGGCACCGATGCTATCAGAGCCTGCGAGTACGGATGCAACGGTTTCTCGAAGATTTCTTCGGTTGTTGAATATTCCACTATTTTTCCGAGGTACATGATCGCAACTCTGTGACTTATGCACTCGACGATGCTCAGGTCGTGGCTGATAAACATGTACGTCAGGCCGTACTCTTTCTGCAAGTCCGTGAAGAGGTTGAGGAGTTGTGCTCTGACCGAAACGTCGACAGCCGACGTAGGCTCATCCAAGATGACGAAGTCAGGACGGCTGACTAGAGCTCGAGCGATGGCCACTCGCTGTCTCTGCCCCCCACTGAATTCATGCGGGAACCTGTAGAGGGATCGTTCCGACAGGCCAACCCTCTCCAGGATTTCGATAACCATTTTCTTGGCCTCTTCACCCTTCGCAATTCCCTGCGCAATAAGAGGCTCACCGATGATGTCTTTGACGAGCATTCTAGGGTCCAAAGAAGTTGTGGGGTCCTGGTAGACAATCTGCATTTTCCTTCTGAGGAGAAGGAGATCCCTTCCACGGTACATCGAAATGTCGTACTGCTCCCGAAGCCTGCGAAGTCTTCTGGACTTGGGGTTGGTCGCTTCAAGAGTGGTAATTTCGTTCACGGTGTCATTCGGAGTCCCGAAGAATATGTGGCCCATCGATGGTTTGTAGAGTCTAAGGACCGTTTTTCCAAGAGTTGTCTTGCCGCATCCAGATTCACCGACAAGGCCGAAGCATTCGCCTTTCAGCACGTCTAGAGTGACACCGTCAACGGCTTTCACACTGGCAACGCTTCGTCTGAGTACTCCACCGGCTATCGGAAAATGCTTCTTCAGGTTTCGTATCTGCAGTAGGTAGCTCATTGAGAACCTCCATAAAGGTAGCAGGCAGCAAAATGACCCTTCTTCAGCTCTACGAAGGGAGGCTTGACCTTCTGGCATATTTCCATCGCGTAGGAACATCTGTCTCGAAACCTGCAGCCGCTAATCGGGTCGATCAAGCTTGGGACGATGCCTGGTATCGACCTGAAGCCTTTTCCGGGTCTCGGAATCGAGTCCAACAGGGCGCGCATGTAGGGATGAAGAGGGCCGCTAAAGATCTCGAAGACATCTCCCGTCTCAACAACGTTTCCTGCGTACATCACAGCAACGCGGTCGCAAAGCTGCGCAACCACTCCAAGGTCATGAGTAATGTAAAGGATGGACGAGTTGTAGTTCTTCTTCAGAAGTCTCACGAGATTCAGGATCTGGGCTTGAACAGTGACGTCAAGGTTTGTGGTCGGTTCATCGGCTATCAGCACCTTGGGGTTACATGCCAGGGCCATGGCGATAAGAACTCTCTGGGCCATTCCGCCGCTGAGTTCATGCGGGTACATACCGGCGACCCTTTCAGGGTCGGGTATCTCCACACTCTTGAGGACCTTCACAACCTCTTTCCTGACCTCGGCCTTGAGATTCTTCTTGGACCCGAACCTCTGCAACAAACGTGTACCGAGCGACCGCGGGCTTCTCAGCATTCTGCGATAGTTGTTGGCTTCGATTGTTCCACCTTTCTCCTTCTTCTCCAGAGAAGCCACAGCGTTCTTCAAAAACTCGGGTCTTCGATGTACAAGCATGACCTCGCCGATTTGGTCTTCCACTGTGTAAACCGGGTTCAGATACGCACGTGGTTCCTGGAATATCATGGAAATGTCCTTCCCACGCATGCTTCTGAGAGTCGAATCGTCCATAAGGAGAACGTCGTTCTCGTCCTTGCTCGTCTCAAGATAGATGCTGCCTCCCTCGATCCTTCCAGGCGGAGGAACCAGCATCATTACCGAAAGGCTTGTTACGCTTTTCCCGGAGCCTGTCTCCCCTACGAGTCCCAAGATTTCTCCTTCTCTTAGGGAAACGTTGACTCCGTCCAAGGCTTCTACAACGCCCGCGTAGGTGTAGAAATTCACTGTAAGATCTTTGACTTCAACTATAGTCTTCAGGCTCATCTCATCTTCGCCTCAACGTAGGATCCAGAACGTCTCGGAGAGCGTCTCCCAGCAAATTCCACCCCATAACAAATAAGGTGATAAATATGCCTGGGATGATGAAAGTGTGAAAGTTCGCGACCAGCTCGGTCGGCCTGTTTATCCAAGGAGAGCTTCTTTGTATTATTTGTCCCCAGTCGGCATAATCTACATCAGCGCCTATACCGAGGAAGCTCAATGCTGCTGCTGACAACACAATCGAGCCGATGTCAAGAGTTGCGACTATCAGCATTGGATATACTGTGTTCGGCCAGATGTGCCTGAGAATCACGCCGAAGTCTGTGGAGCCAGAGGCTCTCGACGCTTCGACGTAGTCTTCATTCTTAACGCGCAACACTTCGCCCCTGATGACTCTTGTGTATCCAGGCCATCCCACAAGAGTTATTGCGATCAGCACCTTGTCGAGTCGAGAGAGGCCGAGGTCAAGAGTGAAGGGAAAATAGAATATGGATAGAATGGACAGGATCAAAAACCCCTGCACGACAAGCAGCAACTTTTTGCTAGGACGTACAACAAGAAGCAAAAACGAGGTTAGGGCGAATAGGACAAGCGCTATCATGGAGACGTTGATCGGTACCCTTGCTGGAAATGCGATCACAAGGGCCATTGCCAGGACAAGGCCCGGAAATGCTATTATAATATCTGTGAACCTCATGAGTACCTCGTCCAACAATCCTCCATAGTATGCAGCCACTGTTCCAACGAGCAATCCTATGATCAGCGAGATCCCCACGACGGTCAGTCCTGTTCTGAATGCGGTGATTGTGCCCCAGATGCAGGCATAGTACAAGTCGTATTGTTGGTCTGTGGTTCCGAATATGTGCTTAATAGTGGGCGGCGTAGGGTTCGGAGTGAGGATGTTGATCTCCATGTCCCTCGGAATCTCGAAGGGGTCCGCAGGATTCGGGGGAGCAAGAACTGGGGAAAGTACAGCGATTGCGACGAAGGCCAGGATTATCATGAGTCCAGCTAACGCCAACGAGTTTTGCCTAATTCTCATTAGCATAAACCTATATTCTTTGAGGCGAGGTTTCATCGAAATTCGTAGTTCTTCAAGTCTTGAACGCAGATCCATAGATCAATCCAACCTGATCCTCGGGTCGATGTACGCGTAAAGGATGTCTACAATCAAGTTTGCTATGACAAAGATTAGCGCCGTGAGTATGGCATAGCCCAAAACGGCAGGAATGTCTGTGGATAGGGCCGCTCGGGCTGCCCACGAACCTAATCCGCCGTAAGCAAAAACCGTCTCTGTTATGGTGAGTCCACCCAACAGGCCGGCCACGAGCATGCCTGACAGTGTGGCGACTGGAATCAACGCGTTTCTGCGAGCATGCTTGTAAAAAACAACGTTCTTGCTCAGTCCCTTGGCTTTCGCCGTGATTATGTAGGGCTTGTTCAACGCCTCAAGCATCGACGAGCGCATTACCCTGATCAGAAGGGCCACGTCAATCGTCACGATGACAATAACTGGAAGAATAACGTGTGCGAGCGCATCAAGAGTGATTCCGATCTGACTTATGTCTGCGCGTGTTATCGCGTTTAGGACGCCGTCAAACACGCTGACGCCTGTGTAACGCGTGAACAGTGCCGTGTTCGCCACGTGGTTTATGCCCTCTTGACTGAGAGGCCCAATGCTGACCCATCTCAATTGCCCGCTGAACACGGAAATCAGTATTAGACCAAGCCAAAAAGATGGAAGAGACCATCCTACTATGGAAAGAATTCTACAAATGTGATCAATGAAGCCGTTTCTGTGTATTGCAGACTGAACACCCAGATATATTCCTACGAGAATTATTATTGGTGCGGCAAACATTACTATCTGGAATGTGTAGACCCATCTGGAACTTATCGCAGTGGAAACGGGTTGGCCGCTGGTGTACGACCATCCGAGGTTTCCTTGAAGGAGTGAAGCCATCCATCTGCCGTACTGGAGGTAGAACGGGTCGTTCAGCCTGAAATTTTCGATCACTCTCGGGATGACTTCGGGTCTTGCCTGCTCGGCGTTTCTTATGTACATGTACGCTCGGATCTCTGCTGGAAACATCATCGTTATCGCGAAGATCAGAACGGTCACTCCGAGTATGACCAAGACAAGCAAAAGCAGTCTTCGGATTATGTACGCAGTTAGGCTTGTCATTTCAAAGACCCAATTACTTACTCCGTTGAACAATATTTAAGGTTGTCGAAAACGTTCAAAGCAGATGAAATGACAAATTACTATGCCCAAAAGAGCGAAAACGCGCACTTTTCTCCAAGACAAAAAAATAAAGGGGGGATTGTTTTTATGTTCTAGGCTTTTAAACTGGAGCCCAGGCTGTCGCGGTCTTGCCAAAGTTCTTAGCTACTCCACCGATGTCCTTCATGTCGATCTTTCTGTCGTTGTTGAAGTCTGCTCTGTATACCCATTTAGTGCTCATTGGCGGTCCGTAGATTGCTCCGAAGCTTGCTGCGGTTGTGCCGATGTCAACCATGTTGGTCTTGCCGTCATAGTTGACGTCGTAGGGCAGCAAGTTACCGGTCGAGTTTGCTGGGATGCTGTCTTGCTGAGCATGCGGAGTGTAGTACCACTTCCAATGGTTCGCTGCGTACGTGTCTGGATAGATCGGGTTATAGTACCATCCGGCTACCCACGACTGTTCGAAGTGGCGGCCGACGGCCGTGGCTGTGGGCATGTTCGGGCATTCTTCGATCGCAAGCTGCTGAATTTCTTTGTATATTGCGGTTCTTTCCGAATCGGTGGCAGCTCTGATGCCTTCATCGATCAATGCGTCCATTTGAGCGTTGCTGTAGTGGGCTCTGAAGGCGAAGTTGCCGTAGGTGTAGTAGTACGGGTACACGAAGTTGTGCGCGTCTGGGTAGTCCGCTAGCCAGCCTACCACGAAGAATGGCAGCTGTCCAGCGCGTGAGGCGGCCAAGTATGAGGCCCAGTCGAGTCCTACTGCTTCAGCGTGGAATTTCGTGTTAACGGCACCGACTTGTGCGGCCATCAGTGTACAGGCAGTCTGCCTAGGGAGGTTGCCAATGTTGTACAGGAACTTTATAGTAAAGCCTGTATCCCACAAGCCTGGCACCAACTTCAATTCGGCTTCAGCTGCTGCAAGGTTGAAGGTGAATTTCTGGATTGTGGCGTCGTAGAATGGTAGTGTTGGAATCAAGCAGGTTGCTGGCTGCATGGCTTCTCCAAGGAAGACAGTCTGGATGTACGAGTTATAGTCGAACATCTGTGCGAAGGCCCTCCTGACGCGTTTGCCCCATGTGGGGTTGCCAAAGAAGTCTCGTGGAATACCAGTCTCGCCGAACACTCCGGCTTCGAATATTGGACCGTACGGGGATGTTGGCGCGATAGCGAATTGGAAGAAGTACGCGTCACATGCCAAGCTCGGCAATGGGAATGTGCATCTGATGTTGGGCTGGTTGAGTATTTGGCCGATGTACTGTCTTGGGACTGCGCAATAGTCAACTTCTCCGTTGAGGAACTTTGTTGACCTCGCGTTCCAGTCGTAAGCCCAAGTGAGCACATAGTGGTCAACGTAGCCTGCTGGTTTTGAGCCTCCGAAGGCTGGCCAGCCGATACCGTAAGAGTTACCCCATCCTCGCCAGTAGCCCAAGAATCTGTCAGCGTCCCAGTAGTGCAGCGTCTGGTCCAGGTGTGCCAGCTTGAATGGGCCAGTGCCCATGACCGCTGGTTCTGGATCGTCTAACGGTGCAACAGTCGGGAAGTGATAGTCGATGTAACCTCTGTGGTCTGCGCCCCAGTCGCCGTTCCAGTTGCTTGCTCTTCCGAGGCCGTTGGCCCAGCTCTTGCTGATGATTGCTGACCAAGATTGGGTCAAGATCTGCAAGAACGGAGCGTAGGCGCCGTTGAAGGCCAGGTTGAACCATGCGTGGGTGCTGTTGCTTTCGATTGCTTCGTCAATTGCCCAGCCTACCCACGTTTGATTTGCAGGGTCCTCAATGTCAAAGTCGCGGCCGTCAATATACGACGCTGTGGCACCGTTCAGTAGTGGTTCGTAGAACATCCATTGCGGGTTGTCGCCGGGTTCCAGGACCATTCCACGCTCGATACTGTATTCAACGTCTTCAGGTACAAGTAGCGTGGTTCCGTCGTGGAATTTGACGCCTGTTCTGATCTTGAAGTAGTACGTGTAGTAGAAGTTGAGGCCTGTGTGCGCACTGACTATTGGTGGTTCGTTCTTCTTGAGCGTCCATTCTGTGGCCAACTGTGGCAGGTAGCGGTCCATGTGTTCTCCGTCGAAGAAGACGAGCGTGTCGTAAGTGACCAGGATGATGGCGGCGCTGGC
>JALHTG010000032.1 GCA_022865705.1 Candidatus Bathyarchaeota archaeon | reverse complement strand
ACCAAAGCTAGAGGAATAATAATCGTGAATGAACCCGACGAGCGACTGGAGTACGCCTTGAGTCCCCTGAGGAATCTGATAGAAGTCAAGTTCTACAAAGTGAACTTCGAGATAAAAGACAAACCCGGAAGTTAGAGCGCGCGGAGGTAACCGAGGCTAGTGGTTGGAGTATGGGAGGGAAGGAGCCCATAATGTGTGCTTGTGGGGTTAGGTGTTGGGTTGGGTGTTAGGTCAGGTGTTGGGTCAGATGTTGGGGGTGGTTGGGGCTTATGCATAGCGCGCGCCGTTTCGACGTATAGTCCTCTAGACGACGGGCCCACAGACACATAGTTGTGTATTGGTTCGTTCAAGTCTTGCGTCGTGAGCTTTGCTTTTTCTCAACTTTGTTCTTGACGATGCGAAATGCAATGAACGTTACTCCTGCATTAAGAAGCACCAGACCTATCATCATACTGAGAAGATCGATTCTCCCACCAGCAGCAGTCGTGGAAGGCCATACCAAATAAGATGCTGTCGAGAAAACGCCCTGGTCGCAAACTGCGACCAATTGCCGAATCGCATTTACTTCTTTCGTGGCGACTGTGATGGTTACTTCTATGGATGTTTGCTGTACCAATCGATCGGCTTTCACGACAAGCATGCTCTCTCCTTCATAGCCTCATGGTTTCCGGCATCGTGGCTTCTTGGTCCGTTGCGTGGTAAAGATGGGACCAACCGCCAACCTTCTCAAACAATGTAATTTCGTCGCCGGGATTCACCGTTTGCTTGCAGTACGGACACACTGACGGTCTCTTGGCGCGTATGCTCCAAAGCTCCGCGCAGTATCGGTGAAACGTTTCGTTCGGAGTCTGCCGGCGAATCGGTTTCTCGCATCGAAGTCCGTTGCTCGGCGTCACCTCTGGTTTTCGTACACGGATCTCTTTCAACTCTTCGGGTTCAGGGCTGTTCGTGATGCCTATTCCCGTAAGCACTTGGCTAGAGATCTTAGCGAATGTTTTCTGTAAGGTTAACGCACTCGACCGCGCTGTTTTGAGTTCTTTCTCTTCGGCAATTCCTTCTACTCGGAACTGTTCTCTCCATCCTTCTTTCTCCATTCTTCATCCCTACTGTTATAGTAGTCTAAGATAGATATAAATATTGCTACTGATATAGTAGTGTGGCGATTGAGATGTTCACGAGAATACTAACTGAGAAAGAACGGCGTCATATGAGGGCTTTCATAAAGGCAGATGGTGAGAAAGCGACCTTTATGACTGTACTAGCGACTAGGTGCCGAAAGCATGTGCCACAGATAAGAAAGGATCTTGCACTTATCGAAGAATTCATGACACACTACGAGCCGCATGTCAAGAAGGGTTGAGCCCTCTATAGTTAATCCTAGTGACAGTTGCCAATTGCCGGAACGACCCTTCATCTGTTAACCGCCGGTTAGCAAGTCTATTGCCTATGGACCACTTCAAGTCCAACACATACCCTACGGCCGGCCGGCGGGCCAAGCACTAGGCGGCAAATTCATAACCCTTTCAAGCGCACATGAAGATAGGGGCTGAGCGAATGAAAGCGAAGAAGGCACGTGCACTAGTGAGTCTGCTGCTTGTAGGTTCAATTCTCGCAGGCTTCATACAGGCCCAGGGAACATCCTATGTGACCTACACACTCACAACGACACAGGCGACAACCTACACGTCTTGGAGCGATGTTGTCGCCGTTGAAACAGTTTGGGACATTTATGAAAGGATAGCACTTTTTACATACACATATTTCCAGGGGGGTGAGGACCAAACAGCTGTCCAGTATTTTGATTGGCCTTTATCTCCTTACATCACCGCGCGCCCTCCTGAGGGTGCTGCTATCTCTACCTTCACTAGCGCACGAGTGGCTACTTTTCGTTCTCCAGTCATGGTAGTCGTTACGGAGACCAGGCCGAGAGTTCTAACGGTTGTTTCGACATACACTTCCGCACCTGACGTGTGGGCGCCTGCTATCGGTCTAGTTGTCATGATCCTCATCTACCTTGGTGTTGGTAGCGTTCTGTTCTGGGGCGCGCGTGCTAAGCGAACAAGAACGATCCCTCAAACGAGGAGTAAGAGAAGTTCCGGCGCGAAGATTTCCTCTGGTATGTCTACAGAGGAAACCCCTAACGAACGGTTTTGTCGCCAAATCTCGATTGCCACAGCTGTAATAGCCACATGTCTGTTTCTCATAGCCTTCGTGGCGCGAAGTCCAGAACTGATTGCTCTAACATTCTTTCTCTATATCGCATCTGGCGTGGCCTATAGCTTTACGAGACGAGCTAAGTGGAACCGCCTTCGGAAATTCGTTTACCGCCGAAGTGGATACACTTGCGAAAAATGCGGTATAGCCGGAGTACGCTTAGCTGCGCACCACATCACGCCTAGGTATGCCGGTGGAAAAGATTCAATTGAAAACTTAACTTGTCTTTGTGAAGACTGTCATGCAGGAATTCATCCTTGGTTGAAACAACGATAGAGTCCGATTCTGAAATTCGAGCACCAACATGCATCAAGTCACCAATACGGCCGGCCGCGGCCATACGTGGCCTCCTAGAACTAAGGCTTTAGGGCAAGCTCAAGTCTGTCCAAAATGCAAGTCACGCTACTGGAATAAGCCTCGAAAGCTCAAGCCTCGCGCTAAGAGGTGAACTCTCTAGCTCTCCATGTTACATTCTCAATGTTTGTTGATAATGCAACATCGATAAGCAGTAAACGTATCATAAGCACTTAGAGCATCTAAGCACTCGTACGAGCCTAGCCCTCCTGAGCCATAGATGGATAGATGCTTACAGAGCATGAGCAAAAGCCCCAAGGATGCTTATTCGAGTAAGCACCATGCCTATCAATAAGCAACATGAACCCCCGCCCCTCCAAGCACCCAATCATCTATCTAAGACGAATAAGTCCCCGCGCCGCAGCGCGGAACCATCGCCCCGAAAACCCAACATACAACACCCCGTCGAAAAGCTCGTTGATGCAAAAGAACGCGTACCCATTGTAGAGTAAAGTAGTATAGAATATCTAACAGCTACCTTGGCTGTTATCCGTGCCGTCCCGCCAGTCAATGTACTTTGTAGATTTTCGGGTAGGCACTTTGCTTATCCGAGTAAGCACTTGTGGCTTATCCGCATAAGCACTTGTTGCTTATCTGAACTACCGCGGGCTAAAGCCCGCGGGGTCTTCTGGACCACCCACTACTGGAACGAATCCTTATGCCCCCACCGATTCCGTTGTTCTGACGCAATTCCTCTCCAACTTGAAAGATGGAGCGTCCTTGCTCTACGAATAGTGAAAGAGTACCCCTTGCCGGACTTTGACAACCTCAACAAAAACAACATTAGCCCAATTTAGAATTTTGTGCATCATTTCTTTTGCTTCTTTATTGCTTTACCTTTGACAACTCTAAACGAGATTGGCTCCTTAGCTTTTCCCATATCTATTTCGGTTCCATCATCCAATTGCAACTTTACACCCGACACTGGTGGAATTTCCAGCTCTGTATTAACGCCTAGCTTCGTCAAGACGCCCATGAATTGACTAACCATGCTCCCGACGTTGCTTGCTAGTTGCTGATTCTGTTGTTTGAGCGTAGCCAATTCACCTTGCAGTAATCCTATTTGCTCCGATTGTGTTTGAACAGTTTTACGCACTTCTCCGTTTTCTCTGTTCAGAAATACTAGTGAAGGCTCGATTTTCTTATATTCGCTTGCTAGTTTTTCTTGGTCTACGCGCAGGTAATGAGCATCTAATCCAATGGTGTGGCCCAAGAGGATCTCTGCATAGTTACCGGGCATCCCTGACGCAATAGCTTTTGAGTAAAACCATTTTCTGAATGAGTGACTGTGTAGTCGAAACATTGGAGAGTCTTCAGTTATCTTATCTCGCAAGCCGCATTTCTTCAGATTGCGGGAAAATGCGTTCGCTAACGCTGATGGGCTGGCGGGGGTGTTCTCATCATATGTCTTTGTGGGGTCCAAACTCGGAAACAATGAACCTGTTTTTCTGTCGCCGATAAGTTGTTTGATTAGTTGGGCGCACTCTTGAGTCGTGAAAACCGTTCTTGGTCTTTTCGTCTTGGTCAGGGTGGCGGGAATTGTGATTCTAATAGGGTCCGAATTGAAATCTATCCATTCCAGTTTCATAGCTGCCAATTCCCCAACTCTCATTCCCGACGTCAACGCTAAAATTAGAGCTACGCGCCCCCTCAAATTGCTATGATGAATCAACTTCAAAACTTCCGTATCATTCGGAGCTGAGTCAGTTGATTTCACGCGTCGGCCCGGAAGTGTTTGGGTGAGTTTCTCAAGTTTGACTCCGTTAAGTCTTTCCTCGCTCTCCCATTCAATAAATCGTTTCATGGTATAGTACGCTTGGAGGATTGTGATTGATGCACGTTTCTCAGCTTTCTGGTTGGCGATTACACTTTGCAGAAATTGGTATGGATCGAGCTTGTGGTTTCTGATTGCGTCGGTGAATTTGTCTGGATCGTCAAAGCCCGCGAAGGTCGTCCATCTTTTGATTAGGCTTTTGTAAATCTGTTTGGTCTTATCTGCCTCTGCAACTAAATCGACAAACTCTTTGAAGGTCATCGGTCTTCGAGTATGTGTCCCCCATGCGTGATATATAAGGGTACGCTTTCAGGCGAATAGTTTCGAATATCTCATCTGGGCCTCTATCCTGCGCCTGTGAATCGGCCAGCTTGGTGTTCATTGCTCCGGTTGACGGGCCTAGTTGAATCTCTCAACGTGTGTGACTTTCTCGAGGCTGTATTTTGGACGCGGTTCTGGAGATTCAGTTGATCTTCCAACAGGGATTATGGCTAATGGCCTGACGTCTTCGGGGACGTTCACTATACGGGCAACCTTAGTTTCATCAAATGCTCCTACCCAACACGAACCGTACCCCATGGCGTAGGACGCTAGCAGAATGTTTTGAGCCGCGGCAGCCGTATCCTGAATGCTGTACAGATCTCTTCCTCGTTCCCGGTACCTTGTGGCAGATCTTGCAACATTGGCACAAATGACTATTACGACCGGAGCCTGAGCAATGAAATTCTGTCCGTATGCGGCCTCAGCCAGAGCTATCTTTGTGTCAGCGCTTCGAACAATCACAAACTCCCACGGTTGGAGGTTTCCTGCGCTTGGAGCACTTATCGCCGCCTCCAGTATCTGTCTCAGGTCTTCCGAAACAACATCTCCTTTGCCGAAGTTTCTTATGCTTCTTCTTCCTCGAATTGCTTCAAATACATCCATAATAGGTTCTAACATTGAGTAACTCAATTAAGGCTTAACCTCATGCATCTGCTATGCCTTCTGAAGCTGGGCCCGCAGTCTGTTTCTCGTCCTTGATCTTGCAATCACGTAAACGGTCAGAATGACTGCACCGAAGCCAATCAGAAGGACGGTAGTCAGTGTGGCCGCATCACTAGCCTGATACTCAGAAGAGATCCCGATCGGCTTCATAGACGCCCTTTGCTCAATACGTACTGCGGTACGCCTCAGTTGTTCGCCGTCACGGTTTACTTCCGACACATAGTCCTTCACGAAGTAGTTGTTTGAGATGACGGTGCCAAGGGTCTGAGCAGCAGCAGCCTGAATCGCCTGGAGCGGTTCTTCCTTGGAGTACCCTATCGTCATGTCTACCGGAAGCCATCCCCAAGGAGGAATGTATACCATGGCCCATGCATGCCGACGCATCCTGTCCAGTTGGAAAGAGATGTGTCCGTCGTATCTGGACCACTTCTCTTCTCTCGAAGGATAGTACGTGTAGCCGCATTGAAGGTGGGCCGGAATACCTACGGTTCGACATAGGGATATGATTAGGTTTGCCTGTTCGTCACTGTCCCCTTCAAGAGCGGTGAGTGTCTCGTTTGGGAATAGAATCCTGTCTTTCCTGGAGCTGGGATACTTGATGTTCTCGCCGACCCATTCAATGAGCCGGGATACGGCCTTCAAGGCATTGGTTTCATTTCCCGCCAGCTTTAAGGCAAGCTTTCTGACGGACGACCAGGATGGATCTGCGTCGTTGATTCTCCACGGTCCTGCTGAGATACAGTACTTCTTAATCAACTCTCCTGGTATGTCGCGTACCAGGCCGCTGGAAGGATATTCCAGAGGAGGGATCCATTCGAACCGTCTCGTAGAGGTTAATCGTGTAAGTGCCCTGAAGTTGGCTTCTAAGACGAGAATTTGTCCTTGTCCAAGATTTGTATCAACCTGAAAGATGCCGACTGGGTTTTCCTCCTCATCAATGGTGGCCGCTACTTTGTGACTTGACGAAGTCAGTATGACAGTTTGGGAAGTGTTGTTCAGAAACAGAAATGTCACCGGATCTGTTAGCGCGTTGCTCGTCAAGTCGATTCTCGATGAACCTTCGTTGACCACTTTGACGGAAAAGGAAAGATCGTATCCTGTGTAGTAGCCTGCAGGTATGGTTCCGCCCATAGCTCTTGTCTGATTCGCGAGGAGAATCAGAGTGAATAATAGTGCAACGACGAATCTCATTTCGATCCTGTTCCCAAGGGTTCTGTTAGAGACACTTCCTAACTGGTGTTCATTTCGTCTAGAGGTGGAGCGCACACCACGAGTTAATGCTATTCAAGCTTGTTCCCGCAGCTGGGACAGAAGCTGCCGAAAGGAGGACGCTGGGATCCGCACGATGTACAGAACATCCGAGTTGGGTGTCCGCCCGGTATGCCGGTGACTGACTGCAACGATCTCTCCAGCCTTCTTATTCTCGATCTCATCTTAGTGTGTGCAAGTGCCAGGCCGAACGCCAAGACAAACACACAGACTAGAGCCACTCTCTCCCAGGTGACCCACCCGATTGTTTCCTCCTCTTCAACACGAATAAACCCTCCCAGAACAATGTACGGGTAAACCGTTCCTTCGGACGACTTTGGCGCTTCGTTCGTGTACTCAACATATTCTGGGACATAGTACCATGGATAGGGGATGAGGCCTACCCCAATAGAATCAAGGCTTGATCTATCAGGAACTGTCACCTCCAAACGTGTCCATCCTATCTTTGGAAAATATGCTATGCACCATGCGTGTCTTCCAACTGCACGAACCTTTCCATCGATATCCTCAAGAATCAGGCCTTCCTCCTTGACACAGGGAATGCCGAAACCTCTCATTATGGCAGTGAACAGATCAGCGAAATGCCTGCACACTCCAAAGTGACGTCCAAGAAGGCTTTGCTTCAGAACCTCGCTTGCCTTGATTCTGCTTGTAGGATAGTCAAATTCGTAAGGATAGTCGTACATCATGTTCTCTGCAAACCAGAGCAATGTGCCTCTAACAACATCATATACGTTGGAGGACCCAGTGGTTCGTTGGCGAATGACGCGGGTAATCGATTGAAGCTCTGAACTTGAATAGTCCCAATAGTATGTCTCGTTCAAGTATTTCTTGAGATCCGCCGATGAGAGATGTTTGCTCATGTCTTCAATCTTGCCTACTGAGGATGAAGCAATGGGAGATGGAGAAAAGGAAGAGACGTCAACCCTGACGTTGAAGTCGACATGAAGAAGATCGCTAGGAGCCGCTTTCTCAAACCTCCACCCAAGGGCCTGGATTGCGTCGAAAGCAGTCTTTGATACAGTTTGCCCCTGACTGTCCACTGTGGCTGATCCGGCAAGAATGGGTTTGCTCGATTGAAATGTGACTTTCGACCAGTTCGTGTCTCTGAAACTCCACACGAAATCTATGTCATGTGAGACCGAGTAGTTGGACTTCAGAAAGAGTGAGTAACGCACAATGGCTGTTCGAGGCAGAATTGTTGGCTGAGCATCTGCGTTGACAGAGGGAAGTGTGATGACCGGAAGGGTAAGCATAACAAGAAAGACCAAGCCTAAAGTACTTCTTCTCATCCTGGTGCCTCTCAACGTTTTGCAGCATGGAGATGCGCAGTAAATTAAGCGTTTCTGAAGCGGTCTCCTACGGATAAGACTGGAAACAGAGCCCCGCTGGATGAGGCAGACACGGCGAATTGCACAACTGATTTAAGTGGAGTTTTCTCAGATTAGGTCAAGTCGCTGGAGGATGACTGGTTGTACCTGGTCGGCCGGCCGGCGAGTCATAGTGCGATCGGTTCGAAGCTTGTTTACGAACTCAACTGAGATATAGGCGGCAACAACAAAAATCATCACAGCTGCCTCAATCGTCTCGCCAAAGACAACTGATAAAGCAGCGATTGAGAGCAGTAAGACCATCATTGGCTGTGTAATGCCTTCGAGCAGTAATGCGATAACGCTTATTCGTTTCAGTTCTGCAATGGCGTTTGTACCGTAACTTACTTGGTGTTTTCTGGCTTTTTCTGTAGAAAGGCCATTGCTGTAATCAAGCGTCAGAATTTCGCGAATTTGTTGTTCCGATAATGCCCACCATTGGCTAGGCAACGGTGCATTATGCATTTGAGATGTGCTTACTAGTTCATCTTCATCCTTCATTCTGACACGTTCTTCTCATATGTCATTCTCCAATCTGGCCCCAAATCCCATTTGTATGGATCTGTAATTCCCAATTGCTGAATGTATGATCTTGGCAACTGCCTCTTAGGTATCTTGATCCTGAGTTCCATGTTCTCCTCGAGGATTCACGCCACACCTATCAAATCACACCGTCTCGAAGAAAGATATCAACAATATGATCGTGGCCCGCGGGAATTCGTGCATCTTTTCGTTCATGATATCGCTTTTCTCTCGATACTATCTTTATCATGGCCAGTTTAGAAGCGGCGGACCTGTTCGCCAGTTGGGATCAATTGTCTGTGATCGACTTATCTCTTGATTTTTTCTTGAGGCCTGTAACTTTCCCTGATCTCGCTAAGGAGACGGCGGGTCACATTTTCAGGGTCTGCTGAGTTGTAGATGGCACTGCCGACGACCACTACCTCCACCCCACATGAGGCAATGTCTTTGGCGACTCCCTCGCTCACACCACCGGCTACGGCCAATGGGAAATTTCGAGCAGTCTGCTTGGCTTTCGTAATCAAGTCCTTCTCGGTGTAGATCCCCCTGCTCTTTATTTGCTCACTTATGCCTTTGTGGAGGCCGAATATGACCCAGTTCTCCTTGCCTTTGAAATCCTCTGCGAGATCATTCAGTCTCGCGACCGGGTCTTCACAATCGATTAGGTCGATTAGTATTCCCCTATCTTTTCTTATGGCTTCACTCAGTGCCTCAGTTATCTTGCTTTTGCCTCCCATCCCCAAAACGGCTACAATGTCCGCCCCAGCTCTGATGGCTATGCGGGCCTCCAATCTACCGACATCTGCTGTCTTCAAGTCAGCCACTATGATGGCTTCCGGAGCCACTCGCTTCAGTGCTGGAAGTAAGGTATCTACTCCATGCCTCTTAATGGCGGGCGTGCCCGCCTCTATCACTCTCGCCCCGCCAAGGTATGTCCGCCTCGCTATCCTTGCGATAGTCTCGACATCCGCGTCCATGTCTAGTGCAACCTGAATCTGAGGTGGGTTGAGTCGCATAAGCGGAGACACAGTGATCTCACCCCCTCTCACATGCTTGGGATCGTTGAGCAATGGATAACCAGTGGGGACACCATCTCTCCATCCTCTCAACGCATAGTACTCTTCGAGAGGTCTTTGCAGATCTACGCCCAAGCTTTTGGGAAGGGAATCTAACTCGCTCTTGAACCCTTCTCTGACATTGTAGAGCCTTTCAAGAGTGTTTATCCTCTCTCCCACCTCCCGCAAATGGCTGTCTGTGAAAGCCAACCCAGTAACTGCACTCAAAGCCCCTGCAATGTCCTGAAGCTCGAACTCCAGAGTTGTGAAGAGTGCCAAGCTGTGGTATTTGCAGAGTACTGCGCTGTCGTAGACAGCGTAGCTGTCCTGCATTCTCTTTACAAGTTGAGCTTTTCCGGTCCAATCTTTGGGGTCGATGAATTCGGGATTACTCATTATCTCGGGCGCTATGGTGTACGCACGCAGGTGACAACCTCCGCGGTTGGAGGTTGCATAGGCTAGGGCTATGCCTCTGGCTCCTCTTGGGTCGTATGCGGGGAGTTCCAGTCCTTTGACATGCATGCCTTCCTTCCCAAAATCTTTCTCGGCAAATCTGACTCCCTTGGAGAAGACACATTGATTGTGAGCTATCTCGTGGACAAGCCTTACCGCATCCTCAAGACTTTGAAATACACCTACAGAGCGCGCGTACCCGAGAATATTGCCTGTTGAGATCGTATCCAATCCCAGTTCGTCGCACAGCAGCGAAAGAGGAACGATCTCTCTTTCATAGTCGAAGAATCCTGAGTTTGGACCAAGCATCACGATGGATTCATATTCGGGGCCTTTCCTAATCTTGCCGTCAACTTTTATTCTCCTCCCACATGCGGTGGGACAGAGGTAGCAACCCTTTCTCCCGAAGTAAAACTTCTCTTTTATGGTCTCTCCTGAGAATCTGTCCACGTCGTTAAAATCAAGAGAACTCTCACTGGAGAAGTTGTTTTTGGGAAGGAGCCCGGCGATTCTGATCCGGTGAATTATACCGGCCGTTCCGAATCTGGCCATGCTGCCATCTTTTCCGGTTACAGGATCCGTCTCAATCATGAACTGAAATTTCTTCACGAGAGCCTCGTAGCTTGGTTTATCGACGACTTCCAAACGTCTCGCACCACCAACAACTAGAGCTTTGAGGTTCTTTGACCCCATTACGGCGCCGAGCCCGCCCCTCCCGGCTGCGCGAGTGTCAGACATTATGTTTGCTAAGAACACTCGGTTTTCTCCGGCAGGACCTATTGTGGCTACGCCATGTCTTGTGTGTCTCTCTCTAAGCAACATTTCAGTTTGAGAGGTCGATCTCCCCCAAAGGTCTGAGCCATCCTCAAAGTAAACTTCCTTTTCATCCACGATGAGGCATGTGGGCGTCTCCGACTTGCCTTCCACTATGATTCCGTCGAATCCAGCTTGTTTCAAGTAGACGCCAAATGAGCCGCCCAAGGACGAGTCGAATATCGTTCCTGTCAGCGGGGATTTGGAGCTTATTGCTATTCTGCCGCTCCCTGGGAAAGCTGTTCCCGTGAGCGGTCCTGTCATGAATACTATTTTGTTCTCGACCCCTAAAGGGTCAGTCTTGGGCCGAAGTTCATCGTAGAGCAACTTCGTCGCATAACCTCGTCCGCCTAGAAAGTTGTACGCCGTCCTCTCATCGAGAGGCTCCTGTTGTGTTCGACCAGTCGCAAGGTTCACTCTGAGAATGTTGCCTACGTAACCGCCGATGTCGGCCAACTCGTTCTCCTGCCGAGAGTGGATTTCGTGGAGTATTTAATCATTTTTCGGGTTCCACTTTGCTCGCCTAAGTCAGCAGTTGTTTATTAGCGCGCGCGCATGACTAGTGGGGGCAACATGGTCAAGTCAAATCTTGGAATGACATACATCAGGCCGTGTGTAACTGAGGCCGGCAAGATCTCGGCTGAAACTCATTTGGGTTCGGCTAGAGACGGCTCAGAGTCATCGTCGGATTTTCTGGATTCGTCGAAATTGTGTTGGTTGCTGAATCTCTCTCAGATATTCTCCGGTGTGAAATGCTCTCAGAACCTTGGAATCGCAAAGATAGAGTTCAACGGAAAGACTGTTGTGGTTTCAAAGGGTGGAAGAATCAACGTAAGAACGGCAGAAAACAAGGAAGACGCCCTCGAAACAACTTGGTTGGTTTCAAAGGCAATCTGGCCAGCGATGATTTGCGCCAGATGTGGTAAGGCAATCTTGGAATGCATTTCAGGATGGTGCGGGAAATGTAGACCAAAAGACTGCCCACTCTTGGTCAGTGGTCCTCCGAAACCTACACAAATGTTGGACACTCGACGAGACATAAAAACTGTCAATGAAATTCTTCAAGAGCTAGATGCAAGTGGATCCTCCGCTTTCAAGCAGGCAAAGCAAGATCTTGGAGACATTCTTCAGATTCTGGGAAGCGCGGTGACTATGCTCTCTTCTGGGAATTCGTCACAAAATGAAGTCACCGTCAGACAAAAACTGGAGGAGGCGACTTGTCTTGCACAAAGGCTCATTGTCGAGGGTCACAAGCAGATCGATATGTCTGCGGGTCTCATCCTTCTAGGAATCTCCACAAACCTTGAAATGCTCAGTCAGATTGTTGGCTCACTAGCAAAGGTTGTTCTTTCTCATCCAGATCATTTGCTTTTGGAGAGAACTTGGAATGTCGTCATAAGCGGATATAAGGCGTTGTGGAGATTTGATCCAGCTGAGCCTCGAAGGCTAGAGAAATCCTATGCCGCTGTCAGCAGAATTCTTAGCAGAACTCGAGGAAAGGGCGGAAACATTGACTTCCTAAGAAGTCTGAAGGCAATGGCGAAAGTATGTCTCTGCCTTTCCAGAATTGCGTCCATGTCTCTCGCTGTCTAGGGGACAGATTCCTTCAGAATCCAAATTTCGCTATTCTTTCCAGTCTGTTCATCAGTATTGGCATTAGATGAGTAGCTAGCAGTCTTCCTAAGTTGCCTTTGGCTGCCGTTCTCTCAGAAAATCCTGTCACTTCGCTGATGTCAAAATCTGGTCCAGCAATTAGGATTGGTACAGGATCGGCGGAGTGATCCCTCAAGGTTACAGGGGTTGCGTGATCAGACGTTATCACCACGTAGTCGCGAGCAAGATCCACGGATCTCACGATCTCCTCGATGCCATCATCGATTCCTTCTATCGTCCGGACTTTTTGCCCAAAATCACCGTTGTGACTTGCCACATCTGGGGCTTTGATGTGCAGGAAAACCAAGTCGTTTTCTTTCATGGCTTCGACTGCCACCGATGCCTTGGCTTTGAAGTTGGAATCGAGGCCACCCGTCCCTCCTTCCACATCCAATAGCTTCATACCTGCAACCAAGCAGATTCCTCGAACGATAGGAGCGACTGCGATGCACGCACTGTCGATGGAATACTGGGTCGTTAGCTTCTCGATTGGGGGAAGAGTTCCCGGTCCTCGCGACAGAATCATGTTTGCTGGCCGGAGTCCGAGTTTGATTCTTTCAGCGTT
>JALHTG010000005.1 GCA_022865705.1 Candidatus Bathyarchaeota archaeon | reverse complement strand
AATGATCAAGCCTACCGAACTCTGGATGTTCGGAGTAATCGCCGAACCTATGGGAGTCTTGGCATGTGGACTCTTGGCTAGAAAGAGATGGAAGCCGCTAATAGCGATCTACGCAATTATGTTAGCGGCGTACTTTGCGCACCCTTTTGGAAGACAGCTCCCATTGTGGACTGTCCTTGACATCTTGATCGCTTTTGTCCTCATCTATCCAGCAGCGAGGATGTCCAAGAGCCTTTTTGAGGAAGGTGTTAAAGGCCTACCTCTGTCCTTGGCCCTAATCTCCTTCATCGGCACAGTGATGGATAGCTTAACGCGCGTTTTCCTGCTGATCCCAGTAGGATTGTACACGCTCTTCGGCTGGCGTTTTGAGGCAGTGTATCTAGTCTTCGTGGCGGGAGCTATCGATTCCTACATAGAGGATTTGCTAGTCGTCGTGGTTTCCTTCCTGGTTGGCGTTCCCTTACTCATAGCTCTTCGAAAAATCCCCGGGTTCAAGTATCCGTTGAGCTAGAACCTTCAAGCAGTAGCGCGCGCGACGGCTATGAATTCCTGTTTGACGCATAGGATCTTCATGCTCTCCCTGAAGGCTTCACCATCATACTGTTGGCCACGATCGGTTCTCAACCTTACATCTATGGCTTGCGGATGCTTGATGAGGGCTTTCTGGACGCTTAGGATGGCGTTCGCGCGCGCCTAGAAGGAATCAAGATCGATGCACGTGATGGGACCATCTTGCCGCGGCTCATCGATTGCCACGTTCACCTCGTGTGGGACGGTTCTCCAGATCCTGCAAGCATGATCCAAGGTCTACCAGAACCACGCATCGCTCTCTGGGCCTATGGAAACGCAATCAAGACCCTAGAGTGTGAAATCACAACTGTGAGGGATCTGGGCTTCACCAGGACGTACGGTTCTGGATTTAGCCCATATGGTTGGAACGGGGGTCCTTACTGGTCCGAACATACTCAGCGCAGGTCCTGCTCTTTGCATGACGGGAGGACACGGCCACTACATGTCACATGAAGTGGACGGAGTGGACAATATGCGGGCCGCTGCTCGCTGGGTGATGAAGGAGGGAGCAGATCTTGTCAAGGTCATGGCGAGTGGAGGCATATACACAGAAGGAGAGAAGCCTGGCTCACCTCAGTACACCGTTGAAGAGATGGAGGCCGCGGTCAAAGAAGCTCATAAAAGGGAGAGAAAGGTGGCGGCCCATGCTGAAGGGCTGGCAGGCATTCGGAACGCAATTGATGCCGGAGTTGACACCATCGAACACGGCATTTTCGCAGATGACGACTGCCTCCGACGGATGAAGGAGATGCAGATTCCGTTGGTACCTACGATGGCTGTGATGCGTCGTCTGGCCACAGATCCGCGCATTCCACCATTTGCTCAGGAGAAAGCAAGACTCGTCACAGACCACCACATTGCGATGCTGCGTCGTGCCGTGAAACTGGGAGTCACCATTTCGACCGGAACTGACGCAGGGTCACCCTGCTCTCCTCCTGACGTCTATTTCGAGGAACTAGATGTCATGGCGGAGGCCGGAATGAAGCCAATGGACGTCCTCAAAGCCTCTACCTCTGTCGCCGCACAAACCATCGGGCGAGCTGACCTCGGAACTCTCCAACCGGGAAAACAGGCCGATGTTCTTGTTGTGGAGGGGAATCCTATTCGCAGATTGGCAGACACCCGAAACACTAGGCTCGTGGTTATCAAGGGAGCTCTTTTCCGCAATCTACTGTAAGAGCAGCAAATAGAAACGGTGTACACTGACAACATAGGAGAGATAGCGGATGAAATCGGGCTGAAAACGCTGACCGAACCTGGTTCCTAGACATCTTGTGCAAACCGGTCCGCGACCGAAAACTAGATCTCCCAGAAGGCACGAATGCTATGGTAAGGGGAAAGAATGGAGAAAAGCATCCCTAAGTGCCCGGGCTGCGGCGAGGAAATGACCTTCTATTCGGGTGAGACATATTCAGAGCACTATGTCTGCCAAGATTGTGATCGATTCTTGGTGATTCCCAGACCAGCTGACTTCTTCCGTAGGAGTCCTTTCAAACCCAAGATACGCTGACTTAGTCATCATCCTGCTGCTCACTGGTGGAAACCCGAACGTCCAGTAGTCTGGGTGCTCTTGATCTACTGTGACTTGAGCGTGCAGACGGTTTCTCGTAGAAAAGCTCCTGCTATCACCTAGCTCAAGGCCATCAGAACGTCAGTCGAGCAATATCGTACACATTCAGGAATGCAGGACGCTGAAGATCCATTTCTTGGGAAATCATTTGGAATGGTGCGAAGCTGTTCAATGAAACATGACTTGGGCCATCATGCTCTTTGAGTGAGTGAACTGAATAAGCGCAGTGCACAAAGTCTACTTCGCCGGAATGGTCAGCGACCTCAGGTCTCTAGGATAGGAGGTGATCAGCTCTGCGCCCTCCTTTGTTATCAATACCGTGTCAGAGTGTCTGAAACCAGCGAACCCGGGAACATAGATCCCTGGCTCGCATGAAACCACCATGCCTGGTCTGAGGAGTTCATCATTTCCTTGATCGAGCCAAGGGGGCTCATGCCCCTCCAAACCTATTCCATGACCTGTGTGATGCAGAAGGTAATCAGCAACTCCTTGTTCGCGTGCAACGTTGATTGTTGCGCGGTCCACATCACTGCACTTAACGACTGGGCCAAACGTGTCTAGTGCAGCATCTTGCATTTTCACCATGATTTCGAAGTATTTCTCCTGCTTCTCAGTTGGCTTTCCCATCATCATTGTCCGTTCTAGTTCAGCCGAGTAGCCTCCAACGTCAGCGCCTGCTCCAGTAACTAGGACATCACCTTTTCGAATCTTCCTTCGTATTGAGATCGCATGAGGAATCGCGGAGCCCTCGCCCACCTGCCCCCTGAAGCCTGCTGTCGCAGAACCCAAACCTGATCTCGTCTTCTCATACTGAAGGCCGAGCTTCTTCTTCATCTCCCTCGACGCTTCCAGCGATGCCTTGAGAGATACTTCGACATCCCATAGCCCGGGTTTGGTGAACTTCTGCAGAAATCTGTGCGCCACCGTTGCCCACTTCGAACTCTCTCTAATCAATGTGATCTCTTCATCCGACTTGATCAGTCTCAAGCTTTCCACAATGTCCTTTGCCTTTACGAACTTGGCTTCTGGAACCTTCTCCGAAATCGGGGAGCCCGTGTAGCCCCACCTACCTGATGCACCTGCGGGATTGTCGATGCCTATTGACTTGTTGCCAAGTCCGATCTCTTTGAGCCAACCGGCAAAGAGATCCATAGGGTGGGTTTCTCCCGGATAGTCGAGATAGCTATAGATTCGCTTGATTATCGGAGCAGCGGCCTCAATGTGGTCACGCTCGATCACCGGGCCCATGAAGGTAATCTCCCCGTCCAGAGGTACGATGAGAGCAGCCGGCCTTTCTGTAGAGATATGTGAGAAGCCTGTAGTGTAGAGAATGCTCGTGTCGCCTGTGAGGTACAAAGCATTGAGTTGACGGTTAGCAAGCTTTTCCCTTATCTTCTGGATCCTATTCTGATACTCAGACTGACTGAGAGTAATCTTCGCCAAACGTTATCCCCTTGGAAAGAGAGTGGGCAAATACTATTTCACGATTTCGAGCACTGCTAAAGGCTGTCTTGCATGAGTCTACAGGTACTATTCAGTTGGTTCGTGGGGGGGTCGATGGTAATCGGTTCTGTTAACTTGCGTAGGGGGTTGAGCAAAACTCCGCTCATTGTTAACTGGTAGGGGGGTGCCTAGCAAATTGAGTTGTCACCTTTTCTGGGATTCTCTATGCATTCTTGCAAACTTCCTTAATTCCTCCTTCGATAGTGGGCTTCTCTTCTCTGATCGTTTGCCTGTCAGAATCTCCCGAATGGTTCCCTCCAACGGGTCCTCCCCCACCGCTCTAAGATAGGCGTTGACTATGGGGGACCAGCACATATGGAAGATTCAGAAAACACGGCTAATATGATCTCGCGGCCTTCTGACTTCAGAATAGTGACAAGACGATTGATGTGCAATTCTCTCGCTTGTTTGAGAATCTCCCCCTTGAATTTGCTGTCGTAGTTTGTGGGCAAGTCGTTTTCCAAATCTATGTGCTTGTGATGGCCTCCTTTTCCAATCCAACAGCGGCCGAGCCAGAGCTTGTATAGAATGAATCCTTGAATGTGCTTTGGGTCGCCTTGTTTTAGCTTTGGAATGGAATCCACTCTCTTTGGTTTAGGCTACAAGCTTATATTGATGTTGTTGTAAGCAGGTATATACTGAGGAGAATGAAAATGCGGATAGATGGGCCACTAACGAATCTTTTCGGAAACCCACAAGGAAGAGCAATAGCAAAGGTACTCGACCAAGCGGTTCTGGTGGGTAACATGGAGCAAACCGTCCGTATGCTCGCCGATTCGACAGCCTTGGACTATAAGACTATCCAGAAGTCATTGAAAAGGCTTGAAACCCGGGGACTCGTTAGGAAGAGTCGAAAAGTCGGCAATGCCCAAACCTATAAGTTCACCGTGGAGAATCACCTACATGACCTAGTGAACTTCGCCCGGAAGATGCAATTAGCCCCTTAGCTCTCCTTTGAAGCATTCTGTATCAGCGTTATCCATTTGTCGTTTCCTTTGATGAAGCATGACAGAGAGATCCTAGTAGTCAATCCATTCAAAGAGTGAAACGCTTCTTGTGTCATGCGCCGTCAGTTAACAGTTCGAGCCGTGCGCCGTGAAGTTAGCAGAACCTTCCTCTTGGAGAAGGAACAAGCGTGAGTAGGTTTGTTCGCCTTGCTATCGACGAACTCAAGAAGACAGGGCTCAAGACGGTCTCGGGGCCAATGGGCACCTCTGTAGAAGCTGCAAGTCTGAACGAGATACTAAATGCCGCAAAGGCAGCTCATGAAGCCGTCGTGAGAGCTGGGGGAGGAGAGTCATCACTACGCTCAAGATAGATGATAGACGAGACAAGCCCGCAACAATGGAAACGAAGATGAGAGCACTGGAATAGTAAAAACGGGGAAGTTTGGGAGACGGGTTTGACAAAAGGTTGATTTCGGGTTACATGCCGCCTCTTCGCTGCATCTGCTTTTTCTTCTTCCAATCCTCAACGTAGAGACGACAGCTCATTTTCTGGTCGCATTTCCTGCATTCTGGTCTGACAGATCCCCAGTTCCGACCACAGGGAAGTCCTGGAGGCTTGACTTCAGCCAAGACTAGTCACAAGTTGGTATATTTGATAAGGTTGAGTAATTAACCTATTGGAGCGCAGTTGGATTTCTGATGATGTCGCTCAGTCTTATAGACAAGAAAGATGGAACTAGGCTGGGTTGATTCGCATGTCGCAAATCGCGAAGCAGAAGGCTTTGAAGTGGATTTCGGAGAATGAGGAACGCATCATTGAGATCAGCGATGAGATTTGGGAGTTTGCGGAGCTTGGGCTGCAGGAGTTCAAGTCGTCAGCTCTTTTGGTTGAGGAGCTGAAGAAAGCCGGATTCAAGGTTGAGATGGGTGTCGCAGGAATGCCCACCGCTTTCGTCGCCACCTACGGAGCAGGTGAACCTGTGATAGGCGTAATGGGTGAGTATGATGCTCTTCCGGGGCTCTCGCAAAAGACGCTTCCGAAGAAGGAGCCTCTCAAAGAAGGTGCTCCAGGCCATGGCTGCGGTCACAACATTCATGGCACTTCCGGATTGGCCGGAGCTATCGCTGCAAAAGTGGCCATGGAGTCAGGTGGGATCAAAGGAACGGTGAGGTTCTTTGGAACTCCGGCAGAGGAAAGCGCAAGTGGCAAGGTCTTCATGGTCAGGGACGGCGTCTTTGACGGTGTGGAGGCGGTGCTGAGCCACCATCCCGGATCTATGAACACTAGTGGTCTTGCCAGCAGTCTTGCCAACAACTCAGTGAAATTCCATTTCTATGGTGTTTCTTCGCACGCGGCGGGTTCTCCTGAGCAGGGACGGAGCGCGATGGACGCGGTTGAGCTTATGAACGTAGGGGTAAACTACCTGAGAGAGCATGTTATTCAAGAAGCTAGAATCCACTATGTCGTCGAGGCTGGTGGCGACCAGCCGAATGTGGTTCCGGCGTACGCGCGTTCGTGGTATCTGGTGAGAGCTCCGGAGAGGGATCAAGTCGACTTGATCTACAATCGAATTCTTGAGATTGCCAAAGGAGCTGCGGTTATGACAGGGACGACCCACAAGGTGGAATTCATCAAGGGGGTCTCCAACGAGCTTCCCAGTCGTACCTTGAGCGAGCTCGTGGCTAGTAACATGAGGGAGATTGGTGCGCCCAAGTACACGGACGAGGAAATGGGATTCGCCAAGGAAATATCCAAGACGATCACCCCGGAAAGCAAAAGAGAATCTCTGCGGAAGTCGAAGAGACCTGGATGGGAGAAGCTCCTAGAGGTGGACCTAGACCAGACTATTCCTGATGCATGGAACGAAGGACAGGTACAGCCAGGCTCAACAGATGTTTCAGATGTCAGCTGGAAAGCACCAACCATGGAATTCAGTACGGCCACGTATGTGTTGGGAACCCCAGGCCATTCCTGGCAGAATGTGGCTCAATCAGGCATGGGCATAGGACACAAGTCATTGATCTTTGCAGCTAAGACAATCTGCACCTCAGTGATCGATCTGATGACAAAACCCGAACTACTGAAGAGAGCTCAAGACGAGCACCGACAGAAACTCGCAGGAAGAGTCTACAAACCACCGATACCGTCGGATTTGAAACCACCTCTCGATATGTGGTCAAAGAAGTAGAACGACGGACAATTGTCAGATGTCTCTGCACGGGAAATCCGAAATCATCGGAGATGCTACACCAGCACGCGACTATTCGGACTGAAAACGCACACACTGCAAAACGAACTAGAGTCTCAATCGAGCAGCTGCTTCAGAAGCTTGTCTAGATCCTCTCCCACGTTTTCGCCAACGTATCCTCCTTCAAGCACTCCGAAGGTATGCTTTCCTAGATCATGGATCCTCTTTCCGATCTCCCGGAAGCATTCGGAACTCAGTCCCAACGAAGCCAAATCCCCGTTGTGGCAATCAAGGCCGGCAGAGATTGCGACTACCTCCACGTCCTTCACGTCAACCTGGCTCAACGCTTTGTCCAAGGTCGCAAGATATTTGTCATCTCCAGGTGATGTGGGAAATGGAAAATTCAAGCAGTTCTTGTCTGATTCGTAGCCCGTCCCCGGGTAGATTCCAACCCTATGTAAGGAGATGACTGTCACCTGTGCATCTCCTTTGAAGATCTCTTCGGTTCCGTTTCCGTGATGACCGTCAATATCCAAGATTAGTGTTGGCCTCTTGAGGTGCCTTACTGCGATCGCCACATTGTTGAGATAGCAGAACCCTAGCGTTGGAGCACCCATGGCTCTTCCATCTATACCCGCGTGGTGACCAGGGGGTCTCATCAGCGAGAACGCTTTCTCCTTGGCTGCAACTACTGCGGCTCCGGCGCTCAAGCTTGCATATTTGAAAATGTCTTCTCCTCCTGGAGTGTCACCGTCGAAGAATCCTCCTCTCTTGACTCTCTCGATCCAAGCTTTGCTGTGAACATTCAGCAAATCCTCTTCGGACACAGGTTCAGGCTCAAGAAACTCGTAACCTGTCTTTCTTAGAATCTTGTGAGCTTCCTTTATTCTGTCAGGATCTTCGACATGCCCAAAGTAGGAGTACTCAAGACACCTCTCCGAAAAGACGATTTTCTTCATGGCTACAAATCGGGAGCTCAGGCATAAATCACTGCTGTTAGCAGCTCCCTGCTCCTAGCTGCGCGGACGCTAGAGGGTGATATCACCCCCCTGCCATGTGAGAAGAGAGAGGAATGCTTCCCCTGCGACTGCCCCGCCTAAGTATCTACGGATTTAGTTGCTGGCCGCTCAGGTAGTTGGGAATAGGCTCCGTCTGTCCTTCTGTAGACAGCGAGCCTACCGATGGTTTCCCATCCTGCGTCAGATGGGTGACGCACTTGAATCGTGAGCACCTCAGCCGAAGGATCACTCTTCCCCGGCCAAACCGCCAATGTCAAGAAATCCCCATTCTGCATCTTAGCAGAGAAGCGGACCTTTGGCTGAGATCCACCAGACATCTCAATTCACCAGAAGGATAGGTATTGCAAACCTTCGGTAATAAAAGCACGCGCGTCGCCAGTAAGATGCTTCCGATAATCATATTACAGAAGCGCAACCGACACCTGTAGCGAAACGGCCATGAAGACAGAAAGAATTCTGTATTTTGATTCTCCCGGAAAAGAGAACACTGAGGAAACGATGAGAGCCGCGCTCGAGAGAGCGAAGGTCTTGAACATTAAGAATGTTGTGGTGGCGTCAACCACAGGCATGACGGGAGCGAGAGCCTGTGAGGTTTTCAAGGGTTTCAATGTGGTCGTCGTGACACATCACGTGGGTTTTCAGGAGCCCGGAGTATCCCAGCTGTTGACGCAGAACGAGGACAAGATCAAGTCTTTGGGCGGAAAGATCTTGACAGGCATACACGGATTATCTGGAGTGGAACGGGCGATTCGACTGAAATGGAATACAGTTGAGCCTGTTGAGATAGTTGCGGATGTACTACGGATCTTTGGTGAGGGGACGAAGGTTTGCGCAGAAATAGTCATTATGGCAGCGGACGCTGGCTTGATACCTGTTGATAGAGACGTGATCGCTGTTGCGGGATCAGGATCAGGAGCTGACACTGCGTTAGTGATGAGTCCTGTTCATGCGAACAACTTCTTCAAGATGACTGTGCGGGAAATCATCTGCAAACCAAGGGCCAGAAAATGATCAAGAAATAGGCAGACGAAGAAGAGGCGATTTGCCCCAGTCGATGAGTCTCTCTGGAAGAAGCTCCAGCGAAACGCGATCAGAGAAGCAGCTTGCCAACAGAAACCAAATCGTTCAGACTGACAATCCCCACAAGTCGCTCCTTCTCGACAATAGGCAAATGGCGCACCCTATGCTTTCTCATGACTACGAATGCGTCTGTTATCGTGCTCGCAGAATCACACTTGACGACAGATTTGTTCATACCATCTGATACCTTCGTAGTTCTGGAGTCATAGCCTTTCGCCGCCAGCTTCAGAAAGTCTCGTTCTGTGATTATTCCAACTATCCGATCCTTATCCAACACAACGAGGCTACCGATGTTCTTCTCTTCCATAAGCCTAGCAGCTTCAGCGAGAGTCTTTTCAGGGGATGTCACTACCACATTTGTGATCATTATCTCCTTCACGTGATTCAAGATTCCAGGGAACAATCATCTCACTCTCCGACATGTTCTGACTAGGATAGATCGAAACGGGTTTCGCTTCTAATGCTATTTAAGCCTTCCACCAATTTCCAGCTACTACGCAATGGTTCGCGCCGTTCATCTCGTCCTGAGCTCATGGAGCACTACTACACCTCTCGCTTCGAAGGCTCTTGGATGAACACAACTGCAATCACCGCCAGACAAAGAGAGGAGACCGCGAACAAGAGAAATGGGATCTGTGGTGCGACATTCCTATACAGAATCCCGCCAACCAGTTGGCCAAGCCCAGCCAAGACATACGTCGCGAACTGGATGCATCCGATTGCCTTTCCGCGATGCTCTCTCGGGATAAGATCGGCCTGAAGGGACTGTTGAGCAATCCCAAACATTGAATTGCCAACTCCAAACAACAACGAAAACGCGAGCAACATGCCGTATTCCCCCGAGACGAAAAGTAGCGCAGAAGGACAAAGCAGTAGAAGCGACAATGCCAAAGGTATTCTCCTTCCGAATCTGTCGATGATCTTTCCGCTCGGTAAGGCCACAGCCATTCTCGTTCCAACGATTATCGTCAAGATCATTGCCCATTGAAAACCGGTGATTGCCAGTACCTTTGTTGCATATACCACCAAGAAAGGCGAGCACATCAGGGCGAAGAACTGCACGAAGACTGATACTAGGAAGAGGATGAATGCGGCCTTGGGAAGATGTCTCCATACTTCGATGCTGTCTTTGACCGCGCGAGGATATGAGCCAAGGGCCTCGAGAACCCCCGGTCGTTTGGCTTTGTCTTTCAGGGTTTCATGCAGTCTAGCTCTTAGGATCGCGGCAATCAAGAAGAGGATGAAGGAGACGGAGTAACCTATTCTCATCGCGAAGATTAGCCCTAAGCTCAGGTATAGAACTCCAGCTATCATCGGCCCCGATAGCCCAGCCAGATTGGGAAGTAAGGTCTGCATAGAGAAACCGACTCCTCTTCTCTCAGGAGGAATGGAATCCGCTGTGATCGCCCCCAGAGCAGGTTGGTATACAAGGCAAAGGTTCTGCAGAATGGCTGCGGCAAGTATGAAATGCCAGGATTGGGCAGCCGCATAGCCCAGGTATGATACAGCGACTCCGAAAGTCATGATCACTATGAGCCATCTTCTTCCATGTTTATCGGCAAAATACCCTCCTGGAAACTGGATGAAAGCAAGTATGAGAAAAGATGCGAAACCTATAGTGCCAATATTGATCTCTGTTCCACCAAGTGCCAGAACGTAGAGAGAATAGTAGGTATCAGGGATAGACGAAGCAAAGCTCATCAGCGTCCAGCTCACGAGCAGAATCAGGAAATTGCCTTTGACAAACGAGAACTCTCTGACAAGTCTTCCTATCTTCATCGGTTCTGCTCAACCGCCTATGTAACTCCAAGATTCTTCATGTCAAGTGGCAGGTCTGTCGACTCCTTATAAGAGCATATCCACACTTGGTGCGAAACTGGATATTTCTGTTTAAGAAGGCTAGTGCCAGCAATGGGGATCACTTGCTCAAGGCGAAAGTATCGGACTTTCACGGAGACTTGGCTAAGGCGTTGGAGCAGAGCGCATGTGTTGACATTCGCCTTTTTCCACATCTTTCGCCGATGCGGGTAGCTGACTATGGCTGAGGAAAGACCAAAATGCAGCATAGTGCGGCCGGAACGAATAGATAGTTCTGTTGTGCTATTTTCCTTGAATTCTCAGTTCATCAGAGAAATCTGTTTCGAAATACTCGTTTTCATCTCTAGCGTTTCTGTTTCTCAGCTCCAGTTCGTACCTTCTGAGATCAGCCCTCTTGATCTTTCCGCTTATGGTCTTCGGCAACTCTGTCATGAATTGTACTATTCTCGGCCGTCTGTACGGAGCAATCTTGTCTCTTGTGAATCTGAAAACGCTCAATGCCAATTCCCTTGATGGTACGGTCCCAGGTTTGAGCATTAGAAATGCCTTGGGTACAAAGCCCCTCAGTTGATCAGGACTTGCCACTACAGCGACCTCTGCCACTGATT
>JALHTG010000031.1 GCA_022865705.1 Candidatus Bathyarchaeota archaeon | reverse complement strand
GTCCCGCAGCGCTTGATCGACGACTACCTCGCTCTTCTGAACGGCGTCGAGGATCTCGCTTTGAAAAAGCCCGAGATGGAAGAGGACGCTTACTACTCTGCCCTGGAAGCGCTTCTTGTCCAGGCGGCGCGGGCCAACCGCTTGATTCGAGAGAGGGAGAAGACCGAACCCACGGGCCGCTGACTTCGCTTCAGAAGCCCTGGCGCTTCGGCCAAACGCGCCATACTCCGATCAAGCCGCGCGACACGGGTTTGGCTCTGTTATTGTTCTCCGAAGTACTTCTTACGAATCCACTCGGGTTGCCACTTATCGGAAGCGCGTTTCCGGCCGGTCAGGTCGATCTCTTTCGGTTTCGGCTTGTCGCTCGTGAGCGGCAGGGTGTCCCCCACTTTGGCCTGCCATTGCTTCATGAGCGCTAGAAGCCGCTCGATCGTGGCTTTGTTTTCCGGATTGCCGGCCAGGTCATGGACTTCGTCCGGGTCGTTCTCGAGGTCGAAGAGTTGCGTGTGGTTGATCTGCGGATAACGGATCAGTTTCCATCGTTCGTCGCGGATGGCCCTCTGGATCTTCTGGAACGGCAGAAAGATCGAATCGCGAACCTTCCGCTTCTTCCCTTGCCAGATGGGCGCCAGGCTCAGGCCCTCCACGCCCGGCGGAGGGGCGACTCCTAATACTTCGCAGACCGTGGGGAAGATGTCGAAGAGGTAGGAGAAAGCCTGAGAGGAGCGTCCTTTCGGGACGGCCGGGCCGCGGAAGATAAGAGGCGAGCGCATGGAGTGTTCGTAGACGCTTTGCTTGCCGAGCAGGCCGTGGCTCCCCACGGCGAGGCCCTGGTCCGAGGCGAAGATCAGCAGGGTGTTGTCGGCGAGGCCCGTGTCGTCGAGCGCCTGGAGGATGCGGCCGATCTGCTCATCCATGTGCGTGATGAGGCCGTAGTACTCGCACAGTTGGTCGCTGATAACTTCTTTTGTTCTCGGCCAGGCGGCCAGATTTTCGTCGCGTCCGCCGGCGCAGTGGCCGTTGTCGAAGGGGTGTTGGGGGAGGTAGTTTGTCGGCAGGGGCGGGCGCTTCTTGGAGTACATTTCGCGGTAGGGGACAGGAGGCTGACGCGGATCGTGGGGCGCGGTAAAGGGCACGTAGGCGTAGAAGGGCTTCTCTCCCTTTCGATCCTTGAGAAATCCGATGACCGCGTCGGCGAAGAGTTCGCTGGAGAACTTCTCGCCCGTGCGCTTCTCGGTCAGTTTGCCGTCCGGCCCCAGGTCTTGGATCGGCACTTGGGTGTGGTCCGCCATGCCGCCGAAGTAGAGCGACTTGCCGAGCATGAATCCGCGCATCCACGAGGCCTCTCCGTTGTGCCACTTGCCCGTGGCGAAGGTGACGTAGCCGTTTTCGCGCAGGAGTTCGGGCAGGATCTTGGCGTTGGACATTTTGTTGTCGACGCTGAACCAGGTGCGGCCGCTGTTGACCATGGCGCGGCTTGGCACGCAGACGGCGCCGCTGTTGCCGCCGAAGCAGTAGTTGCGCTTGAAGCTGAAGCCTTCGCTCACGAGCCGGTCGAGGTTCGGCGTCCGGATGTGCGGGTTGCCCCAGGCGCCGATGGTGTCGGCCCGTTGGTCGTCGCTGTAGAGAAAAAGGACGTTCAGGCGCTTGCTCTCTTTGGCAATCGCGTGGGAGATCGCTCCGGGAGCGGCGAGCGCTCCGAATCCGAGCGACGCGG
>JALHTG010000030.1 GCA_022865705.1 Candidatus Bathyarchaeota archaeon | reverse complement strand
TGATCAGGGAACACAGTTTCACCCGGCTAGAGGAGACCTATCTGCTTTCACGGAGTTCTGCAGTGGAAACGGCATAGAACACATCATGGCAAGCATACGGAGGCCATCAACCATCGGCAAAATCGAAGCCTTCCACAAAGCATACGTCCAAGAAGCATGGATGTTCAATTCGCATCAAGAATTCATCCACTACTGGAACTATCAACGCCCCCACCAAGGAATAGGCTATCAATACCCAGCCAACATATACTTCAGAGACCTAAAGACCCTGACAGATGTTGGTGGATAGAACAATCCCACTTCCCATCATAGATGAAATAATGGCCGAATCCTCCACTGTGCACATTTAGTCTCACGAGACTCCATGACTCTCGCAGCCTATTCAGATAGTCCGAGGCGTTCGTGTATTCAAGTGAACGCACAAGAACCACTTCAGGATAGATCTTTGACAGCGCATCCCTTGTTTTAAGAGCCAATTCGCCCGTGTAGTATTCTGTTGCACTGTCTGTTGCCTCAGGCGTGCTCTCGTCCACGTAGATCAAAGCTCTTGGTGGCATGGTCAGCGCTCCCGTCAGGTAGTCATGGTTCTTGTCAAAATAGTGTTTCAAGAGATCAATCTCGTTTCCGGAAAGGTTGGAGGTTTTTAGTCGTCCAACCCATATCTCTGGCCCTAAATCGCCCAGGATCTTGTCGTATACTCCGTTTCCATTTGAGTCAACCCAGTCCCCGCTCAGATCCATGAAGTACAAGTCGCTGGGGAACCTATCATAGAACTGCTTCCCGTAGACGTCAGAGTAGTTCCACTCAAACTCCACGTATGGAATATCCCCAACCATCAAGCAGCCTGCCAGATTCGTTACGTTCTTCAAGAAGGACCTTATCTGAGAAGGAGACTCACTCGATATTATCTTGACAACAATGCTGGCACCAAGCTTTTCCTTGTCTGTTTTCCATCTCTGAAATTTCTCCTCTAACGGACCGTAGACAGTATCCTTCACCATTAGACAAATGACATCTGGGCGACCTGCCTGAGAAAGACTGAGCTGCCTTGACAAAGGTCTCCCGGTTGTGACCACAAAACCAAATCCTAGCTGTGCAAGTAGAATCATGCACAGAGGAATTGCAGGAACTCGTCTGGAGACCATGGAACTCATTCCAGATATTGTGGCTGATTGAGTCTGGTCCAGTAACCCTGAGACACCCACGTTTCGTTCGATGGATACCATTGCCAGTCTCCGGCGATCCATGCCCCCTTCGGGACCTCAGGGATTGGGGAATAGGGATCGATGCAGTAATGTTTTCCATCAGACATGAATCTCCAAAGCTGGAATTCCAAGTGCGGGGAACCAGGAGATCCTGTATCTCCAGACAATGCTATTGGTTGACCTCGCTCGACATATGTTCCAACAGTCACCAATGGCTTCTCGATGTGAAGATACGTCATGCCGTATCCATCCTGAATCGATACTGCAATCCAATATACTGAGTTAGGACTCGTGTTGATGCCTGTGACCTTTCCGCTTACTGCCGCCACAAGCACAGTTCCTTTAGGCATTACGAAGTCTATCCCCGGATGCGTATGAGGGGGACTGTGCCCCCTGGACCCAACCAGTCTTCTTCCATTCCACCACATTCCGTCTATGCCGGGATCATGATCAAAATGATCGGATATGTCAATTGGAGACGAGATCTGAAAGGGAAGAGTCAGGAACCCCTCCATCAACCCAATGTCTTTCCTCGTTTCATTAATGACAGAGATTCGATAGCCCTCTTCTACACGTCTGAACTCCGCTGCAGACTCGCACATGTACCTGAAGTTCTTCGGCGCATATGGCCTAATTCTGTAACTGCCTTGTGGAACACTGTCGATCACATACCATCCTGTACTATTCGTAGCCGTCACATTTCTTCCATCAAGAGCAACAACCACATTCGGCACATCTGGCTCCTTAGGATCCGGTCTTCCATTACCATTGTAGTCGAAGAATACCTTGCCGAATACTCTGAAGATGACAACCAGGCTACTCGTTGCACTTCGAGTGGTCACCCAAGTCTGGCCCGTCATAGTTGTCGTTACATCAGGTCCCCGGTTCATCAACAAAAATGATCCGGCACTGCCTATCGCCACTATTCCAACGATCACCAACGCCAGAAGACTCAGGCGACTCTTAGAAGACATGGACATCGCCTAGCTGTAGAGCAGCCACTGCTTCATTTGAACGCTTGTGACGCCTTGACGAAACGTATTGTAGATCGTCAAGTTTGGAACGTTGGTCATGGGGCAGTATGCTGAGCCCATTGGCATGCCGTAGAACCGTTCTTTCACATAGCGCAGATATCCACCTTGTGTCACTGGAGGCCTGAACAGATAGAAGTCGATAGTGACGTTCATACGTGTCCCGCCGGGAGTTGAGAGTTGCCAGTGATTTGCCGTCCACAGCCGAGACATCCCTTCGTAGTAAATGTTGAAAGTATGGCCAGCGTCGCCGAATGGAGTGCCAGCCCAAAGTTTGTATACATAGTTTGTAGGGATCCCTACTGACTTCAGAAAGGCGCTGACGAGCGTTGCCTGATCATCGCAGACGCCGAATCCCATGCCAGTTTCCAAGAAGTACTCAAAGAGAAACCTCGCATTGTGTATGACGTATGGTGTGACTAGTTCACCGTCGACGGCAACCAACTGCCCTCTCCTATCTGGAGTTGCGGTATAGTACCAGTTTGGATTGCTTCTACTTGGGAGAAAGTACTCCTCCACTCTCTGGTAAGTTGATTGGATGGTTGAAGCGACCCATTGACGTTGAAGCATGACTGCACGCATTCTTCTTAGTGTGGTTGTGTCAACACTATTCCACCGGTAGGCTTTCAGATGTACCGGTTGAGTTGTGTATTCGAAGATGCTGTGAGGGGCTTCTGCGCCCACCTCAGTGTGTGGTCCATGTACGACTTTCAGGGCATTGTCTCCTGTCCATACGAGGAGAATCTTTGCATCAAGTGGATACTGCTCAATGGGAGGCCAACCCATTTTGCTTTGAAAATCATTTGTGTCCCTGAAGAATGTCAGAAGCAAGTTGGTTTCATTTCGAAGAGTCTGTTTGACTTCTTCATTTCCCATCGTTACCCATAAGCCGTTGGCCATAGCGATGGCTAGTGCCAACGTGTCGTCTTTCTTGAACTCGTTTCGGCATGCAAGCCAGTAGAGTACCTGCAGTTCAGTGTTGTAGTTGGGAACTTGATACTGGTAGTCCCTCTGGTCAGGCGTTCCTCCCTTCATCATCAGCTCAAAAGCTTCTTTGAATTCCGGGTTTGTAGCATTCAGAGCTAGAGATGTGATCTTGGCGACAGCAGTTGTATTGGTCAGGTCTGGGAGTTTACGAAGTTCTTTCGCCAACTGAACATAGGGAGCAGTTTCATTCGATTCAAGAAGCGAAAGGTAGTAGTTGACGGATCCTGCGGCGACAACTGTCTTTTGTGTTCCCGTAATGGTGGTCACAGTTGGAGTAATCATGATCGTCGTGGGTGACGTAGGTTTTGGAGCAAACTGCTGCCAGCCCACAGCGCCCAGTAAGGCTGATGCCACAATCAGCACGGCAAGAAGCTTCCATCGTCCCTGCGAAGACATATGGAACCCAGCAACTACTTGAGATCGGATGAGATAAGGCTAAGCTACTTCGAAGTGTCAGGCAACTTGCGGCTGGTCGATGTCTGATGACCTTTGATCCGTTGCAGCTGGCGGAAGACACAGAGAAGATTGTGGCAAGAGGGATGCTCAGGAAATACTATCGAAGAAGCAGACCGGGAAGATGGTACGGCGGGATAGCCAGCTCTGACTGCTGTGGATGCAACCTGAGATGTGTGTTCTGCTGGAGCGGAGCACCCCGAGATAACCCTGAACGCATAGGTGAGTTCTATTCGCCTGAGCAGATATTCAGCAGCCTCGTAGCATGCGCCAAGAAATATGGCTATGGACAGCTGAGGGTTAGTGGCAACGAGCCAACAATAGCGAAAGACCACTTATTGAGGCTACTTGAACTCGTAGATGATACAGGTTGCAAGTTCATCCTTGAAACCAATGGAATACTGATTGGACACGACTCAGACTATGCGAAGAAGCTTTCACGATTCAAATGTGTCCAGGTCAGAGTCTCAATAAAGGGAACGAACCAACAGGAATTCTCTAGACTGACGGGAGCAATCCCTGAAGCTTTCATGCTACAACTCAAAGCTTTAAAGAATCTACTTGACGCAGGCGTGTCCTGTCATGCTGCCGTAATGCTCTCTTTCAGCTCCAAGGAAGACTTCTCTGAGCTTCTGAATCACCTTAGAGAGATTGATCGTGGCTTGGCGGAAAATGTTGAAGAGGAGTATGTCTTCCTCTACCCACACGTCACTAAGCGATTGAGCGAATCGGGAATTCGGCCAAGGATAGCCTACGAGCCAGACAAAGCACCCAAGGAACTGATCTAGTCTGTGGAACCAGCGGGATATTGACCCTCGATAACGCACGGGTTAGAGTGACTTCGGCGGCTAGGAAAACCTCGTTTTGTCGAATCCGAAAGGCGTGAGTATAGTCTCGACGGCTGAGAGGAGCAGATTGATGTAGGCCTCAGCATCATATGTGTGATAGTTTCTGCACAAGTCAAAGGCTAAGACTCGATTGTTTTGGAGTTTGCTTCTATTACTGGTTATGACGAAACTAATGAATTGGCCTGCGTTTACCTCAGCATTTTCCTTGGCGAGTTGATTGGCAGCGATGGCTTGGAGGACCATATGCTTATACTCTTTTGGGTTCTTGGAGAGACGTTTCTGAATAACCAGATCTTCTACGGGTATATTGCCAGACCTTAGTAAACGAAGGTACTTGTTCATGATTTTGTAGGTGAACGGTAGTTTTTCGAGAAATTCTTGAGTGTTCTTTGCTTCAGCTAAGGTTAGCAAGATTTCTTTCACGCATCGGTCAATGATTGGAGGTGTGTCGCGTCGTCGTGTGGCGATGCCTCGAACCTTCGTTTTTCCATTCTTGAAGACACCGTAATATCGAGTTAGTGTCGGAACGTTTCTATGTATTTTTGATGGTAGGAAGACTATCCATCGGTAGAGTCCTTCGAATGTTATGGGAAATCCTGTTGCCTTCTCGATTTCAGCTCGAAGCCTCTGGAAATCTTCTTCCGTCGCATTTGGCTTTTTCAACCATAGTGAATCCACGATGCCATGCACAAATGTGAATCCTTGGGTTTCTGCCAAATGAACTGCGTCTCTGAGAATCTTTCTGGCGAAGGCGCATGTGGCAATATGTGCGTCAATCCGACCGAATCTAGCGTTCTTGAAACCTAAGTATCCGAATGAACAGACTAGTATCCATTTCAGTGCTGCTTGACGCATCTCATACACACGACAGAGATCATGGTCGGTTGTGGTCTGCTTCAGCTCCTTGTATCGTCGTCGCTTCTCTAATAGAAGCTCTAGGCTGAGTGGAACAATTCCTTTTCGTTTCTCGCAGATGTTCCAGTTTAGGTCTGGCACTCGATTCTTCGAGTCTGGACAGCATTTGCAGCGAACTGTCTCGCCACTTAAATTTCTCTTATACATGATCGTCGGATAGAGTGAAGTGAAGTCGAGTTCGCCCACCGATTCATGTAGACCTACCGTCGGCTCATAGTAGAATCCGCCGCGATCAGCGACGAGAAGCTCACTGGCGGTCTTCAGCTCTTCCGAGTTAGCCTTCTGCCATGGAATGAGAATCTCTTGACGAAATGCTTGATAGAATTGAGCGGAGGTCATGCTTGTTCCGATGGTCGTGCTGCAAGCCCGTTGAGCAGGTATTCTACACATGCGGGCAACTTCGATTATACCGGGTAACCCACAGCTGCTGTGCAGTATAGAGTTCTCAACGTCTACGTGAAGGCGACCAAGTAATCGTGTCGGCATGGGTCGATAGTGCACTTGTCCGTAGCTCATGTAGCTTCGGCCCTTTTCATGGGAGATTTGGAGCGGTGATTGTTCTCGGCCTAGAATTAGCTGATTTGAGATATTGTTCATTGCTGCTCTATGTGCAAGGTATGGAAAGATTAAACCGTCACCGTTGTGCGTGAGAACTATGTCTGGATCAAGCGTTTTCATAGTTTCAACGAGGTGCAGAAGGATCTGCTCCTCATCACATCCATCAATATGGTGAACGTCATCCAGTGATGATATGATGATCGCTTCGATTGGGTCGTTCTTGGCTGGCAGTCGACTCTTCCTTCGGATGCGTACCGAGAGCTTAACCTCGTGGAGTGGAGGAATTTCGTAGTTCGTCGATTCTAAGTTGTCACAAAGTCTCCAGTCAACATGGTTTTGGTTCACGGTGGCTTCTACATATCCGAAAGGGTAGAGGCCCTTCTCATACAGGTAGGATTGACTTGGATTCACATCCACATTATACATCCCATATCTTCGGTACTGGCCGTGAATCAACACTTTTTCAGCAAGCTCCTCAGCCTCTCGTACACTTCTAACTGGGATTCTGAGAACTATTGAGCGTTCGTCGTCTTGGGGCCTAACAAATTTCTTCTCAAAGCCCATACCTTCGACATGTAGCTGATCAGCTAGTCTAACAAGGTCGCCGTACTCTCCAGCAACATAGAAGACTGGTTGCCAAACATCAACCAATCTAACTGTTCGGCCGTTTCGTGTCTTCAACCACACGATCATGAAAGGGTCTTTCTGGTAAAGATCCAGGATCCAACCGTCAACCTGACCTATTGGATTCTTCGAGTAAACGAGTGATTCGTTCAATTTTCCGGCGTAGCTCCTGCAGAGTCTCGTGATGTGAAAATAGAAGAGAGAGGAACATGCCCTCCGTCTTGACTGGTAGTGCCGCAGCCCCAGCTGCGGACGCATGTCTTCTACATTCATTCATCAGGTCGTCGAAAGTAGCGCGTTCGTTGATACGTAGAGCATCTCGAAACCTCTCCCACCGCCTCAACTCCTCTTCGAGAATAATCCGCCAAGAAGGAATCGTTCTACCTATCCCTAGTCACCTCTAGAAACTCCTCTAGGACTCTTGGCGTTGGCTGTTTGAGGAGGAGGCTTCCTGTTGAGCATGTGGGATGCTTTTCAAGGATGAGTCTGGTGGAGGAGTGTCGCTCCTCAAACCTTAAGATGACATCTACGCGTTCCTTAGCTGCGCGAAGAAACAGATCCAAACCGGACAAGTCTTCGTTAAGACTTGTTGCTAGGACGATTGTTTTCTCTGCTCTGGCTATGCTAACCATTGAGTTGAGCGCAATCTTGAACAGGTCTAGACAGCGGATGTTACGTACGTCAGGATCTCTATAGAGTTCTATCACGTCGGAGATTACGGCGAGCCTAGCTCCGTATTCGCGAAGAGCTTTCCCCAATGTTTCTGTGATTAATGAGGTTAATTCGTGGCAGGTAAATGCTCGACTGACGAATATTCGATCCAGAACGCGATCTCTGTCCAACGCATACTTCTCCCCGTATTGCGCCGCAAGGTATGGATCGAACGAGTTTCCAGCATCAATGAACACAACTCTTGACTCTAACCCGCCTTTCTGAAGATCAAGTTGCACTCGGACAGAGAGGTGCAGAGAAACAGCTAGACATTGCGAGGAGCCATAGAGCAAAAACACGTATCCCGGACGTAAGCCCAAAAGGAACCGATCCAGAAGTTCATCGCCAAAAAACAGGCAACGCTCAGATTTGATTTCGTTCACTTTACGGAAGTTCAGTATTTCCGGTGATTTTGCGCAAACGGAAAGCCCACTTTCGCGTTCATCGAAGCATCTGTATCTAACCATAGTTGATCGCCCATAGGTTGATTCTCACAGCTACTCAAAGACCAGTTCAATCACATCTCATGTACGAAAATGAGGAAGGAAGGATATATTGCAGAGAGAAAACTGAAAGTGATCGGGCAGAGATCTGCGAAGCTATTCCATCAAATCACGGTGACGATTCATGCTTGTTTCTTCTTGTGTGCGCATTATTCCCAAGCATACACGGTATTGGAGCATACTCTCATTGTGCAAGAAGCTTCCATCCGTTATGGGAGGATATGCGGAACCCAGATAGCATTCAAGCCCAGATCAGACAAAGCCTAGCCATTGCATACTGGCATTCTTGTAGGGATATTGACCCGCGACAACGCACGGGTTAGAAAGAAAATCTAAGCGAACCACTATGCCCGATCAGTCTGCATACGATATTCGCTTCGTTCAGACAGCCTAGCCGCGCCATTTTCTCGCATCTTCCCTGTGTCTAGCGAAAGCTCTCGACATGACGATTAGAGGAGTCAGGTAGGTTGCACCGATCAAGGCTGCGGCCAACAAGCCACAGGCGGTGATCTCGATTTCTGTTCTGGCGCGCGCGCCCCCTTACCCTCTCCCCTTCTAGTCAATACTTCAGCCTTCTTCGACTTGGATCTCGAAGCCCTTCGCATAGGAGCCCCATAATTGTTTCTTAAGGGGTTGGCGTCTATCATAGCGAATCCGTATCCGGCTCGCCAGAACGTCGACCCAATATATCTGAGGAGAGCGCTGCCTTTATCCAGCCGTCACGGGACGCCAGATTACCCTCTAGCTCGCCGGCGATCTATGTGGTTGGCTATCCGCCAGCGCTTTCTTCAACTGATCAGGTTTCCATTTCACTATCGTCGCGAACGTTAGGATGTCTGGCAAAAATCTGCACTTGGAATAGTGATCCATGAGCGCGATTAGTCGTCTCCTATCTTGTCTATATTCATCATCAACCTTGCGATAGTGACGCATAGACAGCACCATCAAACCCATTACGGGAATCACAAAGACTGCGACCATTACGGTGTTCCAGGGAGGCAGAATCCAAGAGAAGAAACCTAGGAGGTTCATGACAGAGATCATTAAAGCCCAAAATGCCACAGCTAACGCCTGGGCAGAGAAGGCTAGCTCAGCTCCCCTACTAGCCCAGGAGGCATACTTGTTGAATTGGTCGATCAGATATCTGGCTTCGTCATCATTCATGAGACTCTCCCCCTCCCTCTAGACTCTGCACTTACTCAGCAGTCCTGCTGTCAATATTGAGCTGCTTCTTGGTGTTGTTGGGTCGATGCTCTCCCGGGTCGGCATTCTGAGTTTGTTCAGGGGGGGCAACTGACTTCTCTAGCTGCGGCAGTTCTGGCAGAGCGGGGAGAGTCTCTGTCCGGATTAGTTTCCTGTATTCCGGCTGACCACTCAGAAGAGCTTTCGTGGTGCTCTTAACTTTGAGTGCCTCATCGTGGATCTTCCTATATGAGGCGAGCCTTTTCTTCCATGAGGCGACGTGCTTCCTGACTTCGTCCTTCAACTCATTATAGGTTGCGATAGCCTCCTGCATGATTGCGTCCAAGGAATTTGAAAACTCCGGCCCCTGAAGATACTCCAAAGTAAGCTTTACTGCCTCGTTCCTCTGGGATGGGCCGAGCTTCATCTCAGCAATTCGGATGATCTGCTCCCTCAGGACGCTCGTCAGGTAGAGGACTCCCGCCGAATGGACCACCAATACGCCTCTCTCAGTAAAGAAGCCTTGCGTGGTCTTCTTCATCGCGTTGGTCACTAGAATCGCGAAATCTGCTTTCATCTTCTCCTTGGCTCGCGCAGCTTGCTTCACGTGGCTAGCCAAGTAATGTTTCACTCGCTTGCATTCATAGACCAATACCCCTGCCTGCTCACTGTTCTGGATCACGTATTGAAGTACGTCGGTACCTTTGACCTGGCACTCTACTTTATCTTCGCGAAAACGCTTCCGCAATGCATTGGCCAATTTTTTCTCGTAAAGCAGCCCTTCGATCTGAGAAGTAGTCTCCTTCTTCAACTGCCCTTTGAGTTCCTTTAATTCCTCACGAACTCCGCGAAGCTGGCTGTCCTTAATTTGGAGCCGGCCCGCAGCGCTACGTAACCTCTGTTTTAGCGTCGTGTAGTTTCTTTGAGCCCGCTCCGTGGCGCGTTCTTTTTCTTTCTTGATCTGGTCTCTTACCGAAGCGCGAATGTCTTTCTTGAAGGAATGTAACTGCGCAGTAGCCAGCCTTTCTGCTTCGCGATGAGCTCGCTCCGTAGCTTCTCGTATCTTCTCTCGCGCACGCTTCTCGACATCTTTCTCTCTGCGTCTTAGGGCTCTTATCTTGGATTCTAGTCGGCTGGTCTTTTTCTGAACCGCTTGTTTGATGAGGTGAGGCTTCTGCTTTTCGAACTCCCTCACCCGAGTTCGAAGCCTCTTTCTCTCCTCGCTAATTTTCTTCAGGGATTCTGCTCGCTGCTGCTTTATCTTCGCAAGTGCCTTCTGTTTTTCCTTCAAGATCCCCATGATCTTCTGGTATAGAGAAGGTGGAACTGGCTGTCGACAGAGAGGACAGATATATCTCATATCGTGTTACCGCTACCAAGGTACCTGTCGATGGACCTTTAAGCGCATCACAAACATGCATGATACAGCTCACGCCTAATGTTGACCCTTCTATACAGTTCCATGATGAACGTTCATGAAAGGGATTTCCTGAATCCGATAAATTCAACTAGCTAGGTTCGCGTCCCGGCGGCCGCACCATTTCATCATTCCTGCGAGAGCGAATCTCTCGGTTTCGGGAATTGCTCCTCTGCCTTAGAGAAACCAAACCCAGCTCAAACTCTTATTCTCTCGTCGTGAATATCATATTTCGAGGAACAGGAGCTGACTTTGCTTGTCAACCATCAAATACTTCGGAAAAGATGTTGCTGTAGATATTGCCCAGCAGATTCACCTTGCAAAGCGCCGATTGGAAACTCTCAATGGCAACTACGAGGTGATAATCTCAGAGCTTGAGAGATTGTATAGATGGGCTGACAAATTGATGACAGAGACCCCGATAATGAGTCACCCCCTGCCAGACGAGTACTTCTTTCAGCTGATGTCAGTCCACATTCTTATCGTCGCGCTTCTGGAATTCTCACTGAAGTGTGTTGGGAGACCGACGAAACGCGGCAGGTTACTTGACCATATCCGAAAGAGTCCAGTTCTGAATGATCTGGAAGCAGATTGGCTGATTCTTACAGTATTGATCCGCCACACACTTGTCCACAACTTCGGAAGGTATGATCCACAACTTGCCGAACTGGAGAAGAAGTACATTAAGAAGCTGAGAATAGTGTGGCCTGAGACAGGCACCTTCATTACTACTCACAGCATAGACCAATCTGTCAGTTGCCTGGCCTTACTGGAGAAATTCGTGTTTCTCGACGTCTTATCCAAAGATCTGATTGAGACTGAAAAACAGGCGTTCAAGACGTACTTCACAATCCGATAATATGCGTCGGAAGATATTTCGCCTCATTTGAATGAGTCCTCCTCACTCAATAGCTATCGTTCTTCTCGCAGATCCCTCTTGATTAGCTCCTTGATAGCCATGCTAAGCGTTCTCGTTTGAGCCTGTTCTCGTTCCTCGGAAGTAGCGTAGGCGCGATGAGGTTCAGCGAACGCACCTTCGGTGAGAACCTTCTCAGGCTCAAGCCCCAGGCCACGGGCAAATGCCTTGAGAGCATCAAGCTCCCAACCCTTCGCCTTAGGTGCAATCGAGAGGCCCGCTGTTGCGTATGCGTTCCTCAGGAACTCTACTCCTTTGGATTGAATATCGTGATACGTATCGACTGTGTGGCCCATCATGTAGTCGACGTAGTCTGAGTTGACACCTAGAGCCATGAGCGGTGTCTTGAAGAACTTTCGTAGCGAATGGACACGTAGGTCGTAGCCTCCGTTGTCACCTCGTTAGCGCGCGCTTCTGGGGCTTCGTCTTGAACAAGCGGCTAAGAGCATATACCGAAAAGATCATTCCGTTCTGTCAGCGAGAACGGACTCATCTAAGACCTCCAAAGACTATGGGGCAGCGCTGATCTGTATGTATCGTCTAGCGCAAACCAGGTCCACCACTCTAGTGGTTACTACTGTGGCTTCCGGAAGTTTCGACTGATTAGGAGCTCTTTCTCTGTATGATTCTTCAGCGCCAGGCCTGACAAGCGCATCTCTTCGTTCTCCCGATCCTCTGAATCTACAATTTGCCGAATCTGGAAAATTCGCTCTTCACACGGCTCTAGATTTGTGAGGCCCGGCGGCCGCACCATCCAGATATTAATTGATAGCGCGCGCTGAGTTTGTACATCTGGTTTCTGTCAGCGCGTTCGCGGGACTGAAGTTCATATTCTGCGGTTCACGAATTAGGTGTGGCAAAAAGGGGGATCATAGGTGAGGAGAAGGCGTGAAGACCTCATCGCCCTTGTTCCAAGACTAATCGAGAATGTCTTGAATAATGATTCACGTCTGCCAGTCACAATTGATGAAGCTTGGACTTTCGGGAGTGTTCCAAGAGGTCAAGAGGAAGTCCACGACTTGGACATAGTTCTTCTCTACAGAATGGATGAAACGCAACAAAAGCGATGGTCCCACTTTGAGTTCATCTTCGGTAACTACCCGGACACTGCAAAGGAAATGGAAAAAGTCGCTAGAAAATGGCGAAAACAGATTCATGATTCACTATTACGACACTCACGGGTGAACTCCTCTTTGAAAGATGCGCTGCGAGAACCTGACATTATCCAAGTCGCTGAGAAGACAGGATTGAATCTAGAGTGGGTTAGTTGCTTCTCGTGGGCTGAATACACCCGCTATCCTTTCATCCCAGCCATTGAAAAGATCCTGAGCATATTGATTGCTCATCGGTTACCTCAAAGAGGATTGAGCGTCAAGTTTCAATCAATACTAGGCTTTCGCAAAGGGGGGCACCTGGGTTATGTGAAGAGTTACCGAAAAGTCTGGGATAGAGCCACTCCGCTAGAGAGAATCTCCGCGAACTTCGACACAAGAACAGAGAAAGAAGATAGAGAATTCCTGGAACCGGAATTTGTAAACCTCAACGATCAGCTTCAACAAGCAAAAGCCGAGCTTGAACAGATGAAAGAGAAGATACCTCAGACCACAAGAAAGAAGTTCAAGCTGAAACTTGGAAATCTGATTTCCTTCAACAGACGGACATTGTCGCCAGATGACCGCATCCAGGTCTTACGTGAGAAGTGCTATTCAATGAGAGAGCTTCTGCGGCTTGCGAAGAAGGTTGACCTATTTCTCAACACCCTTTGCTTGGTGATCACCCACACAGAAAACAGATCCGTACCATTGTTGATCGAAACCCTCTTGAGTCACATCCCAAGAGGCAAACTAACAGAAACCGAAACCCGCCACTTTATGAAGAGAATTGGACTCCCCGAAAACGACTATGTGATCTATCAGAGAGGAGGAAGTAGACTAGTCATCGGTGCGTCTTCCAAGAAGAAGCGTCGACTGTTGCAGGCACAGGAGACGCTGCGCAAAGAAGCGAAAAGAATCGAGTCTAAGATACGTAGGCTCCTTCCTTTGCGACGACGATGGGACATCAGGTTCAAACTTCATCGTGACGGGGGCAAGATACCGGTGAAAAGCCGACGGGCGAGTTGCATAGACACTGTTGCGACGAAGGGATCATTGTTGATGATGTATTACTTTCCGAGAATGGAAATCCGCAGACTGAATCGATCGCACCTTATTGGACAAGGCTGGGAAATCGACACCGAATGGGATCGCGATGAGGTCATGGTAAGTAAAGACATCGATCTCGACGTAAGAGACGACTGGAAGAACATTAAGGAGAGAGTATTAGCTGCCATCTCACCTTTGAGAACAGACACTCAGTGAGATGAGCAAAAGGAGACAGACGACCTGTTCTTGACACTAAGGAATCTAGCCGTCACCACGAAAGCCCCTCACAATTGAGCAAATGAGTCTTCTAATCAACTCCGTGATAGGCACTCGCGCGCGCTAATGATCTTCTGCATTGGATGTTCCTTGCAACGGCAGGAGGACGATAACTTATCACGTGTGGTCGCCCGGGCGCGTAGGTCAACATGGTCTAAGCGCTGAATTTTGGTGGTTTATTTTTCGATGCGCACTAGTTCTGACTAAAGAAGCTGTGTTTTGAGTCTCTTTAGCGCGCGCCAAAGACTGACGAATAACGGTCGCTAACTTTTCCTTAACTCAACCAGTACCTCAATGAACTTTGTAAGGCTGTAAAGGAATTTATCAAGGATGCTGTCCCAGAGTCTTTGGTAGTCGACGGGAAATGAAGCCCCGAAGAACTCTAACGACGGAATCTGTGCGTCATGTGCGTGCAGTGGTGCTGCATTTCTTAGGGCGATGATATTCCGCCATGTCTTGATCATGTCTGAGTCGAATTTTACCCCTTCACTCTTCAACACTTCCTCTACCAGTTTGATTGCCTTCCAATCTTCTTGAGCATCCCGAACCAAACTGTGCAAAGGACCAAGAGGAACTTCAAAGAGGGATGCCAGACTAGCTATCTTACCAGCAAAGTCGTCCGCGCTTCTGCAAGGATTGTGTAACCTCTCAAGAATGTCTGCTTTGTCAAGTCTAAACAACTGGGCTTTTCGTCTGTCTTGAAACAGCTGGTTGGCTTGAGCCATGCTGCTGACTATGTCAGACGCCCTAGCGCGCCTCTTCTTCTCCTTGGCGTAAGATAGGATCGCTGTCTCGCCTTGTTGCACTTTGTCATCGATGATTTGCCAGACCAAGGACTGTTGTTCCGCAAATTCTAGAACGTCTTGTCGAAGCGGGACGATTTCCTTGTCAGGAACTTTCCGCAATTTGAGTTCATTGTAGAGCCATGATGAGAAGCTGCCACTTGTATTGGCTGATGCAAACGCAGACATTGCATAGACAGTGGTTCCCCCACTAATGGCCGGTCCTAGATTATTCGTTCTCACGGAGACTCTTATGGTTCCACATCGACCGCAGAACGTAGCCGTGTTGTCAGGATTGCTGTGCCCACATGAGCTGCAATTCCACAACTGCAGAACACTCTAGATTGACTTCAATGCCTTATTCTTATAACTATTCCAACCAATGCAGACCGCGCGCGCTAAGATTTGAATTCTAGTAGTTCATATTTGCCGACCGCTGCCGTCTCACCTAAGAGGCTTATTTCATTGCAAACTTTTGCATTGCTTTCCTTATCCGCTCTCTCTCGGCCGCTGAGTATCTGGCCAATTGGGATCCTTGCTTATTCTCCAGACGAAGTTGGTCGAGATTCCCCAAGATTTCGCCCAGAGATCTATGACACCGGCCTCATCTTGGCAGCCACCAATTCCCTTTCCTGTCTGTAGGTAATACTGATATGCGCGCGCTAGAGGAAGCTGTTACAAGTGTAGCCTCAAATTCTGACCCCAGTTGATTCAGACGAAATACTGCGCACTTAACAGAAGACAACGCACGGGTTAGAAAGCGATTTCCAGTATTCGGGCATCTCTAAGTTAATGCTCTGGGACGCGTATGCTCCTAATGATGTTCTATGGATGGACTCACAGAGGAAAGATTGCGAGGCATCCTCAAGGTATTCTCAGAGTTAGAGACAAGTGAAAGGAAATCTAGGCTTGGTCGTCTTCCTGCACTTGATTCTATTAGCACGGTTGAGGTCTATACTGGACTCATGCCAGAGCCAGCTGACAGCATCGATTCTTTCGTCACAGAAGCTGTTGAAGCATATGTTAATGGGCTTTATCGGAGTTGCATCTTCTTCTGTGCTACTGCTGTCCATCATATCTTCATCGAGGCATTGTTAGCCGAGAGGGATCGTGATGTGCGAGCATTGGGCCAGTTGCACAGGTTGCGTTTTAGGGACGTGATAGATGAAATCAGGAAGAGACCACTGCTACAGGCAGTCGCTGAAGATGCTGACTGGTTGAGAAAGACAAGGAACAAGGTTGCAGCGCACTCTTTCCACGTCACTACTGGAGTGGCAAGATCTCAGGATCAACTTCGATTTGAAATCGAGAGTATGGTTAGAGATGCTCGAGCTTTGATTAGTTGTCTAGAACCTCAAGACAAGATTAGGGTTGAAGCGGGTACGGTCACCTGCAGAAACAGGACTATTACGTTCGGCCAAGCTTTGCAGACTGAGGATCGTGTCGGAGCTGAAGTAGTTTGGCATGATCTTCAATTCTCTGTGATTCCTGCTCTGGCCTTTGAGGCGTACAAACGGATGTATCGTGTGATGAAACGACTGCAAATCTATGTCACAACAAGGTATCACACTAGGGCCACATACGAGACCACGAAGTGATGTCTTGTGAGAACTCGACCTGTGATAACGCACGATTTAGGGGTCTGCTTCCTAGGCAATAAACCGCTTCAGCATGCCCTCTTTTTCCTTGAAGTCGGGGCAGATTGAAGCCAGCTCGTATTTGAACCATCTGGAATGGTTGCGCGCGCCGCTAATCGGTTAGCTGAACCTCAGACAGGATTTGCTGTACTCGCATCCTCTGTCCAAGTAGCAGGTTGCACCTTCCCGATCTAGGCGATTGATTTCCTGCAAGTACCTTCTAGGGGATATGCTTCGCTTCTTGGAGAAATGACCCAGTATCTTTCTTGTCTTTGTGTTGCCTGTCCATAGATTCTGGATTATTCCATTTCTACCTAGGTTCTTCCCGAAGAGTTTCTTTGATGGCATAGAATCTCTGAATTCATACAGCCTGGTTTTCCCTTTCACGAACACACTGCCTTTTCTCTTCCCCTTACGATAACCCCAGTCCTCTTTGATCATGTAACCCACAACGAATTGATCTCCGAAATAGTCTTTCATTTCCTTCTTCCTGCAAGTAGCGAGCAGGAACAGGTATTTCGCATCGCTGCGAAGAAAGCGCTTGATGTTTGGCTGACAGCAGTCATTTAGATAGTTTTCTGCTCCGATCTCGATATGTGGCTCGGTTTTCTTTCCAACAGAGCGTACGCGCCCCTTACGCCTGATCTTGTATTCACCAAGTACGTCTCGTATGGGTAGCTCTGAAGAAGGAGAATGATAGAAATACTGCAACATGCCTTTCTCTTTCAGATCTTCCAATCTGAATCTGTCAGAACAGTCTGTGATCTGATGTTTGGGATCATACTCTTTCGTTCCAGAGGCTCTACACATACCCTTGATCAAGTCTCCCCCTTGGCGCGCGCGTAAGAAGCGCGCTAACGCGCTCCTTCATGAAGCGCGTTCTACTTGTATGGTACTCTTAGAAAGTGATGTGTCTGGTCTTTCTGACTTTTGCGATTCTCTCGACGTAGTTTCGTAACGAGGCTGTTGATCTTTGACCAATTGCTCCACCCTATTTCCTCTCTCAGCTTCTTCTCGAACAGAGGCATGAGAACATCGATTTCTCGGGAAAAAGTGTACACACTGAGACGAGACGAATAGTTCTGCCTATATATGCAGCCTATCTTCAGGGGAGTTTCCCAATCCCACTTCTTGTAACGTCCATATATCTTGTCAAAGCGACTTTCGAGTGCATCCTCTCTGTGATACTTGTGGATGCCCATTGACTTGTAAAAGGCATAGAGAATGCTGAGAGTTCGCCATACGCTCTCGTCGAGTTCACATCTCTTGGTGTGTCCAAGTTCACCATGTTTGTCCATTGATAACCAAAGGCGCCCAGTCGTCAAGGACGTAGCCACAAGGCGGCCCTCCATGTCCAATCCTCTTAGCCTGCGTTTTCGTACACCAAGCCAGTACTCTTTCTCATCAAAATTTTCGATCCATACAATCTCGCTGCGACGGTTGCTTCTTTCGGCAGGGCAGATGACGTGGCTTCGATACAAGGCTATTGAGATGACACCGATTTCGTGAAATCTTCGATCCCTGTTTCTCATGCCCAAAAATACTGCTTCTCCTGCCGTATCCGATGGATATGCAAGGAACACTGCGTTCAGCGCTTGTCGGTAGTTGGAGATTTGTTTGAAGTGGCGCCAGTCAGGAAATCCTTTCTTCACTTCTATTCCGATCAGACTGGCCCCGTATCTGACAACATAGTCGATTCGACCTGCTTTTCCCACCTTGACCTGTGAGGCCCAGCCATTGTGACCTGGAAGCAGTGCCTCCCTGTCCAAGTCTCTTTCGAGAATGTAGTACAACGAGTCTTCGTCGCTTCTTCTTTCTCCTCTGATCTGCCTTGTTCTTCTTCTCACATGAGCCCACTTCGTTGTAGTTCTCCCGCGCTGCCTACTCACTAATGGCCTCGAGTCAGCTAGCACGGTTGATTCTGAATTGGATTTCGTGGCGCGCGCCCTGTTCTTGAGAACGATTACCTTGGTTACAGATTTATCCATTTGCGCACGATGGCTTCTTTGAGCAATTCTTGGATGACTTCAACCTCTACTAGCAGGGCGGTCTGACCAGCAAATACCCACTTTCCATCCTTCGGCTTCCTGTAGTAGGTGAAACGAAGCATCTTTTCCCCGTCGTCAAAGACAACAAGTTGAACACATTTTCGATACACCCAATCTCCATAATCCCGATCCAGATAAATCTCACCATTCACTGGTATGCGGCCATGAAGTTCCCCGCCTTCTGGATACATGAAGTGCACATCCTTTGGTGGTGCCCTGTATCCCCGCTCTTCTTTCTGCAGTTTGTCAACTCCCATTTCTATCCCGATTTATCCAATGGTCATCGTGTGCCTTATGTTACTTAGCACGTGTGCTTCCTGTTGTGTTGGGAAAACTATTACGACAGAACAACCTGACAATCCTCCCGAAGACAGGTGACCTGACGATGGACTATGAACTTGGAAAGCTTCACGAAGCGATTAGCCACTGCGAACGATGTAGTCAGCTAACAACCAAGGTACCGCTTCTGTTCATGCCCAACACCGAGGTGAAGATAATGGTCGTGACTCAGGGGCCGAAGGGAAAAGTAAGTAGGAGCGATTTTGATGATGTCAAGAAACGCATTCTGTCACCTGCCAACTTTTTCATGTATCCTTTTCTCTACACGATGTTCAATGGAAGATTCAGGCCTGACGGAGCCATCGACAAAGAGCCTAGCACAGTGTACTGGACTCACATGAGGAAATGCTTCATGGAGGGGAAGGAGGGCAATATGCCTGACACATGTTCAGGACGTGAGGATTCGTATCTCAGAAAGGAGATGAGAATCGTCAACCCGAAGTTGACAATAGCTGTCGGCAAATGGGCCGCGGGATTCTTTGCTGAATATGACGATAGGCTAAAGACGGAGCTGGAAAAGGGGCTTTGCGAGGCGTTCCTGCAACAGAAAGAACGGTTCTACAGAATGAATGACTCAGAACTGGGCGTCGACGCGGAAATCGCGATCCTACCGCACCCAAGCGGAATTAACGCAAGCCTTTGGAAGGAGTTAGGTGAGAATCGGCACGCTTGCACGACTGTGGCTATCTTAGATGATCTTAGAAGGAAGATTGCCGACATACTTGGCGACGGAGAGAGCACATTATAGAAAAGAGCCCGAGGGTTCTTTGTCAAGACCTACTTCGGTGACGAGACCGTGCTGATCCCTAGCAGGCGTTACACCGAGCCTTGATTGTTGGTGAAGCGCGTAGAGATCTAGGTATTGGAATCCGGAGTCTGCTGCACAAGTGGTTTTCAACAAGCTCTCTTGAAGATTCTGCTGATCATCTACGTGGGCCGCAGTGAGTTCCTCAGGTCTGTGAGTATCTTAGCAACCGCCTTTCCTCTTTCGGTGAGCGAGTAGTTCGACTGAATGGGCCGCGACGCTATGACCTTTCGCCTGACGAGCCCCTCATCGAGCAGGTCGTTCAGGTTTGAAGACAGGGTGCCTCGGCTTTTGATCAGGCTCTCAAGCTCGCTGTGTCTGACTTCCCCCTTGGAGTGTACAAACAGTAGAATCTGTATGCACGGAGACCGAAGAAGAGCCGAGATCTTCACGTCATCGTCACACAGACGAGGCCAGAGCGAGGGGCCGCTAAAGAAGCGGTAGCACGCCCCAACGGGTCTAGTTCAATCGATCGAGTCCATTAAATACGCAACGAGCAGTATGCTTCTGCATGGAATACTGGTTCGTCCAGCACGATATTGACGCATACTGGGATCGGCCGAACGCGATCGGCTCACCAAAGACTAGAGCGCTTAGAGATCGGAATTTCAGGCAGATGCACAAAGGCGACAAGGTGGTCTACTATGCCAAGGGGAAGAGAACGCTCGGACTATTCCAAATATCCGAGCCATGGCTAGAGTTGAAAAACTGGAGCAAAAGCCGAAAGGGTCCCTACATGACCTATCAGATCAAACCTATCTACGCAGGAATCTTCGAGCTGGATCCTTCCGACTTCGGCATAGGAACCACTAGAGGAAAGACGGTAATTCACCTCACCAAGGAACAGTACCGCAAGATGGCAGCGCATATACTTGGCATGGAAGATCCAGAAAACCACGAGGGCACAGTTGCCCTATTCGCGAAACTGCACCGAGCCTGCGGATTCCCCAGACTTCTGAAGACAGGAGAAGCCTATCCAGACATACGCGCTTTAGACGAGGATGGTCATGAGACCAGAATTGAGGTTGAGTTCGAAAGCGCAAGCTTCGAAAGAGAGCACATGAATGAAGTAGACAAATGCGATATGATCGTCTGCTGGAAAGACACTTGGGGTCGGGCAGCGATCAAACCCGTAGTCGACCTTGCCAGCTTGCTCTACTAAGGAAACGAAGACCCGGTTAGCGCTGACCAGAGCTTTCTCAGATATCATTCGATCTTTGGGGCGGGGGACCAGAGGAAAAGCACCGCGTCTTCATTGGTAGGAATCTTAAGGCTACAAATTTGATCTCTAGTGAGAGTTGAGTAATGGGCTTCGATTGACCGGCTTTCTGACTTTGAGAACTCGTACTGCCAAGGCGGATCAGCGTAGATGATAGCGAATTTTCCTTCAGGCAATGGAGGGATTTCAGTCAACTCAAGAGTCCGAGGGCCAAGGATCTTCCTAGCCCACGCCTCAGCTTGGGGCCGACCATGTTTCTGAATGTATTCCTCCAAGGTTTCATACTGCGAGTAAAGCCCATACCACCGCTTGAGATCTTTATGGTGCCTTCCCGTCTCTCGCTCAACCTGCCTCCAACTGACTGGGGGAAATAGGGGGGTATTTCCCCCACCCTTCGCCACTAATGCACCTTTGCGTCGAGCCATTCTTTAATCGCCTTTCCTTTCTGCCACATGCCAAGTTCGATCTTCAGAAGTGCCTCAACTAAGTCTTGGCAGCGGTATTCCCAAAATCATTGAAATCAGGTACAATGCCAGCCACAACATCAATATTGTGAAGCTCAGAATCCGGTTCGGATCAACTTGTTCTATCCAATGCCCTATTGGAAACCTTTCAAATTGGCGAATCTTGTTCGGATCGCCTAAGATGTTCATCAGGGAATTGTAGAGGTTAGGCCTCGCCCGAGTATTGACAATAGAGATCTTGAGATTCTCTATCTTGCCGCTAATGTCTTCGTTCTTTACAGAGCTAAGACCAAGACTATATAGCAAATCCTTGTGCGACACTTTAACCAGTCTTTTCCTGAGATATTTCTCAACGGCCTTGAGTCCTCTTTCCAGCCATGGACGTACTTCTTCGAAATCTCTCAGGTTTGACTGAACTTGTTCAAAGATAACGAAAATCTCTCCCTTCTTGTTCAGCCCTTCGGACCAAGTATATGTGAACCCGGCCAAAGCCACAGGGCCCAAAAAGAGAAAGGCTCGTAGAATGTCTTGGTTGTTTTCCGTCCTAATGCTATTAAGGAGCAACAGCAGGAAGATGACTCCGACAACTAGAAACACCAGTCGTGTAACGGAGGTCATCTGATAGACCCAGAAGAGTCGCTGCTTCTTCCTACTGAGCAGGGTCATGACTCGGTTTCGCAACAAGGAAAGCGTCAAACACACCACAAATAGAACGAAGAGGATCCCAAGAAGCATTGTACCATCGATTTGTGTTATAAGCTGCAACTGATATGCTGCAAACAACGAAAACGCAAGACCAAACGCACAGGAGAGGGAAAGGATAAGAGAGTTCCAGATAGTCGTAGATAGTGGCCACAGGTTCAACAATGGCCTGACCAAATCTGTGTCAACGATGTTGTTTGCACTCGTGCGTTTCGGCTGATGGCCCCCCAAACCCATCCGCTACCTGCGGCCTAGATGCATTCATCTTCTTCGAAAGGAGATAATAATGGTTGTTCTATAGAGGTTCTGTTAAGTTCTGTTATCTCCCTGTGCCCTTCCTTCAGCAAGTTTCCTAATTCTAGCGATCTCTTCACGCTGCCGCATAACCTCCTTTATCGTAGCCACGTCCCGTATGCCCAGCATCTCGTCTAGGCTGTTCTGAAGCTCGTTTATGGCTAGGGCGGTTTTCACCTTCAAAGGTGCTTCGTCAAGAGTGATTTCGCCTTTCTCAGTTTGGATCTTGACTGGCTCGCGGTCCCGTATGCCTTCCAGCACAGCTAGCGTTTTCTTCCGTGTCTGCAGACTGTCTCGGACCGCGCCTTGAATCTCCTGTATAGCCTGCTCATCCTTGATTTGGGCTTGCGTAGCCTCCTTGATGGGTCTGATTGCTTTGGCTCCTAGGCGGTTCAGAATGGCACTCACGGTGCTGCGAGGGATGCCTGTAGCGTTGTGAATCGATACGGCTGTGTGTCCATCCATGTGCAGCTTGCGGATGGATTCTATTTCTTCAGCAGAGCGTCGGGTGTATTTACGCTCAGAGTTGGTCATTTTTGGTGTCAGCTTCCAATCTCAATTGGAAGTTCCAAGCTGGATGGCGAGTATGATGGCGGCTGCTATGAGGCGGGCGATTCTCTCAAGGTCGTACCAGAAGCCGTGGGCGTTGCCGGGCAGTAGGATGCTGCCAATAGAGTCTATGGCGATGAGCATGGTGAGGTTTCTTACGTTCTTGGGGCTCATTCTTGCTTAGTTGCCTCCTTGCTGTTCTTCTTCTCCGCTATGTATTCCTCTGCGCAGGCTAGAATTTCCTTCATTAGCTTAGGGGGGACGAGCGTCATTTCCAGAACCGTCCTATTGTCACACTGGCGGAAAGAATAGGCTCGGCTCCTTATCAGGGTCCAAGCTCTCCGTTACAAGTGGCGGTTGTGGTGCCGTCTCAATCTCACTCATGGCTTGTCACCTTGAATTTTCATGAGTGGGAAAACTGTATGTTGGGAAACTATCATACAGTTTTGAACTAGCGTGTAGGATGACGGCAACTGACGAGTATGAAAATAACGACAATCAGCCCTACTGGTCGTCCTCTCAATGAGTCCTCTTTCAGCTAAAGCGTTGGCTGCTCGGTAGAAGCTTGATGGACTCACCCTTCTCAGAGAATATGGCCGGTGAATAGCGAAAACCCCGTTCCACGCGTCACAACGCGTGCGCTCATACTCTTCAGTGATCCAGGTCAGTATTTCTCTCTGCAGCTTGCTTAGGCCCCTTCTAGGATTGTCTTTCATAGTGTTCATGGATTTTCACCTTGATTCTTCAATAAACTGGAACCCCCCTCCCCCCCTAGAATGCAAGATCTAATACAAGGTATAGGGTGGTTCGAGAGAGAGTGAGAGAGAGATTCCTGAAATGGTAGGTAGTGGGGGGTCATGGTGTATCTCCTGTCTGGTCGTTAGAAATTGCATTCTGGGGTGGGGGGGTCTGCTCCTGCATGGCTTCCTTTATTAGTTGGCGCATTTCTGAGGGGACCGATATTCGCATGGGGGCGCTTCCTCTGCCTCTGCCCCGCGGCTGCTTCTGTTTCTGCATTAGGCCTTTCAATTCAAGTTTGGCTAGGGCGGCGTGGTAGATCCTGTAGCCCGAAGGCTCCCCGTCTTCTTGGGCGGTGCCCCTGAACCAAGAATAGGCTTCGTCGGAGGTCGTGTCTCTCTGTAGTACGTGTGAGAGGATTGTTCTCTCCACCTTCGGTAGGCTCCTTATCAGGTCCAGTTCCTTTGATCGCTCGTAGAGTCGCTGTCCTTCATCGATGTCTGACGGTTCGATTCTGTCGTGGTCGCGGCTTTCGGCCATCTCGCCTATTCGTCGGGCTAAGGCTATGGCCTCTCTTGCTCCCCCGCCCCTATCGTAGACATACTTCACGATATGGGCCGCCTCTGATTTGTCCTCGCTATACGCGCCGGGTTTGAATCCGGCCTGAAAGCGGTCCCAAAGAATCGTCAGGAGTTCGTCGCAGCCGTAGTCTGGAAAAACTATGGTTCGCCAACGGAATGTATCGAGTATTCGTGGATCTAGTGTCTTGCGAAGCATCATCTGGAAGTCAGTCCGGTTTGTGAGCATGATTACGAACAGGTTGCTAAGGAGTCGCGACACCCAGTAAAAGAATTCAAAATGCTCGCTATCCTTTCGAGCGAAGAACTCATTAGCCTCATCAAGAGTTAGGCCGACGAACCTGTAGTTCTTAACGGCCTTCTCAAAGAGATCGACGTAGTGAAGGCTATCAAAGCCGCTGACGGCCTCAACACCAAGCTGTTGCAGGCCCGACATAATGAGTCTTGTCCGCGTATTCTCGCGGCTGCAATTCACGTATAGCGCAACACAACCCGAAGGCAAGGCCCTGCACATATGGCGAATCAGAACCGTTTTGCCGGTGCCGAGTCCTCCCATCTCGACCATGTTATCTGGCTTCCAACCCTTGTCGGCGTTGTTGAAATTGCTCCAATTCTCTCTAAGCTGATTTTCCCTGCAAGGTATTCTCTCTGGAACGTAGTCCTCGCTGAACACGCCTTTGTCTTTGAAAATTCTGCCTTCAATCGGTGGAGGTTTGAATTGGACCGTGTAAGTCGTGAGGCCATTCTTGAATCCGCATGCCGCCTGCTTCTCAAGTGCCGTGACAACGTTAGTCATGGTCTGGCCTCCGTTGGCGGGCGGCCCCGCATGATCCAGATCTCGTCATCATGGACGCATCGATACAGAATCCTAATGTTTGGAAACTCACGAACTAGACACTCGACAATCGCTTGATCTTGGCCAGGTTCTCCTAGAACAACTAGACCGATTCGCTGCTTCGGCGTCACTTGGTTGTTGTCGTTTCGAATCAAAAGAATCTACTCTTTGTCCGGTGGTTCAAGTTCTATCAGTCGCAGCAACTGGGAGGCCCACGCTGGCAAGCGATCCAAGATTTCTCGGTCAGGCAGAGAATGCAAAAGAATCAGGACTCCTTTTCCGATTTGGCTGCTTTAATCACCAAATTTTCATTGAGTTCGATTTCGACCAGATCGTTCGCTTTCAGACCTTGAGCTTGGAGCCAGATTTTGGGCATGATTACAGCTGCCGTAGCCTTTGGCCGTCGCGAGGCTCTACTCGAAACTTGAGTGTCTCACTGTGGATGTTTGGCTTCTTATTCACCATTGCGTGTCCCCTCAAGTCTAAGGAGCGCCAACCAAACCGGAATTCTCGCCATGTATTCGGCAGCAGAGATGTCATTTCTTTCCTGAAGCAAAACTTCCCTCAGTGCTGACCTCTTACGAAGTTTCTCCAAGGCCAACTTCCTCAAGGACAAGAGATCTACTCTACGCCCTTCTGCGTTGTCTTTCATTTTATCTTCGGCGGTAGGAGGAACGAAATCCTCTATTAAGAGAGGTAGGACACTCTGCACATAGAGGTAGGACAGTTGACTATCCGATCAAGCGATCAGCCCGCTTTGGATAAGTTTGATGAGCGGATACTGGCAGCTCTCTATGCGATATATCCAGAAGGGTATGGATACAATCAGCTTTGGTCTAGGGCTGAGGTGAACAAGAAAGTCTTGGACCTACGCCTCAGTATAGCACCGAATCCCAAGAGCCTCGTTTCCAAGGGATACGTTCAGGTTAAGAAAGGAAAAAAGCCAAAATCACCTTGGAGGATAACGCTCACCGAGAAGGGGAGAAATGCATACATAAGGCATGTTGGAGGAAAGATTGAGGACGCTTTTCGACTCGTCACAGATCTCCCAGAAGAGAGGATGCGTGAAGCATTACGGAAAATCATGGAAAAAGCCTTCAATGACCTGTTCAACGTGAAGCGTAATCTTGCTAACCTCGAGAAGCTCAACCTATTCTTGAAGGCACTTGAAGAGCCTTATATGGACGTGGCAAATAGACCGCTACGCGGCGTACTTATGAAAGATTCAGGTATGCCGTACTATCAGGCGAAATTCTCTCTCGACAGATTGCCATGGTGGTGGATTAGAGATGATGCCTTACTGGCTATCGAGAAAGGACACTGGATTTCACCCGGAAGAATCCGGTTGTTGACGACATTGGGAATCAGGACTGAGGTGTTTCTCTCAAGACATAACAAGAAGTGGCTAAACCGTCTAGAACAGCTGGGAAAGAACCCGGATACAGAGAAAGACTTGGAGCACAAACTTAGAGAGCCAGCAATAGCGGAGACGCATCCAGAAGCATTTTGCACCACCCAACGAACAATGTGGAATGGTCTCAAGTATTTCTGACGGAACTGCCTCATAGTCGGAATCCAAAGATTGCTGGCAGATGTTTGTGTAATGAAGACCATAGTAGCTTGACTGTTGGCTTACAGCATTTCACGAGGGGAGTTTCAAGATGGCTTTGCCGTTTGGAAGAGTAGCGACATACTCCCACCCTTGAGCTAGATGCTTCTCAACCTCTTTTACTGCCACAACTTTCTGTTTTGCTCCGTTGTTGACCATGACGCCAATCAGCTTTTCCCGTATCTTGGCGTTAAGGTCTTCGTCGCTACTTTCAGCCAGATTCATTGCGTCAACTTCCTTGTTTGTATAGCCAGCCACGTGTAGAAGTTCTCTCTTGAAAGCTAGTCTCAGGTCTTGGTCGCCTTTCAGCCCCTTCGGGTTCGACAGCACGTTAAGTTGCGGCTCGACTTTCCGGTATTCGTTTCTGAACCATTCCTCGTCATACTCGGGGCTTTTGTCGTAGCCAAGCTTGTCCAAGGTGTGCCCTAGGAATAGTTCGCTTGCAACATGGTTGACTCCGCTTAGTGTGCATAGGGATTTGAATAGGTCTCTGACTTCATGGGCGTGGATGTGGTAGCGCCCAAGGCCGTTCTCCTTTATGAGACCAGTTCTCTTCGCTGCTTTGGTTATTGCACTGCCGATTCGAGGAGAGGTTATTGGAACCCACTTACGAGTGTTCTTGTTGAAGGTTAGAAAGAGATGCTTTGGGTATTGGGCCTCAGGTCTCACTTGAAGCCACTGTTTGATCAGAGTCTTTGCGTCATTGCTGATGAACGTGTAGTATTTTCTTACGTCTGTTCGGCTGGTCTTGGATCTGTAGAGGTCAACTCTTGTTGGATTCGGCTTGTCCAAATCCTCAACGACCTTGTGCCAAGCATTCTCATTGAATTGGGAGAACTCTGCTAGGCCCATAGCGCCTTGAAACATGACGGCAAAGGCAGCCCGGTAAGGCTGACGCATATTCATGATCAGTTCCCTGACCTCATCAAGCATCAAAGGAGCAAGCTCCAACGCTCTACGCTTGTCAGTTTCGCTGGGCTTGAATATTCTGGACGCTTCGCTCCTAGACGGCCTAGGAAGAGGTAGTCTATGGTATTCGTAGAAGCTTCTTACTGAGCACCATGTGTTCCATCTGTCACTTGTGCCCGTTTTCTTAGATTTCACATACTGCTTGAGAATGTCAAGATGGCTGAACCGTTCTTTCTCGTCAAGCTTGTCATAGTCGTCAAGCATCGCCTTGGCTGATTGCCAATGCTTCCTTGACTTGACCCAATCCAGATAAGCCAAGAAATAGTAGACATAGCTCTTTGCAGTGCTAGGGTTAAGATCCTCAGCCCACTGCCTAACACAATCCTCATCGATCTTGAAACTAGTCAGATCCTTGAAGGGCATCTATTAGCCACAGCACTGAACGGCGGATTGGCTACCTATAAAAGTTCTCTAACCCATGCGAAATAGCGGGCCCGGCGGGATTCGAACCCGCGACTACTGACTCCGGAGGCCAGCGTCATATCCTGGGTGTCCCGGCACTTTGCTTGAACCTATCGATCATATGGTTACCGTCTAGACCACGGGCCCGATATGAAAAGACCACTCATCTGTAATAAATCATGTTGAGCAAAGGCACAATTCTACAGTCGGACGTGCCAGAGCAAACCTGGCGAAAGAGAGATTAGGGAAGGAGAGAGTTCAATGATCGATAACCGCCAGATAACGCCTCTTTCCCTAGCTGGAGGACATATTGACACGAAAACATAGTACGATAGCCATTAGAACAGCATACTGGAAACCTGGATACGATTATCTCACAGCGATTTCTCGTATGCTAGCGCCAAAAGTCCAGACTCGGGACGTAATAGTCATGTCGGAGAAGGCAATATCGGTTGCAGACGGACACATAGTCGATGAGGCAGAGATTCACTCTGGCGTGATGGCAAAACTAATCGCTCGTTTCTGGATGAGATTCGTCTGGGGATACTTACTCGGACCCATCTGTCATTTATCACGACTCACAATTAGCAGACTACGCTTGTATCCACTATCGGAAGGAGCTGCACACAAGCAGCTAGCCTTGCACCATGTTGGGTTTCTGCAAGCCCTCAGACACGGGTCTGAGGGAGGCATCGATACCAGCAACGTCCCATACTCATACGCCTCACTTCCGCTTAAACACCCAGATATGATCGCAAGGAACATCCTCGAAGCTCTTCTCAAGGCTAGTTTCAAGGACATAACTGTCCTGATTGTCGACTCCGACAAAACCTACACATCGCGTGGGATACACATCTCGTCCAGACCCACAACAGTTCAAGGGATACTCGCCTTGGGCGTGATAGGGTATGTGCTGTGCAGGTCTCTCAAGCTTCGTGCAAGATCAACACCGATTGCTCAAGCCGGACACTACCTTAGAGCGGAAGAAGCCCTCAGAATTGCAGCTCTTGCAAACAGGGCCAGAGGGTCAGGAAGAACAGCTTGGGACATGGCAGAGCAATTTGGAGTAGGCTTGACGAGCGTTTCCTGGGAGTCTCTTGGCAGCATAGAACATCGACCTGTGGTAATAGTTCGCGAGATCTTCCAGTGAAGTGCTTCTTTCACATATTTGCTGCCCTGTAGGTTTCTGCGATGCTTGATCGGTGGTAGCAAATGAAGGTTACATTCACTACGAAACAAGTTGCGTTGATGTCGGCCTTCGCTGCACTCATCGTCATTTTCACGCGACTACCAGGTGTCCCCATTATTGGAGCTCCTGACGCCAGACTGCAGCTTTCAGTTGTACTCTACCCGCTGGTTGGGGTTTTGTTATGAGGCAAATTGGCGCGATAACCGTTCTCATCGGTAACTCCGTCTCATGGGTGATTCCTCCTTCGACATTGCTCGGGTTCCTCATGATACCACCCGGTGCGCTTGCAGCGTTGGTATCAGGATCGCTTCGCTCAGAGAAGGGGATCTTCAACTGGAAGCTCGCCTCAATAGTTCTCGGAGTTCTCAATGTCTCATGGTACCTTACTTCCGTCGGATCCGAGGCGCCGCTCTACCCTATTCTGCATTGGACGGCACTTGTTCTGGTCATATTGTTTCGAGGAAGAATCAGAGTCTTCTTAGAAGACGTCTCCAGGCTGCGTACTCTGATTGGAATGGGAATATGTGCCTTTGCCGGCTTGATGGCGGACAGTATGGCGGGAAACCTCATCTTCATCTATGCGGTAGGCTGGGTTGTTCCGCTCAAGAATGTACTGGACGCCGTGACGAGTCTCGGCATGTTCTGGCTCAGGTTCGGAATCAGACCAATGCCATTCACAGGACTTGCCGCATTGTTCATGGGCGCCCTCCTCATCACAGCCACGGAACGAACCGTTATGACAATTGTAAGTACCTTGATAGGAAGCGCTGTGCTCAGACTCCTTGGAAAAGAAAGAGCATTACTATCCAGTTGAGCCCATCTTCATTATTGACGACCTTTTCTCGATCGTCCGAACAACCTATTCGTCATCCACTTTAAGAAAGGCCAGGCGCAAAAGGTCGATTTCCGCCTCCTTGCATGCCAAAGGCAAGCCACTATCAAAATCGATGCATATTATTGATTTTCTAACAAGCTTCTTGCCAGTTTGCTGGGCATAGCCCCGAGCCAGCCTAAGCACCTGCCCGACAGCCTGATCGCTCGCCCTAGTCTCGGCTTCAACTACCACATCAATGCCCTCCCGATCCCGAAGAACAAGATCCACCGATCCACCCGGTAACTCGACATTTGATTCTACGAAACTCATACCCTTTCCAAGGAGTTCGGGATTGTCAGCGACTATCTTAACCATGGGATCCTCCAAGAGCCCCCGGCTCTGGAGATGATCAGTCGGCCCAAGACTCAGTATCCTCTCAAGCGAAGATACGACATCAAAATACGCAGTACCGAGGAGATGAGGAAAAACGTTTGCGGCTCTCTCATTTTCTCGTAACACGACGATTGGTGTATTCTCTACATTCAGCAGTTTGGATCCTGAAAGCGGTAGCGTTTTTCCTCTGGAAGTGACTATTCGGCCTCTGGCTTGAGGAGAAATCCCTCGAATATCATCTATTAATTCTATTCTTTCTTCAGGAGAAAGCTGATCGACATCAAATTCTTGAAAGTCGACCTTCCAACTGGTCTCAATCTCGCGCATTCGTCTTCTGAGATCTTCCAAGTCTTTTTCATAATGGGTGCCTGTCTTGAAATACAGCTCTAGCCTATGCACTAACCGAGACCTCCCTACTTGCCAAATAGATATGCCCTAGCATCTTAAAGCGCGCGTTGAGCAAGAAGGAATTGCTGTCATAGCTGATGTGCGTAGAGGATTTGCAGCATGGCATAGATCCATGATTCGTCGTTTCAGGCCAATCACCTAAAGAAACGCAGCAAAATCGGTTTCGCGTCGCTTAGTAGCCTGCCAGAAATGGCTTTTGCGCCTGCAGAAATCTCACAAATCGACAGCGAGCACCATTCATTCGAAAAGAGTTTTAGCACTCTCCAGAAGCATACGGCAAGAACAGGGGTGAGGTCGATTGGTGAGGACGGTCGTCTGCATAAAACACGCAATAGATGTGAACCAACTGCGTTTGGACGCAACTTCAAAATCCCCTGTGCTCACAGGCGCTGCGAGAAGGATCAGCGACATAGACAAAAACGCATTGGAAGAAGCGGTTAGAATTCGTGGGAAACAGGGCGGAGAAGCGATTGCTTTGACTATTGGTCCCCCTGAAGCGAAGGAAGCGCTCAGGGAGGCCCTAGCAATGGGAATGGACCAAGCACATTTGATCACAGATTCTAGATTTGCCAATCTGGACACAGGGGGTACATCGGCGGTATTGGCTGCTGCAATATCAAAACTCGGAACGTTTGATTTAATTCTCACGGGAGAGGCGACAATTGACAGCTTCTCCTCGCAAGTCGGACCCAGACTCGCGGAACACCTGTCCATCCCACAGGTAACCTACGTGAGAAAGCTTGCACTGGAAAATGGCAGGATCACAGCTGAACGAGATCTTGAAGACTCATACGAAGTAGTAGAAGTGGATACCCCCGTCTTGGTAACAGTCACGAAGGAAGTGAACACCCCTAGACTTCCGTCTCTCATGGCCATACTCGCCGCTTCAAAGAAGGAGATCAAGACACTCACAGCAGCAGACCTGTCCATTCAGCAATCGACCTTGGAATCGCCGATCAACATCCTCGAGCTAACTGCACTACAGATGAAACGCAAGGGAGTCATTATGCGAGACAGGCCGGTTCCTGAAATGACTGCCGAATTGGCTCACGTGATCCTGAAAGAACGCTTGGGAGCTTGACACCAGTTGGTACAATACGAAGGGGTGCTTGCTTTCTCCGAAGACGAAAAGGTTCTGACAGAGCTTCTTTCAAAGGGAAGAGAGCTGTCAGAGAAAAAGATGGCAAAGCTGAGCTGCATCGTTGTCGGAAAACCGATCGAAGATGTTGCCAACAGGTTGTTCGAGTTCGGTGCTGATGTGGTGCTATTTGTAAGAAGCGAGGGCGTCAATCGATTTGATGCTGAAGTCTACTGCACACTGCTTTTCGAGACTATCAAAGAAAGGAAGCCGGAAATCGTTCTCATAGGCGGCACAAAGAGGGGGAAAGAACTTGCATCCAGACTGGCTACACGGCTTCAGACAGGATGCATGGCTGACTGCATCGCGTTAGATATCGATGAACAGACGGGGGTACTGGTCGGGACTCGACTGATGTACGCTGGAAAAGCCACAGCCAAAGAAATCTGCAAGACTTATCCTCAAATTGCAACTGTGCCTCCTCGCGTCTTCGAGAAGAAGATTGTTGGTCCACGGAAAGGCGATGTAGTGGAAGTGACAATTCCCGAAGTCCATCCAAGAGTGAAGGTAAAAGAGATCAGGAGGAAGGAGATGGGAGCAGCGAATATTGAGGACGCAAACGTTGTGGTTTGCGGAGGAAGAGGAGTTCGGTCGAAGGAGGACTTCAAGCTACTTGAGGACCTGGCGATGACACTGAAGGGTCAAGTGGGTTGCAGCAGGCCTATGGCCGCTGACCTGGGCTGGTTCACAGAGTGGATAGGCCTCTCCGGACACAAAATACACCCCACCCTCTACATTGGATGTGGGGTCTCCGGAGCGATTCAACACCTGGCAGGAATAACTGATGCCCGTATCGTGGTTGCGATAAACAGCAACCCTGACGCTCCAATATTCTCCGCAGCAGACTATGGGATTGTTGGAGATCTCTATCAAGTGGTTCCAGCGCTAATAGAATCGCTGAAGAAAAACGCTTGACAGAATCGACCATGGAATCAGAAACAGTGCGCCAATCTGCAGGCAGAGGATCTATCTATAGGCCACGAATTCCTTGCCTAGGAGCTCCCGTGCAACTATAATCTTCATGATCTCGGTTGAGCCTTCCGCCCACATGTACGATCTGGCTCCTCTGAGACCTGCTTCGATCGGGCATTCCTTGCTGTATCCATATGCTCCATACCACTGCAGGACATCGTTTATGGTCTCGAAGGTCCATTGAGGTGCAAGCATCTTGGCTTCCGCTATCACTCTTGAAACTTCGAATCGCGAATATTTCTTCTCCTTGATCTCCTTTTCCAGCATCCAGAGCGCCTTGTAGGCCAATAGCCTTACCGCGTCTATCTTCGCGTAGTCCTCGGCAAGTTTGAATTGCACTCCCTCATACCTTGCTATTGGTTGTCCGAAGGCCTTTCTCTGCTTGATGTA
>JALHTG010000029.1 GCA_022865705.1 Candidatus Bathyarchaeota archaeon | reverse complement strand
ACGAAAGGGAATTTCCTGGTGTCAGCAGCGACCAAGAATTGAGATAGAGTCTGGATACCGATTCCTTTGAGTTTGAAAAAGCCGTTGACTCGCTCCGGGAAAGCCCCCTTCCCGTGGATTAGGTTTCTTAGTGCCCTGTTGAATTCCTCAAGAGTGTTGTTACGGTATAATAGATTCGACAAGTTCCTGTTTGCAGAGAACCATTTCATATGAGAAAACAATGCGTCGAGTATGTCAGGCGTAAGATCTTGTCCTTCGATGAACCCTTTGTCATTCAGGATTTTCGATGTCTCGATTTCCGCCTTGTCCTCTTCTGTTGCCCAATTCCTCGCCTTCTCTGATGATAGGCTGTTCTTCCATAAGTTCAGGTTCTCAACCTGTTCAGCAGTGAATTGGAGTTTCCCCATGAACTAAGCATGTGTCTTGAATCACTTAAAAGGTGTCCGCGCGCTGTCATTTTGGAAACTCAAGACGTAACGAATCTGCGGCACTACATTCGGCTCTGATTGGCCAATGGCTAGAGCCCGCGAGCTATTCTCATTCAGGGTCGTTCTTCCAAGCTCTGTCTACGGCAACGCGCGCATACCAAACGCATTGCCTGAAATCAATCAAAACGGCATAAATGCGTTCCCATAGACGACTCAGCAAAGGCTGTTTTCGATGCTAGGCAGTGGGAACAAACTGCTGACAGTCAAGTCTGTGGCCACATTTGCCTTCGTGTTCTTGTTGGAAATTCATTTGTCTTCTGCGTATGCTGGAAATGCAAGAATCAGCACGGTGCAGTCGGACTTTAGTGTGCCCGCTGGACACAGGAGTTGAGTTTCCTTTGTCACAAGGAAGGTTCGTCAGGAGTTGCAAGTATGTTGTGGCGATTCTTAGACCAAGGCTGATGAACTTGTTGACATTTGCGCTCCTTTTTGTCGTATCTTCTTTGTCAACTGATTTAGGATTCAGAAGGGTTGGATTTCCCTTTGTTTTCTTTACCGCGATTCCTCATTCGTGGCCAGTTGGCACAGAACGCCCACCTTATTCACTTATCGGGTTGATGAATTATCCGAATCTGCTATTGGATGCAATTGCATGGTACATAGCCGCTTCACTAGTGACCTACATCATTGTAGCACGCTTCCGTAGCCGTTAATCTGCGATGTAATTAGGATTGGCATGGTTGATTAGTTCAGATCTCATAACTTCAGCCAGATCGTACAAGACTTGGGCACTTGTAATATTGCTCCTGACGCCTTGGTTTGCAGTCAGTGTCTCTAGATCCTCTTTTGGGACTAATGCTCCAAGTAGACGTATTGTTTCGCAGAACACGACTTCTACTACTACCACTAGTATTGAAATCGCACCTTCCTCAACGCAGCCGCTGTCGACGCCACGTTTCCGGAACGGTACTTGGAGTAGAGCCCTAGCTCTTCCAGGAACCCCTCCTAATCACTGGTGGCTGATAGATTACTGGAATAATTGGAATTACTACGGTTCGTTCACAGCGGTAGGTAATTCGATAACTGGTCTTTCTACTCAGAACGGGGATGCTGTACTGATTTTGCCAATGAACTTGGCATATGGTTCTAGCTCAACCTGGCAATGGTTTCAGTTTGACATGCAGTTTGACGCTGATGGTACTATCTGGTGGGGCATCTGGAACGTTGACAGTCCTGGAAGTTCCGATTCCGATTATCACCCTCACACACTTGGGCTATCATACACAGTTGGGCATACTTACCATTATCAAGGTTCAGTGGTCAGCGGCAATTTTCGTTTCCAAATATGGGACGACTCTTTGGGGACCACTTGGTACATGGATTTTGATATTCCAAGCACCTCACAGTTCTACAATTATAGCGCCTTTTCACCAGCCAGTGCGGTGGAAGGATATACTACGCCCTCAACCGTTGGTAATGTTCCTTACTACCAATTCACTATAGGATATGGAATGACCTCATTCACTTTTGGCCAGTATGGATCCGGTGTACCCAACGGAATTGCAACTGACCGACAGAATTTGGGCGGAACACCCAGTACCTGGCATTGGAAGATGACCAGTGGGATTCGTGATTTTAGGGTATACTCACTTCCTATGTCTTATCTTGGTCAAGATCCTGAATCTGTGAAACTAAATGACTTACATGCGCAGATAAAGGTAGACTACGTCTATCAAGGACAGATTCGATCGACTACGTCGAATGCCTATTTCGATCTGATTGCTGACATCGGATCGTCAATCAGTTTCACAGTCACGTCTACGCCCTTTGGTTGGTCATTCGCAAACAAATGGGACCACTACGGCTATTCGCAACATAGCGGTAACACTCTTACAACAACAGTCGTATCAGGGTCAGGAATCGACAGGGTTGCAGCCTTTTTCAATCCCCAAATCGTCCAGATTACGGTAACTTCCAGCCCGACAGGGTATGGCTTCGTTAAAGTTGATGGCTCCTGGATTTCGACGCCACAGGTTTTCGCATGGGTTTCGGGATCATCTCATGCGCTGGACGTAAACGGGCTTGTGAGCGGTGGAACCGGCATTCAATATGTTTGGATGTCGTGGAGTGATGGCGGTAGTTCGTCGCACACGATCACAGTAACTTCAGCCACAACGTACACAGCCAATTTCAAGAAACAATATCTTTTGACCACGTCAGTTAGCCCGACAGGCGCTGGAGTTCTCTCAGTCAGCTCTGGTTGGCGGGATGACGGTGTTACTGTATCTGTCACAGCAACAGTCAACACTGGTTACTCTTTCTACTACTGGAGCCTTGACGGAACGAACGTGGGAAGCAATCCATCATACTCTGTCCTCATGAACTCTCCTCACAGCTTGACAGCATACTTCCGCAGTTCTTCTTCCATATCGGCTGGACTGTCTGCTGGATCAATAGCGCTAGGTGCTTCCGTTACTCTCTCTGGCACGATAACGCCTGCTCAAGCCTCACCAGGAATACCGACAGGACCGACGGTTACTCTAAGCTACAGTTTAGACGGCGCGACATGGAACACATTCATTACAACCAAGACCAGCAGTGGCGGAGCCTACTCTATTGCTTGGTATCCACCCTACGGCAGGACCTATCAGATTAAGGCAAGTTGGAGCGGAGACTCGAACTACGAAGGCTCCACAAGCTCCACAATCTCCCTAACTGTCACGGGGGACTTCCCTCGGATCTCGCTTCTGGTTTCAGGTCCCAGCTCAACTGTCGTAGGCTCCTCTGTCACCTTCGACGTGATAGTCAACAATCCCGGTTCACTCCTATCCACAGCATTATACGTTGAGGTGACAGGGCCGGGCGGCTACTGGTACTTTGATACGCAGCAGATCACGGTGGCAGCGGCCGGAAGAGGAAGATTTCAATTCACCTGGCAGATCCTTTCAACATCCAGCGCCGGACAGTACCAGGTTTTCGTCGGATTGATCCCGCCAAAGCCCACGGCCATAGCGCAAACACAGATCACGATCCTGCAATCCTAGATGCCGTGAGTCAGCGAGCGATATGAGATCATACCCTCCTTGCTTCTCTTAGCGCTTGGCCTAGGGCCCCCTTCGCCAGACCGGAAGGTTCTAAATAGATGCCTTGCGCCTGAACTGTTCGGGGTTAAGACGTAGTTTGAATGTCACTAGAACATTAGTAACAACTCTGCTGATCAGTTCCATTATTTTGGGGTTCGTTCAGGCACTATCTACGCAAGAAGCGGGCGCTCTGTTTGATATTACATCTTACACCACTAGATACTCGACCGTGACTTCAACATTCTACTCTTCATGGTATGTTGCGACAGGAACCTCAACGTTCTACACAACCACGATTGAACCCCCCTTTATTGTCGTAGTCTCGACTGGCCCTCAGTATCCCGGATACATGGGTTACCGTACAGTTACAATCCCGACAGCGACAGTCACGTACTTCACGTGGCGAATCGTCACTGACGTGTTCACCTACACCACAGGATATGTGGTCAACAATCATTCAGCCCTCGCCTGAACTTGGGACCTCAGTGGCGATAGTGGTCTTGATTGGGGTTGTTGCTGCAATAGTGTTCCTTGTTGTGGTCAATCTAAGAAGGAAAATCTCTGCGCCAACCAAGCCTCCGATCCCGTCTGAGCCAGTAAAGAGGGAGAAGATCTCCAAAGAACCCGAGAAAACGTCGAAGTTCTGTCGCCACTGCGGAGCCAAGATTCCTCACGACTCAGCGTTCTGTGAATCATGCGGCAAAAAACTGTAAGTAGAGATAAGCTAAGGCGCCTCCAACACCCCACAGATGGGCCCCTTACCCCAAATAGCCCTCTTAGCACTTCCCAGGGAACCGCGCGCGTCCATTGTTCAAGATTGAAACGAAACGCGTGCGCCAGTGAACGCTTTAGGTGTTGCGCACCTACCTCAGTAAGTCAGGCAGAGCTTCTTTCAACGAAACAATAGTGATCTTACCCTCTACTTCACGCGGCATATCGGTCCAGTCATGTTCCCAACAAACGATAAAGTCACATTTTGACGCGCCATGGCCATGCTGTGGGAAATTCGATGACATAAGCTCAAATTCCACCGTTTTCTCATGGCCGTCGTGATCTAGTACCACAGCATCTGGAAATTTCTCGCGAATCTGCTTAACGTATGGGAAACCGAGTTGCCTGTGATACTTGGCGAACAGAAAAACGACCCCCGTCTCATCTGTCGGTTCGAAAAGCAGATCCGTTCCTGACAGTGGGGCTCCGATCTTTACATACTCTTGACCCTTCGCCAATGTCGGCCTTACCTGAAGCGTCTCAACTGCGCTTCGGATTAGGTCGAAATCATGTTTCGTTAGTGGCCTGCAAGTGTGATTCCAGAGTTGGAAAGCCCAACGATCCTTATCCGGAAAAAGGTCGAGGCTCACTTCTGGATTGAAGAGATAAGCTTTGAAATCAAGGTATTTCCCTTTTGGCGGAAGCATTTCGGGAGCGATCTTGAAAACCACGCGCTCCCCCCATTCTGGATCATTCGGCCAATACTCGATATCTGATACGACTTGAAAGATTCCGACGACTACCTTGTCTCCCTTCGCATAGTAGACAATCTTATCGCCTTTCTGAATTTGGCCAAAGGGACCATAGCTCGCCTTCTTGACCCCTGACTCCCTTACGCCACATCCAATATAGTCGCCATGTTGCGAGAAGGACCCCAGGTCATGAATAACGAACCAGTAGCGCATAGCCTAGAACTGGGCTCAGAGCCTAAAAGCCATTCTTATTCGAGAAAACCCCTGGCGCCCCGTTTTCTGCGTGTGTAGCGCGCCCCCTATAAGGAAGAGCTTCATCCTCTTCTTCTGGCCAAGGGTTCGTTCGTGTCTAAACCATACACTGCAACAAAGAATGAGTATGATACCTTCAGAAAAGACGCAGAAGCAATTATCAGGGCATTCGATGAAGGAAAATACCGCGCAGAGGCTTCTCGTATCGCGCAAAGCAGCAAGCGGGAATGGTTGGCAGCGCCGGATGGAGGACTAGAAGAATATGCCTTTGTCTTGGCTGTTATGAGGATCCACAGTCTAGATTTCCCAAAGAAGATCGTCGCATTGGCAGAAGAAAAGGGATTGAAGCATTTGAACAAATTCGGTGAAGATGGAATCCAAGTCTGGCACGATCTGAGGCAGAAAAAGATATTCGAAGTTGTTCTCACACATCTGATCCTAGACGGTGCCGACATCACAATGATTTTACCTCCTTTCAACAAGCCTTCTCCGCCGCAGATTCCACTTCTAAACATCACGTCTGACAAAGCGAGGAAGAGAATAGGTGTTGTTTCCTGGTTGAAGATCTCGGCATCGCTGGAGAGCTTGGCCTATTTTCTGAAGGAAAGGAAATCCTAGCATTGTGTTAACTGCGCGTTTATGAATAAGCGTCAGACATCACCCATCTAGAGCGCTCGCCACCTGCGCCATGTTTGCTTAGACTGAATGAGCCTACACCTAGAAGCCTCCTGAACCCAATAAATGCGCCAATTAAACCCGGAAAATACCTACCAATTAAATCACCCGCTTCAGCCGTACGTTGTACTCTCTTGCGCGTGGAAAAAACTGGAGGAATACGGGTAAATATGGCATGAGAAAGCAATACTAGCAATACCTACCTATGGCTAGAAGCTCATGTCTCGTTAGTGCGCTTGTAAATATAGGTGTTTTTTCGGGGAATTATGTGTTTTTAGGTAATTATTGCTGAATTATGGGTTATTGTTTGGAATTTGGGTAGGGAAAGGGGGGGTATTTTTAGGTGAATTAATGGGTTTTTGGGTGCGCAGGGGCCATGGACAATCGGTGCGGCCCCTAGTTCATAGGGCCGCGTTTTTTTGCCGAGAGAAGAAGACTCGGCTGCTGGCGTCCGCGGTGCAGATCCGCGTCGCCGGCTGCTACTCACGCTCGAAGACTGGACGCGAGTAGCTAGTTCCGGCGCATTTTCCAACCCGAAATTCACTTGACGTGAACCCTGTCCCCTATTGTCCATTCTTTGAGGCCGCGACTTTTGTAGTACTGCTCGTTTTTTTCCAGCCGCCGCGCCAGCTCTTCCTCGAATTGATTCAATGTCTCAACTGTTCTCGCCGCAGAATCTGGCTTAGCTAGGGCGGCAGTTTTCCTCGCTTCAACGTTCTCAATTATTCTGTTGTTTTCAGCTGTGTATTCCTTTTTCAATTCGTCCTGCTTGTTTTCTTCTTTCTTCTGTCGCTCCCATTTCTCCAAATATATTTCACTCATTTTTTCGATTCACCCCCAGTTTTGTTGGTTCGGGGTTCGGCTCAAAAAAAGCGGGTGTTTCAACGGGCGGTGTTTCCGGTGGTTCGAGTGCTTCAAAATGCGGCGTGGTTTCAACGGGTGGCAAAGTGTTTTGGAGATATGATCCACACGATTCAGGTATAGTAGTAACTTGAATGCTGTGGATTATTGTTTCATCTTTCTCAGTGGTTGGGCCGACTTGTAGGTAGACCAATTTGCGCCGATCTAAGGGATCTTTCTCCTCAACCATCAGCCCCGCGTTTAGTAGGCTCGGCTTCATGGAAAACCCCCATTTCCTACGGCTCAGTTGCCTCCGGTACACTTCAAAGTGCTTCTGCATAATTTCGTTCAATGATGGCTGGATACCGCTTTCCCACAGTGGCACCATAACCTTCTGGTACAAATCTAGTTGGCTAGGGGCCAAACCTAATTCGTTCGCGGTTAGCACGTTCTCATAGAGCCGAATTGCCGCTTCGACGTCGCTTTCATCCGCGTACAATATATCGTATGGGCCATTGGTTTCCAGCCTTCGAGATGGAAGATTGACTAAGGCAATTGATTGAATCAAACAGTTTAGTCGTGGAAAATCCCGTTGTGTTCTCGGAATCAAATGTTTGCATCGGCCTAGAAAACGCTCCTTAACTTTGAGTGATTCAGGGATGACGACGAAGCTAGGGGTTTTTTGCTTGATGTCTAAAACGTGTTGCCTCAACCATTGCATATCTGGATCTTGCTCGATCTCTTTAAGCCAGCCTTGAGGGTCTGTGAACATTCGATTTTGTAAGGCTATTACTTGCTCAATCTTTTGCGGGCTATCATCCGCTGAAAGCTGAAAGACTCTGGTTTGAATTTGGTCATCTAAGCTTGCGAGGGATGAACAAAAGACGAACGTTGGCGTGCCTATAATTTTGATATGCCGTTTCTTTAGCCGTCCTTTCTCGTCTCTATCAGTGATTCGAATGTTGGCCGTGCCTTCATCTTTGGACATGATGCTTTGGAGCATTTCGAGAACTTTGGTGTGTGGTTGATCCTTGAAAATGATGATTTTACTTCTCCAATCTAGGGTTGAGATATCGGCTGTTTCAGAATACAGTAGACCAGTAGGGGATGTATGGTCGCAAGTGATGACATCATCGCTGGGAAAGAATTTTGCTGTTTGTAAAGCGATGTAGCTCTTGCCAGTGCTGGAATCGGAAATGAAGGCCACGTGAAACGGGTTCTTGAGATATGTTGAAATCATGGCCAGAAAGGAGATTAGTTTTGATTCTCTATCTCCAATTATGGTTGTGCTGAGTGCCTTCTCTACGCGCTCCAAAAGTTGTTCTGCCGTTGCGACCGTTTCAAGTTGCTGCGCCATCATTCCTGTTTCACCTCCGGCTCTTTTTCGTGGACCCACAACGGCAACCATGAAACCATTTTGTAGACGAGTTTCACGTTCTCCATGCCTTCCAGTGCTTCGAAGAAATTATCTAGTTCGCTCTTGGGCATTTTTAGAATCAGTCCCACGTTTACAAACGCTGAACTTTTTTCCATATTTCTCAACCTCTTTCTTTCTCTTCCAATAGCCCGTAGAGGTGTTGCAGCCAACGGCGAACCTTCGGCGCGCACTCTCTGCAAACGTTTAGCTCAGGTGCGACGTGCTCTACGACGGTTTCAAGTTTGGACATTCTATCATCGTCTCTACCCTCTCTCTTAGTGAAACGCATATAAGTAAGTTCGCCCTACCTTACCTAACTTACCTAGCGGATGGCTGAGTGTTGATAAACTGGAAGAATGCTAAGATTCGAATTCTTCAATCGCTTTCGTCTGGACCGAAGACTTGGACGGAAATCCGTAAGGCTACGAGTCTATCTAGACCTGTTGTAAGCGAGCATCTCAAAGCTCTGTTGAAATCTGAACATATAGAACTACTTCCATCAGAAAGCAAGCGCGGCAGAAGATACTCAATCACTTCGAAAGGAAGAGAGGAAGTGATACGTGCAGAAGACGCGAAATTTAGTGAGGAGAATCTATTCCTGAAGTCATATGATTTGCGAGCTGACGCAGCGATCCCGGGTAGCCTGAAGCTTCCGGAGCCAGATGTCTACGATCTTGAGAAAAGCGAGGGCGTTCCCACCCCTGAGCACATCTTATCGCACTTTCACCCGGTATTCCCGCTTTCCATAAGGGCCCTTGTAAGACTGAATGAAAATGGAAGATTCTCCATCGAGCCATATCTCGACAGAATGAAAAGAAGATACGGTCTCTATGAAAGCGAAGAATGGATGTATGAGAACATCGTGCATACTATGGCCGATCCAATGATAAGGAAGTTCTGCGAGGTCCTAGTTGAGAGAGCACGTCAGCTTTGCTTCCATCACTATCAAGAAAGAACGAAAGCCAACGTTCCCTCATTTGACAACATTCTCAAGTTCAACTTCGAGTTCTTGTTACGCTACGAAGGTGAGAACCAGATCAGATCAGCAACAGAGGAAGACTTGAGCGCAGCGAAGGACGTTGTGGCGGGGATCCTTCTGCTGTACCTTGGCAGCGAATATCAAGGCGGGCCTATCATGGGTTTTGTTTGGCGTGAGCCTGAGATTCTCGAATTGGTGAAAAGCGACGTTCTGACAAAGGAGGAAGTGCAGCCCCTGCTAAATGCCTGTGTCAAGCTTCAGAGTGAACCAGCAAGACTCCTGTCAGTCTCATTGAGGTCGCTCTCTGAGAAAGACAAGAAGGAGCTGACAATGTGCGCCTACAAACGGTTCTACAGGGCCGGACTATTCCGGCCAGGGAAAGGTCGTCCAAGAATTTCTTGGGAAGAGAGACTTGAACTCCTGCCGGTAATGGAAGTCATTAAGGAAACAGTCGAGAGAGGACCCATGATAAGAGTAGAGAACGAAGAGGAGAAATTGGCGATTGTCAAGGAGCAATCGGTGATTGTCAAGAAGATCTTTGGGGAAAAGACCAGAATAGACCTAGAAGAGCTGGCTAAACGAGATCTCTACAGAAAGCCTTCTCTCAAAAGAATAGACATTGTGGCCGAGTGTTCGTGCAGATTGGGCATTCCTACCGAAAAAGCGCAACATCTTCTCGATAGGCTTGTCGAACTGAAAGTTCTTGTTCCAATGACGGGAAACGCGGAATCATACCAGTGGAATGCATATTCGAGTCAGTGGGACCTGCAATAGATCTGCATGACGCCGGGTTCTATTTGTGCGCCTATTTTCAAGTTTTGTGATGTCTTTCGTTCAGCTTTTCTTTTCGAGTCCATGTATGGCTTTCGCGATTTCGCCGCGCATCGCCGCCAACTGTTGCTCTAAGCTTTCAATTTTCTGGTCTTGTTCCTTGATTTGTTGCTGTTGGTGTTCCAGGGTCGTGAGTATTTCTCTTTCACCAAGTTTTAGGGCTGGCTCAATCTTCTCTGCGAACAGTTTGCGGAACTCATCGAAATCGTGAATTGAATACGCTTTTTGGTTGGTTGTGAAGGCGTGGCCCATGAAACGTTTGATAAGGTTCTCGTTCAGTCCAGAGCTTTCGCATTTTGATTGAAAAGCGCGTCGGAAATCATGGGCGCTAAATCTCTTCGGGTTGTTATAGACCCGCTTGCATGCTCGACGCACTACGAACCCAACAGATGCCTTATCCAGTGGTTTTGCGCCGTATCGCTCGATGTCGCTGTACGCAAAAAGCGGTTCATCAGGCTTCGCATTAATCCTTGTAGCCAAGTATTGAGTCATGAGTTTTTCAACTTCATCCGTGAGGAAGCATATAGTGCCTAAGCCTTTTTTCCCCTTCAGTTTGCTAGAGGAAACGAAAATTAGATGTGGCTTCTTGTCTGCGTACTCTTCGTAGTCTGCGATTGTTAGTTGTGCAACACTCGATTCTCTTAAGCCCGTTGACCATAGGAACGCAATCAGGGCTTTGTCACGAATATTCTTTGTTGCTTCAATCAGTCGTAGCACATCGTTGCTTGTTGGGGCTTCATTGATTTTCTGAGCTTCATATGTTGGGAGCTTCATGCTCAGAGGCATCATGTGTTTCTTGTAGAAAGAGGACATGGCAACGGCAACATGTGCCGCGGCAACTTGACTAGCCCCTTTCTCCAATTGCTCTTGATAATATCTGCGCAGCCTATCTTCCGCAACTTGCCGAGCCTTATCCATTATCTTAAGCTCTAATGATTTCGCTCGTTCCTCAATCAACTGATCTGGGTTCATTTTGACTGAATTGCAGAACACCCAAAGGTCTTTCAGATATGAAAATGTCGTGTTGGGGCTAGGCCGTCTATTCTCGTTCAGCCTGATGAAGAAGGTCTTAACAGAATCATATTTTGCGATTTCGGCGCAACGCTCTTTCCAGATAGAAACTTTGGTGAGATACTTCTTTCGTCCTTTTTCCAAAGCTTCCAAGTTGATCTTATGGTAGCCGATCTTCTCGCTTTCGCTAAGCTTCTTGGTCAACTTACTTCGTGTATATCGGTAGCTTGGCTAGTTTTAAAGGTTGCGATTTATACGAATAATATTCAAGTCTACAAAGCTCATTTATCTTTGCCACTCTTTCCCCTCCGACTACGCCCGTCTTTATTATCGGGCTTCCAAACGCTATTGCCATGTGTGCGAGCTCTGGGCCAGGTGTGTCCCCTGACCTGTGTGAAGTCACAGGCACGTAGCCAAATTGGGCAGCTAGTTTCGCCGTTTTGGAGGCATCGGTGATGGTTCCTACCTGATTGGGTTTGATTATGATCGCGTTTCCGGCATTCATCGTCTTTCCTTTCTTGAGCCTTGCCTGGCTTGTTACGAAAAGATCGTCGCCGCATATGAGAGTATCGTGGACAGTTCTGGTCAGTTCTGAGAATGACTCAAATGATTCCTCGTTGAAGGGATCCTCCAAGTAGATGAGGTCGTACCTGTCTATGAGACTACGCATATGGTCTATTTGTTCTCCTTCGTTCAGCCGTTTTGCGTCCTTGTCATATACATAGGCTTTCTGTTCTTCATTCCAAAGTGTCGAGGCCGCAATGTCGGCTCCAATTCTTAGGCTCACTCCGGTATCGGCTGAGACTTCCTCGCATGCCTTGGACACTGTTTCGAATGCGTGGTCAGTCGTTAGGTCTGCGATCCATGCCCCTTCATCACCTTTGCCTGTGGCTGGATTTCCTTTTGCTTGTAGCAGTCTGGCTATTTTCGAGTGTACTTTGGCGTTCGCTTCAGCCGCTCTTAAGAAAGTTGTCGCCCCCACCGGTAGAACCAGGAACTCTTGAATGTCTGTTTTTCCGGTCCGAGCATGCCTGCCTCCGCCTAGGACGTTTCCAAGAGGGAGCGGTAGTTCCTTACTTGTGGTTCGAGAAAGCTGTTCAAAGAGATGGATCGCTTTTGAGCTGGCTGCGGCAAGAGCTGTCGCAAGAGAGACAGCGCAGGCAGTGTTTCCTCCTATTTTTCCGAAGTTGGAAGTTCCATCAAGTTCATGAAGCAGTTCGTCTACTGTTTCTTGTTCGTCTGCACGAAGGCCTACTAATCTTGGTTTGATGAGCGTTTCAACTAGATTGATGGCCTGATCTATTCCTCCCGGTGGGTACTGTTCAACTTCCCATTTGCCTCTACTGGCGCCTGAGGGTGCAGCAGCACTGGCGAAACCTTTGTCTGTTTTGATGCCAACTTCTATTGTAGGGTTGCCTCGGCTGTCGAATACTTTCAAGGCCTCAACATGTTTGATTACTGTTGAGGCACTCATGGGGTTTGACCCCACGCCATCTGAGCACGTTTCTTGTACGCTAGCTCCGCATAGGACAAGAATTCGTCAATAATCTCGACGTGGGAGATCATCATTCTTCTACAACAGTAGCGTTTCATGCCTAGTTCGTCCAAGACTTTTCCCGGGTCTTCTCCTTGTTTGACCCTTCTTGAATACTCGTGCCACTTGTCGCCTATCAGTCGTCCACACGAGAAGCATCTGACTGGTACTATCATCTGGAATCACCTGTAGGATTTCTGTTTTCTTCGTCTGGCACCAGGCCCACCGAATTTCTTCGGCTCAGATCTTCTTGGGTCCCCTGCGAGCATTGATCGATCATACTTGGTCAAAGTTCGTCTTGCCTCTGCACTTCGTGACCATTCACTTATTCCTCTTGCTATGGCAGTTCTTACTGCTTCAGCCTGCCCCATGACTCCTCCTCCCCGCACGGAGACGGCTATGTCAACCGTCTTGCTTCTATCACTGAGAACTAGCAATGGCTCGTAGATTTTTGTTCGAACAATTTCTGGGCCATAGACTTCAAGTGGGAACCCATTAATAGTCACTCTTCCCTTTCCTGGCTTCACTGTTGCGGTCGCGATGGACGTCTTCCGTTTACCTGTCGCCAAGACTATCCTTCGTCTTTCGCTCATCGCTTCTCTGCTCCGATTGCTGCTGAGAGCTCTCCAACAGTGATGTGTCGACAGCGCAGCTTCGATGCGTCTGCCTCTGGAAGCTTCTGAAGAGCCTTGCCAGAGTATTCATCAGGTATTCCGATGAAGACTTTCACGTTTCTGAATGCTGCCTTTCCCCTAGGTTTCTTCCACGGAAGCATTCCACGGATTACTCTCCTGAAATATGTATCCGGTCTTCTAGGATGTGTTGGAGCCCTCTCCTGAGAACCGTGTGTCCCTCTTGTAAGTCTGTGCATAGCAATTTCGATCGTTTTCTTTCTTTGGCCCGCTATGATTGCCTTCTCTGCATTCAGGACCACTACTTTTCGTCCCCCCAGCGCCTGCTTTGCCACTATGCTCGCAACTCTTCCAAGGATGTGGTCGGACGCATCTATCAGAATAGGTTCAGTGGACATGCGGTTCACTTCATTGCTGCAATACTCTTATGCATTTGTGAGGCTTTCTTTGCGAGTATCTTCGCGCCTTCTTCCACGACTCTCTCAGGTGAGAGAACCCCAGTGGACTCCACATAGAAGACAAAGGTTCCATCATCCCATCCTACTCTTATGGCGGAAGGCTTCTGAGGGCAATGTCTTTCACACTCGCGACACATGGTGCAATCCATTTCTCTCTCCACTATCACTTTTCCATTCCGAATTGCCAAGATCCTCTTCGGACACATCTTGACGCATTTCTCACATCCGTCGCATTTCCTTTGGTCAACTGTCAAGCTGGGCATGTACTTGTAGCCTGCCGACGAAACAGGTTGCCATTTGGCATGTTCAAAGCCTTTTCCAAGCCTTGCATACGCCTCCAGTCTAATCTTCTGCCCAGGAGCAAGCTTCGCGATAGGTATTGTGTCGCTTACAGGTTTAACGTCCGGGTTCTCAGCCTTCAACTCTCCTGAATACACATACCTTGATTCTGCAGTCGCCTCTGATTCAAGTGATAATGCTGCTCTACATCTGTTGCAGCCCAGCTCGCTCTTACAGTCGCAATCTTCAGGCAGCACATATGAGTCCAAATCAGTAGAGAGAGGGATCAAGCCTAGGCGGTGCGACAACATCTCATCGTAGAGTACTGAGGAGTTCTCGATGATCATTACATCTTCTATGGCCATGGTCGGGACTTCAGCAATAATGGCTCGCCTGAGCGCATTTGCAAAAGCAGGTGAAACTCCTCTTATCACAAACCTTATTGATTCCTTGTCCCGGCCAAGCACTTCAACCTGCATATTCTCAGCATCTTTTCTCAGTTTCGTTCAGCGGATGAGAAGCCGAACGCTATTTAAACGTTTGTCGGGGTCAGTTTGAATTCAGGATATGTCTTAGATAACGCCTCATGTTCTCTAGAACAATGGACGACTCGATTTAACCGCTCAGGTCGACGCTACCTTCTCTGCGTCCGTCGCCGAATTTGCTCTCTAGAAGATCGGGGAGGTCTCGGACGCTTTCTATGATATGGTCAGGATTCTCTTTCCTCAACAAGGCAAGTGACGACGACCCTGAGAGTACCGCTATCGTAGATATCCGCAATGACTTGGCAGAGCGCACATCTTCCACATAGTCGGCAACGAAGACACATCTGCTCACGCCTATCCTCAGACGCCTTAAGACCTCATGCAATTCTGCATCTCTAGACGTGGCGCGATGGTGATTCGTGAAATTGGGTGCTGTTGCCTTTGTGACAATAACGTCGACATACTGATCGATTCCAATATTCCTCAATTCCCCTCTGACTACGCCTGCCAGGCATATTCTTCCCGTTACGACTGCGATTCTTGCCCCGTTCCTTCTGATCTGGGCGATGGCATGTCTGGCTCCTTTTATGGGAGTCGAGTATCTTGAGTACGTCTTCTTTCCATAGGACTTAAGAAACATGTTCCAAAAGTGCCTTGTCCGTGCTGCATTTTCCGGCGCTGGTCCAAAAGGGTGGTTGTAGAGCTGATTGCCGTGGAACTTCTTCGGGAAGTCTCGATTCAAAATCCTTAGTCCTCCAGTCAACTCCGCGGCATCGTTGAAAACCTTGTAGAATCTTCGCTCGATTGTCAGTAGAGTTCCGTCCAAGTCAAGAATAACCCCATGGGGATGCGAAGTCATCGACCGATTTCCTTCTGTAGTCGTTGTGCTGCTTCTGTGGAATTCCCAGTGTGCACCCGTTGTGCATGTGTAGGAGCCTATTTGTTCTTCGTCAACTTCTGGTTCCAGACCTTGTACCATTGGGCGAGAGTGCTCTGTCTTCTCTGGTCCGCTGACTTGGAATAGAGCATGGGGTAACCTTCATCCTTTGTGATTTCCTGCTGTGATTTTCCCTCACGTATCATGCCAACCATTCTATCCTTCACGTCCTCGATGAAATCGATGTATGTCTGAACCTCACGTTTGTCACATATCGGTCCATGTCCAGGTACAATTGCTCTTACGGGCATTTCCATGATGTCTCCGAGTGCCTGCAACCATCTGTCAGGATCGGCCGTGGGGTCGCCTCCGTATGGGAAAGTCTGACAGAAGATCAGATCTCCAGCAAACATGACCTGTTCCTTCGGGAAATAGACCGTGCTCGAGTCGCCAGTGTGGCCACCCACATGCCTCATGACAACCTCCATATCGTCTTCAACGATCCTGAAGTCCTCATCGAAGACGTGTGTCGGAAGTGTTATGTGCACCCCTTCGAACCTGGAAGCTCTCTCTGGATCCGTCCCTTTCAATTCCGCTATCTGCTTCTCCAGGCTCTCCTTGGTCCATGTTGTCGAAAGAAGCTCTTGCATCCGAGCCTTCAGGGATCGGTGACCCACAATTTCGTAATCCTGAAACACTTCGTTCCCGAAGACATGATCGCTGTGAGAATGTGTCAGAAGCAGGAAGCGAATCTTCTTTTCAGTAACCTTTTCTATTTCTCGTCTAAGCTCTTTGGCCTGATTCAAGAACTGGGAGTCAATGACAACCACTTGATCGTCCAAGACTGCTATTCCGGAGTTTCCTCCCGCAGCGTTCACACTTCCATACGTTCGGTCCGTCACTTTCTCGAGAGTCAACCATGCCACCTTGAACCAACATTGTCCTTAGGGCCATATTTATGGTTCTGAGGGAATGCAGGCAGCTCGGTTCATTAGGACAAGGAATAAGCGCGGTACCGAAGGTGGAACGGTCGTCCTCTCGCATCGAACACCATGCCTACCGTGCGTTCGGAAGGTTGGCAAACCGAAGGCGGTGGTAGCGCGCCAGGTCAGGCCTTCAAAGTCAGGTCGCAAGAAAAGCTATCCAATGAGCTTGAGCACCTCGTAGTCAGGTTCAATGTCGATCGGCAGATCCTCGAGCTTCGCCATTGCCTTGCTCAACTCTTCTGGGACTCTTCCATATTTGTTCAGGAATTCCTTTGCTTTGACGTAGTTTCCTTCAGCTTCAATCATCAGCAGTTCGGTTGCCAAGTCTCGAAGTGAGTCCCTCATAAGCTCCAACCTGACCTTGAATCGTTCATCAGAACCTGTGGTGATGGCTCTTTTCTCTTTCATGAAATTGTATTGTGAGACCACTCCCATGCCATGTGCTTCGTGGAGGCCGAATCTTGCTGCTCTGAACTCTCCAGCGACATATGTCACAAGTTCTTCATTCTCCATTCTCTTGTCTATTGATCCTATGTCGATCATGTACAGGATGTTCCAGAGACCGACAACGTCTGCTTTTGCCTCTTCTATCGCGGAGTAGAATTCTCTCAATTCCATTCTGACCTCGCTCTTGGTTCCATCCGATTTCATAATAGTTCCAGGGCCGAGACCATGTGATAGTTCGTGGAAGAGGACCTCATTGAAATACGCATCGAAGGTCACAAGATCAAGCTGGTCTTTGGAGATAAGCCTCGCTGCTATTGGCTGGAAGCAATTCATGAACTTCGCTTGCATCACGTTCTTCAGAAGCACTTTCTTGCTTCCTTTCGCTTCTCGGGCTTTCTCATCATTAGGGAGATTGAACGCTGAGATCTGGATTCCTTTTCTTGCATCTCCGCCAGTGTAGATCTCGTTTACGACGCGAATCGGTGATTCAGTTCCCCTCTTGGTGTTCTTGTACCTGTCAGGTATTGGTAGGTGGAGTTCCATCTTTGGAAGGAGGCTTGCATATCTCTTGAGTTTCGAGCTTTCTACTGGGTCGTTGATGGTGATGAATGCTTCAAAAGCAGCCTTGTACCCGAACAACCCATCTTCATAGACCTCATACGGTCCGATGGTCACTTCGAGGGCGCTGTCCAGATCCATCCAATCGAGATCACTGTCGAAGTAGTCGTCGTTGAGAAGTGCCTTTGCCCTGCTTCTCAGGAACTTTTGCAGTGATTTGTTGTCGACAATGTCCGCGCTTTCTTCAAGTAATTTCGCAGTGCGTCTCAGGAACTCCTTGTAGTACTCTGAATACGGGATAGCGACCAGTCTCGATCCTTGGCGAACGATGACCGTGTAGAGACTCATGAATTGTGGCTTGTCTTCTGGATGTTCTTCGATCCATTTCTGGAACTCCTCCTTTGTCGTATCTTCGGGATAGAAGCCTGCACCAGCAGGCTTCTTGCTTTTTCCTACAAACGGTTCATTGCCACTCAGCCTGTCCCAAGGCCCAAAATTGACCTGAAAATACGCGAGTGCCTCATCCGATAGTTTGCTTTTGGCTGATCGCAATGCTTCTCTGGTCTTAGGGTTCAAGGGAGAAACTTGGCGGAGAAATGTCTCGCTCATCAGATCTGCCGCTTTGATCAACTTGACGAGCGCCTTACGGTCATTCGGACTCAATTCCTCGAGAGGGAACTTGATCGTGCTCTTCTTCAATCGAAGTGCTCTGTTTTTGAGATTATCTGCAATCCGAATTGTCATAGTCAAATGGTCATCGAGCATTCATACAAAAGCTTTTGAGTTCTCTCCGTCTGGTCTCCAAACCTTGTAATTTAGAGCTGGAACGCTTCGAAAGCGACACCCGGGCAGGCGTACGAACAACAGGGCAGACTCAAACCAAAAATTCTAAAGCCTGACAGGTACTTTCCTCTAGTGATCGATCTTGACAGCTTTGGATGACATAGTTGAACGGTTCGTTGACGTGATGGCATACCTGAGGACGCCAATTGGCCTTCACAGGTACAATGATCATATTTTCATTCCCACACCAGCGAATGCTCGGAAGCTATTCAGAGATTTCCGCTTCATTGACTCGTCTCTCGACAACCTCAAAGAGGACGAGCTATCTTGGTACGATAAGCTGAAAGTCGACGAAATGCGCAGAATGATCCGTTCCACCAGGACTGAAGTGGAATGGGATATCGTCGATCCAGTCTATCCTGTCCAAGCTATCGCAGATGCAGCTCAGGAAATACTCGATTATCCGTTCATGCAGGACTCAGAAAAAGTGAGATTGCTGACTGTGAGATTGAATCACTCGCATGCTCTTTTCGAGGCCTGTTTGATGCATGCTCAGAGATTGTCCAAGCTTCACATCAGATTGGCGCTTGAGCAGGGCAAGGCCGTCGTGGATTTCATGAGGGGAGTGCCTTCTGAATTCAAGGAGATGCTTGGCAGGAAGGAACTTGTCGAAGCTTCTGAAGAAGCCGCAGAAGCTCTGACGCAGTATCTAAAATGCATTGAGTCAAAGATGCAAACGGCACCGGATCAGCTGCCTCCGAAGAGACATCAGTTGGAGCGAATGTTGCAGGAATTGTGGGCGTTGGATGTTTCAGTTGCGGATCTGAAAAGAGTGGGTGAGGAACAACTGGAACTATGGTCAAAGCGAATGTTGGAATATGCAAGACAGATAGATCCGAAGGCAACCGACTGGAAGTCCGTCTGGCAGAAGATCAAGACCTACAATCCGAGCAGTGAAGATGAGATTGTTGATGATCATAGGAAATTGCTCGAGAATGTAAGGCAAGCATTGAAAGCCATAGACGTGGTTGATCTTCCATCCGGAGAATCTGTCGCGACCTCGGCCACTCCAAAATGGCGCAGAACATTCGCAACCGGAGCATCGTGCAGTTCGGATGACATGTATGGAGGGCGAGTCACATCAAGACTCAATGTTACTCCTAGGACTGCAGGGGTCACAGGTCCAATGGCGCCCCCGTCGCCAGTTCTTCTAGCTCACGAATGCTATGCTGGTCACCATGTGCATGCGATCAATATCGGGCAATATGCTTCGATGCCTTTCAAAATGAGAACTCAGATTAGAGTTCCTGTCTCAGAAGGGTGGGCAATGCTTGCGGAGGAGTTCTTGAAAGACAAGTTCACACCACGGGAAATGATGCAGCTCTGCATGAGTGTAATCGCAAGAGCCGTCAGAATAGTCGTGGACGTTGGATTGAACACTGGCGAGATGACGTATGACCAGGCGGTAGACTTCTATGAAAAGACTATGGGAGTCCGGGCGACGAATGAGGTGAACGGCACTCTTCTTACTCCAGGATACAAGTCGACCTATTTGTTCGGCAAGGTTTCCCTGGAGCGACTGAGGGAGGAGATCCGGATGCAACTTGGACACAGGTTCGATGTAAAATGGTTCAACAACCTCATCGTTCGCGCCGGAACCATGTCACTAAGTGGGATCGGAACGTACGTTCGAAAGCATGCAGAAATGAGGAAGAACCTGGCCTAAGAACGCCCGTCTGGGCCTCATCGAGCGTCTTCTATCTTTTTCACACATACCGATAGGTTGCGAGTCCTGGGTGAAGCGGGCATGAAGGAGAAAGGCGAACTCGTTGATGGCATGTACACTCGCGTCAATCACGAGGCACTGACCCAGTTTGTACGCAAGGTTCTTGAGAAGTTTGGAGTTCCAAGCGAAGATGCAGCTATTACTGCCCAGGTTCTGGTAAAAGCGGATCTTAGAGGAATCGAATCCCACGGAGCAGCCAGGCTGAAGCGTTACACCGATGGACTGAAGAATGGTGTCGTGAAAACCAACCCCAATATCGCAACAATCTATGAGACCCCCGTGACGGCCGTGCTAGATGGTGACTCCGGATTGGGCCAAGTGGTATCCCACAAGGCAATGAACATGGCGATCACTAAGGCCAAACAGAACCACATTGGTCTTGTGGCGGTACGAAACAGCAATCATTTTGGAATTGCTGGCTTCTATGGTTTGATGGCCCTAAGGCAGAATCTGATTGGTTTGGTAATGACCAATAGTGAACCTTTGGTGGCACCTACCTTCGCAAAGCAGAAGTTGCTGGGAACCAATCCGATCTGTGTTGCTGTACCTACTGGCGGAGAAGGATTCGTGCTTGACATGGCCACCAGTGTTGCTCCGATAGGCAAGATCGAGGTTGCAAGAAGAATAGGTAAAAAAGTACCTCTGGGCTGGGGGATTGATGCGGATGGAAGAATTACTGATGATCCTGAGGAGATCTCCGAAGGAGCACTGATCCCACTTGGAGGTTTTGGAGAAACCTTGGGCGGCCACAAAGGTTATGGCCTTGGAGTAGTCGTCGATGTCTTTTCAGGAGTTCTGTCTGGAGCCAGTTGGGGAGGCAACGTGGGCAAAACACAGGGACCAGTCGCCCCGAACGTAGGTCACTTTTTTGGTGCAATGAGGGTGGAGGCTTTCATGCCTCTTGAGGATTTCAAGGCTCGAATGAGTAAATTCGTCAGGTCTCTGAAGGACGCAGACAAGGTCACTGGTCTGGAAGAGATCTATGTTGCTGGAGAGAAGTCAACATACACAGAACAGGTTAGGAGAAAGGTTGGGGTGGCACTTGACGCGAAGACAGTTGACATGCTGACGCAATTGGGGTTAGAGACCGGAGTGGAGCTTTCCTTCAGGAAAAACGTATCTTGACAGGACTCAGCATTCCATCGGCACAAAATCACGGGCGCGAACACGGAAGGTCGCATGGGTTCTCGACGAGCCTGGCAACTATTGCGTTAGGTTTCATCGTTTTGTGTCAATGCAATCTCTGGATTCAATGCTTCTTCGATGAATTCCAAAACCCTCCATAAGTCTAAATCACTAGGATTTTAAGCGGTACATGGCCTGTTTCTGGCACAAAAGCCTCTCCGTACCTGCATCTTCCCGCAGTGCCTCTGAACTCGGCCATCCGCTCAATCCATGACATGTAAGTCCTAAGAAGACGCCTTTGTGATCCGTACGCCTTTCGCATGATCCTGATCTTTTCGGTGTATTGGTCAGTTATGTCTGCAACTGTGAAAGACCGGGTAACGATTGGATTTCCAAAGATACCGCTTATGGTCTCATAGAAGTACGCACCATAAGGTAACCATTCTTTTCCTCCTCCTGTGTATGCTTGCGTAGGCGAGTGAAAAAGTGCCTCTAACGCCAAAAGTGAAACTTCCCTGTGGGTTCTATGTCTATCTTCAGGATGAGGAAAGAAGACGAGATCTGGCCTTAGCTCTCTGATTCTTCTCGTGAATAGCTCAACGTTCTGTCGACGCACAAGCGGTTCCCCAATATCTAGGAACTCCGAAAGGTCTGACAGGCCTAGCTCTCTCTTGCATATGTCAAACTCCTTCTTCCTAGCCTCTTCGACCTCAGCAGGTTTTCTTGCGCGTGGAGTGCCTCCTATTCCTGCCGTCACTACGAGAGTCACAATCTCTGTTCCCCACCTGGCGTATTTCAGAATGGTTCCACCGCACGAAAGGAGTTCATCGTCAGGATGAGGAGCAAAGATGAGGATTCTGCGAGGAAGAACAGCATGGATGGTTCTTCTGAATGCTCTACCAACCATTGGCGTGAGTTGAAGCGTGGTCTTCAAAGTGGCCTGATGGCCAGATTTCCTGGGCACCTTCATCACCGCTGGATATGTAATCACGCATCTTCAGGATAATTAACTACCGAATACTCAATCTGTATCTTCAGCTGAATGGGTATCTTCAGTAAGCTCTTGCATGCTGGAAAGGAGGCAAGATTCATGCGCCAAGAAGGTATTGAGGCTACTGAGAGACGGAATCCTAGATCAGTTCACGTTGACCGAATGACTAGTCTTGAAATAATCCATTTCATCAACGAGGAAGATCACAAGGTCTCTCGGGCCGTTTCAAAAGAGACTAGTCGAATAGCGCGGATAGCCAATCAGGTTAGCAGTTCTCTCCAAGCTGACGGACGAGTTTTCTATGTCGGCGCGGGCACCAGCGGTCGTCTCGGAGTCTTAGACGCGACTGAGGTGCCTCCAACCTTCGGCGTCTCCGCAACGAGATTCCAGGGGATAGTTGCCGGGGGAAGGGGAGCGCTCAGGCGGTCGGTTGAGGGTGCAGAAGATGATGAGAAATCTGCTGAGAGAGAACTGGAACGAATAGGCTTCTGCAAGAAGATGTTCTGATTGGACTTTCCGCCAGCGGGACAACGCCTTTCGTTCTTGCTGCGATGCGAAGCGCGAAGAAGATTGGTGCAAAATGCTTTGGAATCACGTGTAACCCAGATCATAAGATGTCGCGATTGGCGCACGAGGTCGTAGTCCTTAAGGTAGGTCCTGAGGTGATAGCCGGAAGCTCCAGAATGAAATGCGGGTCCGCCCAGAAGATGGTTCTCAACATGATCAGCACGGCATCCATGATCCGGATTGGAAGAGTGTGGAAAGGCGTGATGATAGGCCTTCAGCCCAAGAGTAAGAAGCTTCAGAGAAGAGCTATTCGAATCGTCTCGGAACTTGGCAGAGTTGACCACGACACTGCCAAGAAGACCCTCGAAGAAGCGAGAGGTAACGTCAGAGTCGCGATACTCTCGCTCAGATTAGCTGTTTCAGCTAAGAGCGCGAAGAAAATCATTGAGAGAACTGGAAAGACTCAAGGATCGTCTTCAACTCGAACAATATCCGTAAGGGTGTAGGCCCAACTGGTTGTGAACATGAGAACAATAATCGGGCTTATGTCTGGGACCTCCGCAGACGGAATTACGGCGGCCATGGTGAGAGTCTCAGGAGTTGATGAGCGGACACAGGTGAAGCTTCTTGCATGGGATACGTATCGCTATGACGCCAAGTTCAAAAAGAGAATATTCGAGTTGTTTTCGCCGAGAACAGGAAGCGTTGACAAGATCTGTCGAATGAATTTCTCTCTGGGAGAACGATTTGCTGAAACAGCCTTGAGGATAATCAAGAAGAGTGGGCTAAGGCGAGAAGATATCGATCTGATCGCTTCTCACGGACAGACTGTCTATCACATTCCTTCCGAGCGCAGATCGACCCTACAAATCGGACAGGCAGCGGTGATTGCAGAAAGAACCGGTATCACAACCATATCTGATTTCAGAGCAAGAGATGTGGCTGCCGGTGGCCAAGGAGCCCCCTTGGTCGCCTTGCCTGATTTCTTTCTGTTCAGGAGTTCACGAAAAGGACGTGCAATACAGAATATCGGTGGAATCGCAAATGTCACTGTGATCCCCCGATCAGCGAGGTTGTCTGACGTGTATGCGTTTGACACAGGGCCTGGAAATATGATTGTGGATTCCGTCATGAGAAAGCTGACCAGAGGGCGTCTTTCCATGGACAAGAACGGCATGATGGCCAACAAAGGCGAAGTGGATCGTCGGCTGCTAAGTTGGCTCATGGAATCTCCATTCATCAAGAAGAGCCCACCGAAGACGACCGGAAGAGAAGAGTTCGGAGAAGAATTTACCGAGTTATATGTGAACAAGGCCCGATCGAAGGGATTGAAGGCGAAAGATATTGTGGCAACAGCTACAGCATTTACAGCCGAATCCATTTCTTATGGCTACACCAGGTTTGTGTATCCGAGCGTTCGCATAGACGAGATAGTGCTAGGTGGTGGAGGCACAAAGAACCCGGTACTCGTTGAGCTGCTTCGTCATAGGCTACAGCGGCCCATACTGTTTCACGACGATTTCGGGATCCCATCCGAAGCAAAGGAAGCGTGCGCATTCGCCATACTGGGTAACCAGACAATAGAAGGTCGGCCCGGAAATGTTCCATCAGTCACCGGCGCCTCAAAAGCTGTCGTTTTGGGCACAATATGCCCGGGACGGAAATGAGTTAGGGCACCGCATCTTTCCAAGATCTGTCTGTGATCAAAGTAACCTTCGTGCCTTCATTTGAGTGAGAACTCTTTCAGATCGACTGATGTTCCGAAGCACTTCAGGAGTCAGTTCGATTCCACACAGATCAAGAGCAAGCATGAAGGCCCCCGTAACAGGCCTGTATTGAGGCTCCACTACTTCAACCTCGTTTCCCAATGCTTCGACGAATTTGCCTTTGAACCATTGAGAACCCTCGAAGACTCCTCCACAGAGAACAAGTTTGGGGTTTGAAAGAGACAGTTTCTTTCTCAGAACTGTCACTGTGCTCTTCAATGCCATGATTTCTGAGTTGACAATGCCAGTTGCGACTTCGTCTCCCTGTGTTGCCGCGTCTACTACGTCCTTTGAGAATTTCGCTAGTCGGTCCTTTCTCACGTCCTCCATGTAGAACGCTTTCACTAGCTCATCGGCATGCCGTATGCGGAAGAAGCTAAGCGCTCTTTCTGTCAGGGATGTCATCGGGAGAGAACCATCATGCGCTCTGACAACCGCTCGAATGCCTTCCAGGCCAAGATGAAATGCGCTTCCCTCATCTCCTAAGATGTGGCCCCAGCCTCCGACTCTAGCCAACCGACCTTTTTCATCAAATCCCATGGCAACGGAGCCTGTTCCAGAAACCAAGATCATGCCGGGTCTACGGAGGAATGAACCGTAGAGTGCCACATAACCATCACTGTTGACAAAGACTTTCTTGGCTCTCGTAGCCTTCTTCACCGCACGATCAACAGCCCGTCGTGGGCTGAGAAGACCTACTCCTGCAAGGCCGGCATAGACAGCCTCTGGTGGTCTTCTAAGCTCTGCAGCATCAAGAGCTTTCTTCAGGGAATTGGCGATGGATCTCGTCATCTCTGCTATTCCAACCGTGAGGTAGTTGGCCGCGGCACCATACCGAGCGGCAAACAGTCTTCCCGTCTCATCGCCAACAACACACACCGTCCTTGTCGCTCCGCCCTCGATCCCTGAGAAAACTCTCAATTCCAATCCTCCAGTCAATCCATTCGCGTCATTGCAGACGTGCACGGGTCGTGCACAACTGATCATTGGCCGTAGCTATTGACAAGAGGCCATATCTTCTGCTATTGAGAACCCTAGGACCTGTGAATGAATGTGACGTTTCTTTTTCTCTCTCTGGTTCACTGGTTCTTCTCAAAGGCCTGAAGGACGCTCTTTGGTCTTTCCTTCGATTGAAGTAATCGCCTGTACTTCTTTTCTTTGATCTGTGTTGCTGAGATCTTCAGTTCTTCTCTCTGGGCGAAGTGATCGTGGACTTTGCTTCTGGCGAGAGCTGCCATCACTTTTCCTTCGAAGAAACTGTCCAAGTTCTTTGCTTCACATATTGGGCAGTCGCATTCCATCTTCTTGCCATGAACCTCTCGCCAGTCTTTTCGCTTTAATACGCTCCATTCCGTTCTATCGAAGAGGTTGATCTTGTCCTTGGTCAGTGGTACGGGCGGAGGAGGAACAATCCATCTGTTGAAACTATCGATGCCGAAGTACGGTAGGATCATGCCCTGCGAACACGCAGCCGTCTTTCGTCCAAACAGGACTTTCGGCGGAACTTGGAAGACATGGATCCACATGCTTGGTCTTTTCTTCTTCACTTCTTCAATGGCCCTCAATGTGTGATAGTGGAAACCGCCTCTCATATCGATACCCAGACATTGTGGCTCCTGTTTCAGTACTGGAGCCAGGTACTTCTCAAATTCCTCCCTGCTGTTGAGGGTGGACAGGAGAGGCATTAATGGCTTGTCAAAACTTCTCTCCTCGCTCCATCTCGAAGCGGATGAGAAGAGAGATGTGTAGTCTTCCGGGCTCACACCAGGAGTATGCTGGACAGTGACGACGTCAAGATCGCAGAAGAATTGAAGGTCGAGTATCGTCCTCATCTCCTCCAACTTCTCGACTTTGCTTTCTCCCTTGAAAGCTAGGTACAGAAGTTGCGCTGTGTCCCCAAATGTGGAACCTTCTCTCACAAGCCTTCCAGTCAAATCCTTCAAGTACTTCTCTTCGGTGAGTACCCGCTTGAGGGTGTTCGGGGGCATCAACTTCGCTGAGACAAGGATCTTTCCAGGAGAGAGCTCTCTCAGCTCAGTCAACTTCATTGCAGTGAGTTCGCTTGACTGCGCGAACTTCCCTGGGAGTTCAACGTTTGCGCGGCCTAGCTCCAATGTTGCGACGGAAGCCGATGTTGCTTCGTCAAAAGCCTGGCCTCTTATTTTCAATTCAAATATTTGAAGATACATCCGTCAAGAATACTGGATTTTTCTGCTAAAATGGGTTCCTCAATATTGGAAAGACGAGCAGAGTGTGCGTGCTTTGTCAGGCTTTCTTGCTCTGTTTCTCTTTCGTCATATGTTTGGCTATTGTCTTGAGAATCTCAGTCCGACTCAGGTTTCCCCTATCGACTACCACATAACCAGTTTTGTCCCACCACGTTCCAGGTCTAGCACTGCCTGTTTTCGCCAAAGGGGCCAGAGAAGCAGATTTCGCTGCATTCTCCATCTCGCTGAGTCTTGGGGAGTCGACTGACAAAGATTTTGATATTCTTCTCCCTTGATGACGAGTCTTGCTCCGGTCTACGTTGGCCACCCAAACTATCATTTTGCCTGGTTGTTTCAATCTTGATCAGCAGTCGGAGCTAGGCCTTCTGTGTGAGGATTGCGTTCACCGTGCCGTCCTGCCCTGGTCTTGAAACGACCGTAGCTTGCCCCAAAGACGTTTCGATGACCGCCCCCCTGGTTATGACGCCTCTTCTTTGATAGTCAGGATTGGCAGGGTTCCTGGTCACCCTTTTTATCTCCACTTTCTGCGTCTTTCCTGTTGCTGGGTCCGTCACATTAGCGTAGTTCCATGTGAGCAGTCGCACCTTTGAGGACCCTCCTCTTCCTCTTCTCTTACGCAGCTTTGTTTCTCCCACGATTGTCTCAGTTGGCTCACTTCCCATTTCGTAGGCCCTTTTTCCTCTGAACGCCTTTCTTCTTCCACCTGTCGGTTTTCGTTTTCTTGAATCTCCGTGCCATTGAGGCAAATCCTTCTACCTCGATTCAGCGCAGGTTTGCCTTTCAGCAATTAATAAGGGTTGGTTTTTGGGCGCACGCGGACGAGTGATTAAGCTTGGAAGAGTGGGATCGATGATCTCGTCAAGATTCGACTTGAGTTTGAACCTTTGCTTGGAAAAAGACCCTTGGACAGACCATCATTCAAGGGTCGTGCTGACTTTGGCTTCACCTTATGTGAAGCTGGGAAATGCGCACGTGACAAGTCAATCGTGCACGTGCGCAGTCATTGTACCTCATTCGGTTACAACTCACAACTGGTAATAGTGTATCTGCATCCGGTCGATGCCAAAATCGTATCTAGTTTTCGGACGAGCTTTCTTAGGCTCCTCGGTGGAGGTGGTGAGCGCCACTCTATTGCGAAATCATATTCTCCGAGCGTTTGCGCACCATCTTTTATCATCTGCTCTGTCATGAGATCAATGGACGGATCTATTGCGGTAACTATGCGGCTCATCGACGCATCTTCTCGAATTTCCTCTACCATCGCTTCCAGTGCTGACAATGCATCAGCAATCCTCGGACCGTATAGCTTCAGACAACTCTTCATCGTGCAAACCTCGCCCGTAAATGAAGCTATTTCAGATTTAAACCGTGCGAAACAATCTCCTATAACCAACGAAATCTGACGCGCTCCAGTGTGCGCGGGAGAGCAGAACTCATGCAATAAATCGGGCAAAAGCCGGATCAGAGCACACCCTACCCGAGTGAGCACCACAATAGATGGGGGTATTCCTCGCTTAGCAAAGACTAAGAAATCGAAAAAGCTGAGTGAGTAGTGGCACCACGAAGCGCGCACTTTCCATTGAGTTCTTGTGTTCTTGAATCCACCCATGATTTTACTTGAGTGTTCTTCCTGGAACGGCCTGGACAATACTGGGCACTCAAGCAATCGGATAATGCTCTATGATCTGCCGAAACCAGTGGGTCAGCCAGGTTTAATCGGCGCACATAGTAAACTATTAGCGGTTTACCGATATATCATGATATGTTTCGTTTTCGTTTGACCGACACTGCGACGGTTGTGGTTGCGATTAGGCCTATCACGGCGAGTGTGTTCGCCGCCGCTTGCTAGGACTGCATTGCGCCGCACTTATCGCAATAGGTCGAATCCGAACGGAGCATCACGCCGCAAGCTAGACAGTACTTAGCGGTGGTGGCCTCTGCGTAAGGGTTCTCTCATGCGAATTTCCCTTCACGACATTTGGGGCAGAATTTTCCGGCAGCCGGTAGTGCGCGCTAGGCTGTTGCAGTAACCAGTTGCGCGTGTCTATCTGGCCTGATAGGGCTGGCGGACGTATCGGTTGTCGGTGGCCAAGATCATATCAAACAGACCCATTATTGCAACGCTCTAGCACGCTCATAGACCCGTTTTGCGTTCAAGCAATGCCAAAACCCTATTTTGGCCCAGGAAATCTACACTTCATTCCGAAGTCTTGTCAGAATCTTCCTGCTAACCTCCAAATACTCTTTGTATCTTCAGGCAACCTCTAGGGTGGCGCGCGCTAGTAGGTACACAAATTATATTGGCTCGAAGGCTGGATAAACCCGTTGCCATTTGAAAGGCTAGGTGGATAAACGAAGCATCGAGGAAGGAGGCATCAATGATTGCTTGCATCTCTTGTGGCGGGAATACAGACCAATCTGATGGTTCCAGAAGCAAACAGGGCTGAAAGTGGAACAGCCAAAATGAGACTCTTGATTCACCCAGAGAAATGCACAGGGTGTCGAGCCTGTGAGCTAGCCTGCTCCTATCATCACAAGCGTCTTTTCAGTAGAGAATTCTCAAGCTTGATTGTTTCGAGGAATGAGAAAGACGGATTCTCGACACCTTCGCTACGCACATTGACCGATGGCGGATACATGGAATGTGATCTTTGCCACAAGGAAAAGGCCCTCTTGTGCCTAAGGTATTGCGTGACTGGCGCTTTAGAAGTTGTCCAGCAGGTTTAGGATGAATCCAGATGACTGAGAAGTTCTATTGCATTGCGGGAAAAATTCTCTGGGTTGATTTGACCACAGGTCACTGCAAAACTTCGCCCACTATGGACCATGCAAGGAAATTCCTTGGAGGTAGGGGAGTTAATTGGTATCTGCTCTATAATGGAGTGAAGACTTCGACCAAGCCATACGAGCCAGATAACCTACTGATCTTTGGCTCAGGTCTTCTCGTCGGGACGCTTGCTCCATGCGCGGCCCGATTCTCAGTAGACTCCAAAAATCCGTTCAACAATGGTGTCGGATCGTCAAATTCTGGTGGACACTTCTCGTCTGAATTGAAGTACGCAGGATACGATCATCTAGTAATTCAGGGCAGAGCCAAGAAACCCGTCTATATTTGTGTAGACGACAAAACAATAGAGATCAAAGACGCGTCCACGATTTGGGGTAAGACCACGTGGGACGCTGACGAACTGATAAAGGAGGAATTGAAGGATGAGGATTTTCAGATCTCATGCATCGGTCCAGCTGGAGAGAATTTGGTCAGAAGTGCTTGCATCGTGACGAATAGGGCTAGGGCTGCTGGAAGATGTGGATTAGGAGCCGTTATGGGCTCCAAGAATCTAAAGGCAGTGACTGTCCGAGGATCTGGATGCCTAGAGGTTAAACACACTGAGAAGTTCATGGAACTCGTTGACTGTGCTTGGGAAAAGATCAGAGGAAGCCAAAGTTACAGAGAGCTATCTACGTATGGAACGTTGAACGACTTTCCAATCTCCAATCTAGAGCGAGGAAGTCTCGTAGTAAGAAACTTCCAAGATGCGTATATAGATCCAGAGATGGCTGAAAAGATAAGAGGACATGTATATCACGAAAAATATCAAGAAAGAAGCTTTGCCTGCTTT
>JALHTG010000004.1 GCA_022865705.1 Candidatus Bathyarchaeota archaeon | reverse complement strand
CTTGGGCAACTTCTGATGCTCCCATAAACCATAACTAGATGCGTCATCGAATTCTGACAGACACCATGGCTTCCTTCGGAAAGGTTCTGCGTAAACCTGCAATCCCAATGTTATGCTTGGTCTCTCTCCCTTACTTGTATCTCGGGATGATTGTGACTCGAGTCGTTAACCTACCGCTTGAAGCCAAGTCAGTATTGGCGCTTCCCTCATTCTATTTGCTTCCTCTTCTGGTGGGAGTTGTACTGGACAATTTGGCACATTTGGAAGAAAAGGTCGACTTGAGTTTTCTAAGCTCCTTGGTCGTCGATTACATAGTGGGGGTTCTCGCGATGGAGGCTATGGCTGCTATTCTTCAGATTGCCAACGCAGGAATACTACTGCAGAACATAGGATTCCTCTTCTTGTCGTTTTCTTCGCTAGGCTTGCTTTTTCTTTTTGGCCGAGAAGTGATGAGTTTCTTGCGGAAGGGGAAAAAAAGTCTAAGCAGGAAACACGTTGTTTCGATCCTTTCCATCTTTCTCACGAGTCTCACAGCATTCTTTCTGAAACTGTCGTTCGTACCAGCACCTTTCACGGTCTGGAATGCGTGGGCCAATCCGATAGCTCAGGTGCAGGGTGTCCTAAGGCTCTGGAGCAGCGGTTTCTTCGACATAACGCAAAGATGGTTTGACATTCTCTTTGCGACAACCTCATGTCAGCTGTTCAACATAGGCGCACCAGAATACTTCGGGTACACCGCGACTCTCCTTGTGACTTTCGTGGCTGCTCTAGGTGTCAACTTGCTGGTCTACAAATTGACGTCGAACTTATGGGCCTCTCTATTGTGTGGATGCATGAGCATTTTCCTCAACATCCCCTCGGGATTGCAGAGTGCCCCGGTTTACCAGTTCAAGTCAAACAGCATCCTAATCAGCCTCAGTATGTGGTTCTTACTGCCTTTAACCGAACTACTTGAGAAATCTCGGGAGAACAGTTCCAAGTCGCTACTCTCATCCATTATCTGCGTTAGCCTTCCAATGGCCATCTTGGCTTTCATGACGAGCTTCCTCGTGATCGGTTTGGTCCCTTCCTTTGGTATATCATATGAGACCTATCTAGCGCTTGTCAGGCCGTTGGTGATTGTCAGCTTCATATTAATATCTCTCGCAACCGCGATTGTTCGCAGGAAGGTTGGCTTAGGGACTTTTCTGTTAATGGTTTTCCTTACCGTCTATACGATGCATGATACGGATTCCCTGTATTACATGGCCTTTCTCATAGTCATCGTCTCCTTCAGCTATCTTTTGAGACTCAAGAGAAATCGCGCCGTGCTCACAGCGATTTCTCTAACAATGTTCTCGCTGATCCTTCTCGCCTGGAACGGTCTGATAAATATCCCTGACCTCCCCATATCGACTTACTTGGGGTACGGACAACCGTCAACAACAAGTTCCTTCCTCGTGAAAAAGATCGTGTTCTCCGACGGCAACACCTCAGCTATACGTTACTTGTTCATGATCGGAGTGGTTGCACTGATCTTCTCGCGCAGCTACTTCAACAAAGCCTCAAGCTGGTTCCTGGGCACGTCTTCTCTCACTGTTTCGTTCGGCCTATTCTTCTTCCCCGATTATTGGCTTGTCAGGGTCATGGATATTGCTACCCCCTTCATGGCGATGGCAATAACTAGCATACCCGCTTTCGTCTTAGACGGTGTTGGGTTCCTTCACAAATGGAGAGGCAAAAGCAGAGTTCTGATTAGCGCGGCGATCATTGGACTGTTCTTGTTTTCCGTAGTGCCAAACCTGCAGCAACCGCTTGTCAAAAAGTTGTCGGAGTTTCCTCCGTCCAAAGTAGCGTCCTATGAATATGATGCTGCTCTATGGCTGAGGCAGAACACGAATGAGACAGCCACAATTGTTAGCGATTATTGGACCATGATGCTTCTGAATCCGTTGTCTAACAAGGTTTGGATCACGAACAGGATGTTTATCTCTGATGATTTGGATCAGTGGCACAAACAGCTTCTGTCAGATCTGAAAACCGGAGTCTTCGATGCCGCCAAGTCTTCCCAAGCGTATCAAGGACTTGAATCACTGATTGGGGGGATCGAAGGAAACCTTGACTGGACAGAGCAATACTACCTCAGTCGCTCAGGCATTCAGAGCACAGATTTGACCTTCCTGATCGTGCTCTCGTCCAGGACAATACAATGGCTGTATCAAAGCTCGTTGGATGTTGACGCGCCTCAGTATGGTGGAGTGGACTCAAAACATCTTTCCATCTTCGATGACAGCAACTATTTCTTGAAGGTGTACGAGGTTCCTGGGCAGTTATACGTCTTCAAAACGGTGGTTGGGAGGGTTCGCTAGCTTTATTACAATCCGTCGAGCAACTTGATTGGTCACCTAAGGACGGGTTCATCTGTGAATTCTAGCAAAAGCAAGGTTCTGCTCGTGAGCCCGCCTTGGTATAGGCTATTTGGTTATAGTTCTGCTCACCTTCCCTTGGGTTTGTGCTATGTGGCCGCAGTTCTGGAGAAGCAAGGTTATGATGTATTCGTCTACAACGCTGATTACAGGCCGGGCTCTCAACTCGTGTCGGCATCCGGCATGAGTGCGAGATATGAGGATTACCTGCGCACTCTGGGTGACAAGAAGCATTCGCTATGGAAAGACATTGAGGGAGTGATTCGCAGTTGCTCGCCGGACATCGTCGGCATCTCCGTTATGACCGCGAAATATGGTTCGGCATTGAATGTTAGCCGGTTGGTGAAGGAAATCTGTCCGGACACCCCTGTTGTCTGGGGCGGCGTCCATCCCACGATACTTCCTGACGAGTCGATGAGGAATCCGGATGTTGACTTCGTTGTCAGAGGGGAGGGAGAATACACTTTCCTGAACCTTGTTGAGAACTTAAGGGAGCCAGACAAGGTTCTCGGGATCACGTACAAGCATGATGGAAAGGTCGTTCACAACCAGGATAGGCCTTTGATAGGTGATCTGGATGAGTTACCGTTCCCAGCGAAACATCTTGTCATGGAGAAGGAGAATCTTTCTCCAGATGCGTTCGGGAATATCTTCGCAAGCAGGGGTTGCCCGTATAGCTGTGTGTTCTGCGCCTCTCACAAGGTATGGGGGAGAAAGGTCAGATTCAGATCACCTGGGAACGTGATTCAGGAGATAAAAGAGGTAAGGAACGCATTCAAGACTAGACGATTCAGTTTCGAAGACGACACATTCGCACTGGACAGGAAACGCGTGGATGATATCTGTGACCTGTTCATAAAGGAAGACCTCGGCGTCAAATGGGTCGTTGAAACAAGAGCCAACCTAATCAAGGACGGTCTTGTCAAGAAGATGAAGCATGCGGGATGCGAGGAAATCACAATTGGTGTCGAGTCAGGTGACGAACAGACTCTCAAGAGAATCAAGAAGGGTATCACCGTCGAGCAGGTGCGAAATGCGAACAAGATACTCAAAGATAACAAGATGAAACTGAGCGCCTTCTTCCTGATAGGCTTCCCTTGGGAAACAAGGAAGGAGATTGACAAAACGGTGTCATTGATGAAGGAGATAGACCCGCGTACAGCCATTATCAGCGTCGTAACTCCATACCCCGGAACGGAACTGTATGAGGTCTGTGTGTCCGAGGGACTGATGCCGAAGAATCTGGATTGG